>JAAYWP010000134.1 GCA_012516535.1 Syntrophomonadaceae bacterium | reverse complement strand
GCTTAAATGCCAGATCCGGGGTTAATTCCTTGTTAGCAACACCCCGTACCCCATCTGTACCGAAAAGTTTAGCCATCCTTTCAGCTTCCTCCCCTCTTTGCTCACTTGTGTTTAACAACTATGTATTATATCACTATTCTATCATCCTGGTAATTGCTCATCATTATTTTGATCCGGTGGCTCCTCTTCTTCTGCTGGCAGCGGTTCGATCACAACAGTGACCTTTACTGTTCTTTGCGCCAGAGGGATAACCCCCTCAGGCAGTATTACTTCCACTTCCCTGCTGATATTCCCTTTTGCACCAGTTATATCAACAGGTTTAGTGCGCAGTTCGCTGATGCTAGAGAGAAGTCCCGCAGATCCAGTTACCTGAAGCCTGTTGGGTTCTACCCGGTGGTTTTTTACAGTATATCCTTCAGCAGGATCACCCTGCAGTTGAGCAACCACTGTCAAATATTTGATTGGCCCGCTGGTCACCACATTCACCTTGACCTGAACAGAACCCGGCTCTACAGTTACTTTGTCATGGAGATTATCAGGCAGTTGCACCTTAACCTGCCGGCTGATACTGCTGCTGGCATTATTCAATTCCAATATCGCCTGAACATTCTGCACCTGATCAACAAAGCGGCTGGGGCCTTTAACTGTGACCTCATCTGGTTTAGCTTCAGGATCCTGGTAAGTAAACCCTGCCGCTGTTTCCCCGCGTACCAGGATGCGCACAGGAACACTTTTCTCTGTCATCCTGTCCAGGTCCAGCTTGATCTGTTCAGGATCGCATTTTACAACCTGAACACCAAAGGGCGCTTCTACCTTAACAGGAAGGAGTTTTTCTCCCACTACTCCTTCCCCTATCTCAACATAGACTCTTAAATCGCTGTCCCTGACATTACGCACAATGCTCTGCAGGCCCCTTACTGTAACTTTGACCTCAGGAAGGGGTGTAATCAATACTTGCTCAGAGGATAGCCCCCGGGGTACTGCCTGTATTGTAAAGTTCCGCTCGATAATAGGGTCACGCTGTCCGGCTACATAGTACCAAAGCATGACCGCCACCAATATTGCTAGCAGTTTGTAACCGATATTGTTGCGGTTGAACCATTTATAAAGCTTACTGTCCTTCATGTCTTTCATAAGCTATCCTCTTCCTTTACTGGTCCAAGCAAATAAGCCAGTTTCTTTTCGAGTTCATCCCTTTTCAAGCCCCGCACCAGCTTGCCGTTTTTAGCCAGAGAAATAATCCCGGTTTCTTCAGAAACTACCACAGCAACAGCATCACTCTGTTCGGTTATGCCTATGGCAGCCCGGTGCCTGGTTCCTATATCGCGGCTTAAAAATGGGTTTTCAGTCAAGGGGAGATAACAGGCAGCAGCCAAAATCCGGTTCTCACTGATAATGATGGCACCATCATGGAGAGGGGTGTTTGGCTCAAAAATATTGATAATCGCTTCTTCAGAGACCAGGGCATCCAGTTTTACTCCACTCTCCACATATTCTAAGAGCCCTGTTTCCCTGGTAAAAACAAGAAGTGCTCCCACCCGCCGCTGGGAAAGGTTTTCTACCGCCGATGCTGTGCTTTTGGCCACACGTCTGAGCTCCTCCTCTGCCAAGAGGGAGCGTCTCCCAAAGAGCCTGCCCCTCCCCAACTGCTCCAGGGCTCGTCTCAGTTCCGGCTGAAAAACAACAGGCAATGCTACAGCAAGTGCAGTCCATGTTTTGCCCAGCAGCCAGCTGATGGTGGAGAGGTGAAACTGTGCGCTCACCGCAGAGGCAACCAAAAGCACTGCTAACCCCTTCAAGAGTTGGACAGCCCTTGTGCCTTTGATCAACAGCAGCAGCTTATAAATCACAAAAGCAACAATAAGTATATCAATAAATGTGCGCAGATCTAAGTAGTTAAAATAAGCCAGGAATCTGGACATCCTTCTTTCACCCGGTTTTCCATTGTTAAAAGCCTTCTTAAATATACACTACATAGCTGTCCTCTGACAAATAAAATCATCAGGCAAACCGCATTATACTGACAAAACAAGACAGAAGGTATATGATTAATAATAATAAATTAATAATGCCTTGTCATCCATACCTATAGTTCATCTGATCCCGGCCTTACGCAGTCTTTATAACCGGTTTTGTTGTGAAATGGGGGGAGATAAATGGGAGCAGGAGCCTTGCAGGCCGTTGTTGCACTGAAACACCGCAATTTTCGTATTTTTTGGACAGGCCAGCTCATCTCTCTGATCGGTACTTGGATGCAGAACGTAGCTCAGGGCTGGCTGGTACTTACGCTGACCAATTCTCCCTTCCTGCTGGGGCTGGTCACTGCAGTGCAATTCACTCCTATGCTTCTTTTTTCTTTATTCGCAGGAGTGGCAGCTGACCGCCTGCCAAAAAGAAAACTGCTGCTGGTGACTCAGAGCGGTGCTGCATTAACAGCACTGACCCTGGGCTTACTGGTTTTAACAGAACTTATAAAGTACTGGCATGTTTTAGTTTTAGCCGCAATTTTGGGAACCATCAATGCCTTTGACAGCCCCACCCGTCAGTCCTTTATTATAGAGTTGGTGGGAAAGCGCGATCTGATGAATGCCATTGTGCTGAACTCCACAGCCTTTAACGGTGCCCGTATTGTTGGCCCTGCTGTCGCCGGTTTTGCCATTGATCATTTGGGTATGGCTCCCTGCTTCCTGGTCAATGCCGCCAGCTATTTAGCGGTGATCTTCGGCCTTCTGTCACTGCATGTTGATGACACATCCAAAGACGCAGGACCTGAGGTAATGGTTCTCTCCAAAATCAAAGATGGTTTAAACTATATACGCCAGACCCCTCTAATTTTGCGGGTGCTGTCACTGATGGTCGTAATGAGCATTTTTACCATGAACTTTCATGTGCTGGTTCCGGTACTCGCCCGAGACACCCTGGGTCTGCAGGCCAAAGGGTATGGATATCTGATGTCTGCAATGGGTATCGGATCGATAATCGGAGCAATTTGTCTGGCCTTTGTAAGTCATTTGGGGCCCCGTTGGTATGTTATAATGGGTGGTGCAGTGGGTTTGTGCCTTTTTCAGCTGCTTCTGGCCTTTAACCGCTCTCTTTTACTGGCTCTGATTTTGCTTGGCCTAACAGGCATGTCAATGATAACCTTTGTCACTTCGGTCAACACCACATTGCAGCTGAATTCCCCTGATCATTTGAGGGGTAGGGTGATGAGCGTCTATACCTTGGTTTTCCTGGGGCTTGCCCCTCTGGGAAGCCTCTTCAGTGGAACAGTTGCTGATGTTGGTGGAGCACCTGCGGGTCTGGCTGCCGGTGCGGTGATCGGACTGTTCAGTGTCGCTGCTGTGTTGATTTGGAGCAAACAAAAACCACTTCCGTCAACAAAAAATCATAAAAAATGCCAGCAGGAAAATGGCACTGGTTAACGAAGTGTATGACAAACCCTCAACATGATAAAGAAAGGGGGTAATTCTAGTGAGATTTTTTAAGAATTGGCAGCTTCCACTGGCATTTGTGCTATTTTTTACAGGAATTATGCTCATGCTGGCACTACATGCCGTTCACGGGGAAGCTGATTCCCCCACCCAACAAAAAAACAAAAAATTGATCACTATGGTCCAGCAGCAGGAAGAAGAGCTGGAACAGCTGAAAAAGAGCCTTCATGATAAAAGAGAAAGCCTGAATAAATATCAAAAAAGCCTATCAGAAGGTAAGCTGGAAACCGAAAAGCTGCAGTATGAATTGGACAAGCTTCTAATTCTTTCAGGTTTATATCCTGTGCAGGGAGAGGGTATCTCTGTCCATCTGGATGACAACACTAAAGGAAAGGAACTGGCAATTCAAAAAAACCCTGATACAAGAATTGAAGACTTTTTAATCCATGATAAGCACCTTCTCTATATTGTATATGAACTGCGGGCAGCTGGAGCGGAGGCAATTTCCATCAACAACCAGAGGGTAATCGGTCCAACTGATATTAGGTGTGTTGGGACAACCATCCAGGTGAATGCAGAACGGCTTGGTCCACCATTTATCATCAAGGCTATCGGAGACCCTGATAATCTGACCAGGGCTTTGGAGACAGAAAGAAGCCAGTACAACATTTTAAAGATGTCTGGGTTTCCGGTGAAAATTGAAAAACACAACAATTTGGTAATAGATTCTTACAAAGGCAGTTATCAATTCACCCATGCCCAACCGAAGGAGGAGGAATAATATATGTGGGTACCGTTTCTGGGTTTGTTGGTGGGCTTGCTCATCGGTACAGCTCTTAATATACCAATACCTGGGGTGTGGGCCAAATACCTTTCCATAGCAGTACTGGCGGCGCTGGACTCGGCCTTTGGCGGGATTAAATCCATTTTTGAAGAAAGATTTAATGCTGCCATCCTGCTGACCGGCTTTTTTAGTAACACCTTGATGGCTGCTCTGCTTGCCTATCTAGGGGATCAGTTAGGAGTTGATCTCTATCTAGCTGCTGTTATCGCCTTTGGTGTCCGCCTTTTCCAGAACCTGGCTATCATTAGAAGAGAACTGCTGAATATTTGGGTTGAAAAACGCCGATTAAAGAAGAGAAAGAGGGATAACAGTGAATAAACTGCAAAACTGGAAAATCCCTGTTTTTATTACATTTATCCTGTTGGGAGTACTGATTACAGTACAGTTCCGCACCCAGCAGACCTACCTGAGGGAACTCTCACAGCAGTCAACAGATGACCTGCTTCAGATGTTGAGCAGAAATGATGAAGAAATAACTAAGCTGGAACAGGAACTAATTGTGCTTGATCAGAAACTGCGTGCAGTTAGCACCGATGTATCTACAGGCGAAAATCTGACCAAAGAGCTGCAGCAGGATATTTTGAAACAGAAAACCGCCATTGGGCTTATGCCTGTAAAGGGGCCAGGAATTACCATTACCATCGGTGCCGATTCCCCTATCATGTACCTGGATCTGATAGATATTATCAATGAACTCTGGAATGCCCAGGCTGAAGCCATCGCCATCAACGAACACCGTGTGACCAGCTGGTCTAAGATTCACTGGAGCGGTGAAAATAATATGGCTGTTACTGTAAATGGGAATAAAATCACCTTTCCCTGTGTTATCACAGCAATCGGTGACCCAAATAAACTCGAGGAAGGGCTGCGGCTGATGGGAGGGGTGTTAGATGATCTTGCCATTTATAATATCTACCCCGTTATTAATAAAGAAGAGAGCTTAGAAATACCTGCAGCCGAAATCCCCAATATCCGCCACATGAAACCTAAAATAGAAAGTTAAAGCCCGAGTTTTCCTCGGGCTAATTTATTTATCAAGTCTTCTTATTTTGCCGCCTTAAAAGAAAGTAGTTCATGCTGTCGGTCAAGGCCTGCCAGCTGGCCTCGATGATGTTCTCGGACAGCCCTACAGTACTCCAGGTGCCTTCGGAATCGGCGGATTCAATCAGTACACGCACTTTAGCAGCGGTACCATCCTTGCCGTCTAAAACACGCACCTTATAATCCACAAGGTGCATCTCTTTGAGGGATGGATAAAACCCCTCCAGCGCTTTTCTGAGGGCATTGTCCACAGCATTGACCGGGCCATCTCCTTCTGCTGCTGTGTGCATCACCTGATCACCGACTCTGAGTTTGATCATGGCCTCAGAGTTGATGAGTTCCTCCCCATCTCCATTGGCAGGTCGCTTCTCCACCAGAATTTTCAGGCTCTCCAGGGTAAAGAATTCCGCCTTCCGCCCGGCACTCCTGTGCAGCAGCAGTTCCAAAGAGGCCTCTGCACCTTCAAACTGATAGCCTTTATGCTCCAGTTCCTTTATTTCACTGCTTAAACGCCGGGTAATCTCGTTATCTTTGGTCAGATCCAATCCGACTTCCCTGGCCTTAAATAAGATATTGCTTGCTCCTGCCAGTTCAGATACCAGTACCCGCCTTCTGTTTCCTACCAGTTCGGGGTTTATATGCTCATAGGTCACAGGATCCTTTAATATGGCGCTCACATGGATCCCCGCTTTATGGGCAAAAGCACTGGCACCAACAAAAGGCTGATTGCTTAAAGGGTTCATATTGGCGATTTCGCTCACATAGCGGGATACCTCAGTCAGCCGCTTGAGGGATGAAGCACCTATGGTGGATAATCCCATCTTCAACTGTAAGTTAGGGATCACAGAGCAGAGATTGGCATTCCCACACCGTTCCCCAAAACCGTTGATACAGCCCTGGACCTGCCGGGCTCCGCATTTGACAGCAGCAAGGCTGTTGGCTACAGCCAGTTCACCATCATTATGGGCGTGGATCCCCAATGGTATGTGGATCTCTTCCTGCACCTGCTTGATAATCCGCTCAATTTCCTCAGGCAGGCAGCCGCCATTTGTATCACAGAGCACAATCCAGTCCGCACCTGCCTCTGCAGCCGCTTTCAGTGTAGCCAGAGCATAGGCGGGGTTTGCCTTAAACCCGTCAAAAAACTGCTCTGCATCATAGATCACTTCTCTGCCGTGCTTCTTTAAATAGCATACAGTGTCTTTGATCATATTGATGTTTTCCTGCAGGGTTGTTTTCAAGGCCATGGTTACATGGTAATCCCATGTTTTGCCGAAGATGGCCACAACCGGG
>JAAYWP010000133.1 GCA_012516535.1 Syntrophomonadaceae bacterium | reverse complement strand
TTTTATCGCTGCCAGGTGTTCAGCTGTGGGATAGCCCTTATTCCTGTCAAATCCGTACTGTGGATATAAACAGTGATAATATCTCATAATGGCATCCCTTGTTGTTTTAGCTAAAATTGAAGCAGCCGCAACAGCAGCACTCTTCTGATCACCCTTAATAATTGGGGTTTGGGGGATTCCTAGACCTGGCACTTCCATTCGTCCATCAACAAGAACATGATCAGGCATCAGACCTGCACGCTGTAAAGCCTGAACCATAGCATAAAATGTAGCCTGCAGGATATTGCAACGCTCAATATAACCAACAGGTGCTATCCCGATTCCCCACCCTGCTGCACAAGTTTTAATTCTCTCCGCCAACAAGGGGCGCTCCTTTTCAGATACACACTTGCTGTCCTTAAGACCTGGGATAAGCAGTTCTTTCCTTAAAACCACAGCAGCCGCAACCACAGGACCTGCCAGTGGGCCCCGACCTGCCTCATCGAGCCCTGCTATTAATTCTAAATTCTGCTCCCAGAGCTTTCTCTCATAGAAGTGCATCTGATACAAGCGGTCAATATCTTCACTAAATTCTATATAACTCATATCGGTTCATCCTTGGGCTGCGGTATCCAATTGATTTTTAATATAATTCCTTATTACCACAAATGATTCCTGCCCAAAGTAATAATCGCCCTTATTCTAACAAATAAGAGCGAATAAAATCAAAATGACCATTTATCGAACATCATCAGGCGTTTCCAAGGATAAGCGCCCCAGTTTGCCTTTCCCGCCTGCAGCAAAAAGAAAAACCGCAGCACGCTGCAGATCATATTCACCCCGTGAGGATAGAAAATTTCTTACCTTTGCCACACTCTCCAGAGTGGGAGCTTGTCCTTTACTCAGACCTAGTTTTATTAGAGCACTGGGATACCACTCATTTAAGAATTGTAGCAATTTCTCACTCAAATAAATTAAATCCTGCTGATCAGGATCTATTGCCCTGGTAATAACCAAGCGAAAAACTGCATCTTCATCCTCGAGTTGTGGAGTGATGAGCCCCGGAGTATCCAGAACTGATATCCTGCCCTGAAGATGCACCCATTGGGGTCCCCTGGTGACACCTGGTCGATCACCGCTTTTCACTGCACGCTTCCCAAGCAAACTGTTTAAAAAAG
This sequence comes from Syntrophomonadaceae bacterium, assembly GCA_012516535.1. Lineage (GTDB taxonomy): Bacteria > Bacillota > DSM-12270 > Thermacetogeniales > Thermacetogeniaceae > DTU068. The sequence continues at coordinate 2,617 of JAAYWP010000133.1, read as the reverse complement.
ATGATTTACCTGTGTTGGGTATACCTAAAACAGCAACCCGCAGATCCCTCTTCCGGCGGCCTTTTTCTTTTAACAGCTTATTGAGGTCTGCTGCCTTCAGCAATAGAATCTTTTTTACTGCACCAAGGCCCTGCCGTAAAAGGGTGCTAACAGGAAAGGCCTTTTCCCCTCTAGCTGCAAAAAATTCAACCCATTTCTTGGTTACCCGAGGATCAGCTAAATCAGCTTTATTTAAAATAAGTATTGACTCTTTCCCCTTGATCAAACTTTGTACCTGAGGGCTGCGGGATGTATACGGACAGCGGGCATCAACAACTTCAAATACTAGATCGACAACTTTCAGATTTTTAAAAAAATCGCTCTTATACATTATGCTCACTCAATAACACCAAACCGGTTTAAGGGCCAGTATACAAAGATCGCTTTCCCTATCAGTAAATCTTTGTCTAAAGGGCCCCATTCCCTGCTGTCTTCACTGTTGTTCCGGTTATCACCCATCACAAAGTAATGCCCCTTAGGCACCCGTACCGGTTCAAAATCTCCACTAATAACATCCGGTATATAGGGTTCTTCCAAACGCTGGCCATCGACATAAACATAATTGTTTCGTATTTCAATGATTTCTCCCTCAAAAGCAATCACTCGTTTAACAAAATCCCTTTCCGGATCCAGGGGATAGTGAAAAACGATCACATCCCCTCTTTCCGGCTCCCGAAACTTATAACCGATCTTATTGACAATTATCCGGTCTCCTGGGAACAAAGTTGGCTCCATAGAGGGAGAAGGAATAAAAAAGGGTTCCAGCAGCCAAACGCGAATAACGGTTGCTAAAATGATCGCCAGGACAACAGCTTGTAAAATATCTTTCCATAGGGAATATTTTTCTTGCTCCTGGGACAATTTAACTACCTACTTCCGTTCCCGAATCCGTGCGGCTTTTCCTACCCTATCCCTCAGGTAGTAAAGCCGGGCACGTCGAACTCTTCCTTTTTTCTTCACCTCTATCTTATCCAGACGAGGTGAATGAACGAGAAATGTCCTTTCTACACCAACACCATAAGTAACCCTTCTAACAGTAAAGGTTTCATTTAATCCACTGCCACGCCTTCGGATGACTGTACCCTCGAAAACCTGAATTCTTTCACGCCCACCCTCTACTACTTTAACATAAACCCGTACAGTATCACCGGGGCGAAATGATGGAATATCCTTTTTTAAATAATCTTGCTCAACCATCTTCATTGTATCCACAGGAATAGCCTCCTATCAAAAAAACTTACTTAAAATATCGCCGTCATTATAGCATAGGAATTGTTAAACCACAATCATTGATCAGATTCAGCAGTCAGGATTTTGTCAATGGTCCTCCGGTCATCTTCATCCCAGGGAAGATCAGCCAACAGGTCAGGCCTGCGAAAAAAAGTTCTCGTAATTGCCTGAGCCCGTCTCCAGCGCTTGATCTCCTGGTGATTTCCGGAAAGGAGCACCTCTGGTACATCCCAACCCCTGAAGATACGCGGCCTGGTATACTGAGGGTACTCCAGCAGTCCCATATGAAACGATTCCTCCTCCAGGGATGATGGCGTACCGACCACACCAGGTATCAAACGTCCTACACAGTCAATCACTGCCATGGCAGCGATTTCTCCACCTGTTAAAACAAAGTCACCCAGAGATATTTCATCAGTCACAAGTGCCTTTACCCGCTCATCGATTCCCTCATAATGTCCGCAGATGAGGATTATCTCTTTTTCCTGGGAGAGTTCCTGCGCCTTTTTCTGGGTTAGGGTCTCTCCCTGAGGGGTCATTAGGAGCACCCTGGCCCCAGCAGTTACATCCAGAGCATCAAAACAAGCAAAAAAAGGGTCTGGCTTCATTACCATGCCTGCACCACCCCCGAAGGGGTAATCATCCACTTTTTTATGCTTATCTGACGAAAAATCCCTGATATTGATCAACTCAATAGTCAATAAACCCTGTTCCTGTGCCCTTTTCAGAATACTGTTCTGAAGGGTTCCTGTAAACATCTCCGGAAAAATAGTTAAAACCCTAATCAGCACAATCTCACTCCTCCAGCAAACCCGGTAAGGGTCGTACCACCATCAACCCCTTTTCCGGATGGATACCCTTCACAACCTCTTTGAGGGCAGGAATCAAGAATTCCTTTCCTTGCTCATCTTTGAGCACATAAACATCATTGCTTCCTGTTTCTAGTATATCCACAACAGTCCCCAGAAGAGCCCCTCCTTCAGTTTGAACCTGTAGCCCAATCACCTGAAAGTGATAATAATGACCTTCAGGTAAAGGCCAAACCTCCTCACGGGGAACCTGCAGCAGGGCATGCCGGTATTCTCTGGCCTCTTCAGGAGTATCAATACCATCAATCTTCATAATTAACTGCCTTTTACTCCGGCCAACCAGCCAGGCATCTACCTTTAGCTTCAGGCTTCCCTTAACGAGAAAATAATGTCTCTTTGCTGAAAAACGCTCAGGGAAATCTGTGAGAGGGATTACCTTTACTGCTCCTTGCACTCCATATGGTGCAGCTATTTTCCCTACAGTGATGTACTCAGACACCCAGCAACCCCTCTCTCTGCTCAGGTAATAATCTCAACAA
>JAAYWP010000132.1 GCA_012516535.1 Syntrophomonadaceae bacterium | reverse complement strand
TACTGAATTCCCTGCCCCAGGTAACACATGAATCAGAAAAAAAGTTCTGGTGAATAGCTACCAGAACCCCCGTATTTTCGAAACAAATGTATTAAATTATAAGTTGAGCTCAGTACGCTCACCCTTAACCATATAATAAATGGACTCCCCTACATTTGTTGCATGATCCGCAATCCGCTCTAAATATCTAGCAACTAAAAGGAGTTGTGCAGCCTGTTTGATGGTGTGTGGGTCATCAACCATAATAATCGAAAGTTCCCGAAAAACCTGATTATACAAGGCATCCACTTCATGATCATAATCAATCAAACATTGCACCATTTCAGGGTCTTCCTTAACATAAGCATCTAAACTGATTCTAGTCATCTTTTGAGTGATCTCCATCATCCGGGGTATATCAATCAGCGGCTTAATCAGGGGTTGCCCGGAAATCCGCTGTGTTACCTTGGCAATATCAACAGCCAGGTCAGCCATCCGCTCTAGGTCTGTGATGATCTTGATGGCTGCGGTGATCACTCGCAGGTCCCGTGCCATCGGCTGCTGCAGAGCCAGCAGAGTGATACAGCAGTCCTCGATTCTCACTGTGAAATCATCTACTAGATCATCCCCATCTATAACTTGTTGCGCCAGCTCATCATCCCGCTCTTTAAGTGATTTCACCGCAAGACAGATAGCCTTTTCCACCATAGTCCCCATTTTCAATACATCTTCTTTTAGCTTTGCAAGCTGTTCACAATAAGATTTTCTAGCCACCGGCTTACCCCCCTTTTCCTGCTAACCAAAACGGCCAGTAATATAGTCCTCGGTTTCCTTTTTGGATGGGTTGGTAAAAAGCCTATTTGTTTCATCATACTCAATCAGTGAACCATTCAGCAGAAATGCTGTATATTCAGAGATTCGCGCAGCCTGCTGCATATTATGAGTTACAACAACTATAGTATAGTCCTTTTTCAAATCATAAATGAGGTCCTCCACCCTGGCGGTAGAAATAGGGTCCAGGGCCGAGCAGGGCTCATCCATCAGCAGGACATCAGGTTTCACCGCTAGAGCTCTGGCTATACACAGCCGCTGCTGCTGCCCCCCGGACAACTGCAGAGCTGACTTATGGAGGTTGTCCTTCACTTCATCCCAGAGAGCAGCCTTCTTGAGGCTCCATTCCACAATTTCAGCCAGCTTTGCCTTATCCCGCACACCGTGATGCCGTGGCCCATAAGCGATGTTTTCAAATATCGACTTAGGAAAAGGGTTTGGCCTTTGAAAAACCATCCCTACCCGTTTGCGCAAGGCTACCACATCAAGCTCTGGCTGATAAATGTCCTCCCCATCCAGGAGAATACTCCCTTCGATTCGTATCCCAGGGATCAGATCATTCATCCTGTTCAGTGTTCTGAGCAGGGTAGACTTGCCGCAGCCAGATGGTCCAATCAGGGCAGTCACCTTATGTTCAGCAATGTTCAGATCAATATTTTTTAATACATGGTTGGAACCGTAGTACAGATTCAATTTGTGAATTTCAAACTTATGATCTCCCAAATATACCCTGTACCCCCAATCTAAGGCAGTTATAAGTCAAGTCTGCCCTTGGAATATAAATTACCGGTCATTCAGGCAGAATTAGAGCTCTATCTACCGGTATAAATTCGTCTGCTGCCCTGCCCAGTTTTTTCGCCTTTAATTGTCTATAAAGGTGACAATAACTGCCCCGTAAAGCTGTATACATTGCAGTGCCGAGACCTTTCGTTGTATATAAGGATGATTAATAACCCTCTATATTATGTAAAGATAGCCCTTTTCTGATTAAGAAAATGTCAAGCAAATGGTAAAATTTTTTTTACTCCTCTTGTAATATTCTCCACTGTATGTATAATAAAATACTAATACTGGTAACACGGTAGGAATTTATTTTGAAAAAATGCAGGATGGCAGGATGGAAGCATAGTGGAGTCTAATGACTCAGTTTCAGGTTGGTCCAGTGATCGATCAAACCTGATCATGGTTCCAGCGAGAGTCAGCACTCCTATGCGGGAGTGCTTTTTTGTTCCTTCCGTGGCAAACCGCCCTCCTGCTTTGGAAAGGGGGATAGAAGGCGCAAACAATACTTTTTTTATCCTGGAAGTACGGTATGATGGAGAGGAGGATTATTAATGCAGTTAAGTAAAATCAGCCACCACCCCCAGAAACAGAAAATCGAAATCCCCATTATCGGCAGCCCCTATGATCGATTGACCGCTGTGCTGGAAGAGTTTGAACCAGGTGAAAAGAGATTCATCATCTATCCCGAACAGTGCGGTGTGAACCCCCGCACGGTATCCCATGTAGTAGAACGGGAGGTAGAAGTGATGGTCCCCGCCCGACTGCACATGTCAGTGCTGGATATGAACCGTTTCAGCATTGAACGGGTCGGGGGCGGGGGGATCGGCTTAGGGGTCAAGATTCCCCTCAAAGCCAGGGTCCGCTCAATTAAAAGGCCAGAGATCGTGGTTAATGGTGAGCGCCCTTTGCTCGCATTACATTTTGCACGGGTATTTAAAGAAATTCTCCAATACCCTGGAGGTTTTGAAATTGAGCTTTATGATCACAAAAGGCGCCATGTTGGATTAGGCTCATCTTCAGGAACCATGTGTGCCGCCTGTATCGGCATCAACGAGGTTTTAGGCAGGCCCTTTAACAACAGAGAACTCAGGCGCATCACCGGATACAATGCCTGTGAAGAGAGCCCCTCAGGGAACGGCTATCTAATTAGAACATTTGAAACTGGGATCGGGGCAATGGTAGGGATTCACGGCGGCCTTGTTGTGGGCTCAGATGATGCTGAGATCATTTACCGGGCGCCCCTTGAGGACACTAAGGTAATCATCCTCATCCCTGATGTGCCCAGCCTGGAGGATGAATACACAGGAAAGGATACAGCAGCTGATGCAGAGGTGGGGCTTTTGCTCAGGCGCGCCCGCTTTTTAGATGCGCGGCTGGGGAACCCCAAGGCTCACATGATCCTGCTGGATCTCCTTCCGGCACTGGTAAAGGGAGACCTGAAAGCCATCGGCGATGCCCTGCTGGATATCTCCTTCACAGGTTCTAAACGTGCGGAGTGCGAGCAGCACGGATTGTTCGGAGCACCAATATTTCAATTTATCGGGGCTTTTCGAGAGATGGGAGCAGAGGCTGCAGGGATGAGTTCTGTGGGACCAACGGTTTTTGCCCTTACCAGGAAACCCCTGGTTTATGAGCGGATTTTAAAATATCTGCGTAACCAAGGGATCCCGTCCAGCAGGATCATCGAAACAGAGGTCGATAACACCGGTGCCCGGATCATAGAAAATAATGAGGAGAGGAACTACCTTGAAGAGGGATGGCTGCAGGGTTAAGATCTGCGGCATCAGCTGCCTTGAGGACCGGGAACTGGTATATAAGGCTGGGGCAGATTATTTCGGAGTGATCATCGATGTCCCTTATTCTCCACGCAGATTAGGCATAGAAGCTGCAGCTGACCTGTTTAAAAATGCCCCCCTTCCCGGGGTTGCTCTGGTCTTCCAGCAGAACAAAGAGCAGATCAAACAGCTTGTAGAACACTGCCAGCCGCAGGTAGTGCAGTTTTTAAGCCCGGTGTCCCTGGAATCCTTGTATGAACTAAAGGAGTCTTTTCCCACTGTGGGCTGGTGGCAGTCCCTGTTCCTGCCGCCAGCAGGTACAGTTTCACAAGCTGATCTAAATAATTTGCAGCAACAGCTAAGGGATCTGGCCGAAGCAGGAGCAGATGCGGTAATACTGGATACAGTTGTGAAAACCTCAGCTGGGATGCGTTTTGGGGGCACAGGGCAGACCTCCGACTGGGAATTAGCTCGCTCCCTGGTGGATAACTCCCCCCTGCCGGTTTTTCTGGCCGGGGGGATCAACCCCTCCAATGTTAGAAACGCTTTAGACATAGTTCACCCTGATGGGATCGACCTCTGCTCAGGTGTGGAAGCGGAGCCGGGGCGTAAGGACCCGAAAAAGCTCTTTGAACTGTTGGGTGAAATTCGGAAATGGGAAAAGGAGAATACAGAAAGGGTGAGATACAAATGAAAGCCGCTGTTGTACATGGCGCCAATGATATTCGCCTGGAGGAGGTGCCCCGTCCCTTTCCTGAACCCGGTGATATTGTGGTGCAGGTGAGGGCTTCAGGGATCTGTGCCACTGATATAAAAACACTGCTGGGACAGGGACTGCCTAAAAAGCTGCCCACCATTTTGGGGCATGAAGTGGCTGGAGAGGTATCTGCTTTAGGTGAAGGGGTAAAGAATTTTGTGGTCGGTGACCGGGTAGCGGTCTATCCCATCGCTGTTTGTGGAGAGTGTGATTATTGCAGGGATGAAAGGCACAACCTCTGCCGCCACGAATTCGGCTTGGCTCATGGCATTGATGGAGGGTTTGCCGAGTTTGTGCGCATACCCCGTCAGATACTCAATGTGGGAGGTGTTGTCAAAATACCTGACGGTATTCCCTTTGAGTTGGCTGCCTTGGCTGAGCCAGTCTCCTGCGGCCTGGCAGCTCTGCGGGTCAACAGAGTAAATCCTGGTGATACGGTAGCTGTTGTTGGCGCAGGTCCCATGGGGATGATTCACCTGCTGCTGGCAAAGTGGCGGGGAGCAAATGTGATTATTATTGAGCCAAAAGCCAACCGTCAAGAATTCGCCAAAAAGTTGGGTGCAGATGCTGTGGTCGATCCCCAAACACAAGATCCCATTACAGCAGTCAAAGAACTGACAAATGGCGATGGAGCAGATGTGGTGATCACATCACTGAGCAACCCACAGCTGATTGAAAACTCACTTCCGCTAGTGAAAAAAGGCGGTGTGTTCAGTATTTTCGGCGGGCCTCCGGCAGGGCACCGGATCAGCCTTGACCCACGCTGGATCCACTACCAGGAGATCACGATCACTGGCAGTTTTGCCTCAACACCACAGGACTTCAGGGAGGCACTCTACCTGATCAGCTCAAATGAGATAGATGCCGGCAGCATAATCACAGACCGCTTCACACTGGACAACATACTGGATGCAGTAGAACGCGCCCGCAGCTTAGAGATGATCAAAGGGATGGTCATTATGTAAACCACATCCAGAGACGGTGCCAGGCTTGCTTTTTTGCTTTATTGGGGTTTAACAGTGCAGGCTTGCGTTTTAGTTTATCAGTGCCAGTCTTGC
>JAAYWP010000131.1 GCA_012516535.1 Syntrophomonadaceae bacterium | reverse complement strand
GATCACCGGGACAGGTTGGGTGATCGCGCGGAGGATCGCGCGGAGGGACAGGTTGACCGCGCGATCAGTGGGACAGTCCCCCCGCGCGATCAGGGGGACACGCGATCAGGGGGACAGGTTGAGTGATCGGGCCGGACACGCAGCACAAAATGGAAGCAAAAAGAACGTCCCCATGCTTCCCATGCTTCCCACAGCGCGCTTCGCTTATACGAAACGCTGGGTGTTGATTAGGTGGCGCTTCCAGGACTTACCTGCTCGCAGCCTATGACTATCCCACAGCAGGTTGTTTGATTAGGGGGCGCTTCCCAGGACTGGAGAGGGTACTGGTGTTAAAACTATTCAGATTTTTAAAACCATATATACCATCAATAATAGCTGTCTTTTTCCTTACTTTTTTTCAAGCCATTTCAGAGCTGTATCTCCCCACCTTGATGTCAGATATTGTTGATAACGGTATAGTCAATGGAGATACAGATTACATATTAACAGTGGGCGGCCGGATGCTGGTCATCGCTGTTTTAGGCATGGTTTGTGCTGTATTTTCTAGTTTATTGTCTTCAAGGGCTTCGTCAGGATTCGGCAAATTGTTGCGCGGCAAGGTTTTCAGCCGGGTTGAGAGCTTTTCTCTGCAGGAATTTGAAAAGTTTGGGACTGCATCACTTATTACCAGAACTACTAATGATATTACGCAGTTGCAGCATGTCGCAATGATGATGATGCGCATGATGCTGCGGGCTCCCATGATGTGCATCGGCGGGATTATTATGGCGGTATATAAGGACCCGGTCCTGTCGCTGGGTATTTTCCTGGCAATCCCGCTGTTGGCAATGGTGATCATGTTAGTTGTCAAAAAAGGTATGCCTCTTTTTAAAGCGATGCAGCTCAAACTGGATAGATTGAATCTGGTGCTGCGGGAAAGGCTGACCGGCATCAGGGTGATACGCGCCTTTAACCGCACTGATTATGAAAAAAGAAGGTTTAATGCGGCAAACCTTGACCTGACAGAGACCGCAGTGAGGGTCAACCAAATCATGGCTCTTTTGATGCCGGTGATGAGCCTTATTTTGAACTATACAATTATTGCAATAATCTGGTTCGGCAGCATTCGCATCGATCATGGATATATGCAGGTCGGCGATCTGATGGCCTTTATTCAATATGTGGGGTTGATCTTGTTCTCTATGATGATGCTGTCTATGATATTTGTTATTATCCCCCGTGCCTCTGTGTCAGCTGCCAGGATCAATGAAGTGCTGGAAACAGAGTGCAGTATCAAGGAGCCGCTGGATACCGGAGGGAGCCTGCCAAAAATCACAAAGCCGATAGCTGTAAGAGGTATCAAGGATTCACCACATACCGGAGGGAGCGGCGCAGCAGGCGCATGTACAGGAGCAGGCACAGCAGCTCATACATCATCAGCCCAAAGGAATCAAAGGAATCATGCTGGCATCATAGAAACCGGAGATAGGGCCGGTATGGCAGGACAGGTATCAGCTCATACGGATCATATTGGCATCAAAACCGGTGGCAGGGCCGGCACAGCAGCTCAGGCATCAGCTTGTCCATCAGCGGGAATTGGCTCCGGTGATGACAAGGCAACTGATACTGTTAAATCAACAGCAGCTCATACCTCGGCGGGAATTAGCTCTGGAGCTGCCACACCAACTGACGCTGTTCAATCAACGGCAGCGCAGGCATCAGCTCAGGCATCAGAAGGAATTAGTGCTGCCACACCAACCGGTGAAGTTCAATCAATGTCTGCTTCCTCCGCTTACGGGCCGTGGACTCCAGGGGTTGGTGCCGGTGCTGTGGGTAGCGGCATTTCTCGAGATTCTGGCGCTGGAACCGAAACATCTGCTGGTGCTGTGGGTAGCGACATTTCTCGACGAGACTCTGCCGCTGAAACCGACACTAGCTTTTATATCAGCGGAAATTCTCATGCTGACACGAGCGCAACTACCATGAGCGGAACGGACATGAGTACAACAGATATAAGCGCAGCTGACATAACCGAAACTGATACGAGCGCAACCGAAATAACCGCAGCTGACACGAGCGCAACTACCATGAGCGCAACTGCAGATGCATCCCCGGCAGATTCCGATACATCCGCAACCGACCCCGACAAACCCGGTGCTGTCCGGTTCGATAATGTAACCTTCTGCTACCCGGGGGCAGAGAAACCTGCTGTCAGCGGTGTTTCATTTTGCGCAAAACCCGGTGAGGTGACTGCTATTATCGGCGGTACTGGCTCGGGAAAATCCACCCTTTTAAAACTTATTCTGCGTTTTTATGATGTGGACAGCGGCAGGATTCTGATAGATAACCAGGACATCAGGGAGATGCCCATTCAGGCTCTGCGGGCAAAAATCGGCTATGTTCCTCAAAGGTCTGTCCTCTTTACCGGCACCATAGCAGAAAATCTCCGTTATGGGAAGGAAGACGCCTCAACTGAAGAGATTCAGAGAGCGCTAGAGCTTGCCCAGGCAGATGAATTTGTTTCACAAATGGCAGATGGCATAGATTCATTTATTGAACAGGGTGGAATCAATGTTTCAGGTGGACAAAAACAGCGGCTCTCTATCGCACGGGCGCTGATCAGAAAGCCTGAAATTTACCTGTTTGACGACTGCTTTTCAGCCCTTGATTTCAAAACAGATGCCAGGCTGCGGAAGGCTCTCAAAAAAGAAACTGCCAACTCAACGATGATCATTGTTGCTCAAAGAGTCAGCACTGTCATCGACGCCGACCAGATTGTGGTGCTGGATGAGGGGAAGGTTGTGGGGGTCGGCAAACATAGAGAACTATTAGATAAGTGTAGGGTTTACCGGGAGATTGTTTCTTCGCAGATGTCATTGGAGGAATTAGCATGAAAGATACAGCAGGGGGAAAGAGCAGCAGGCCTGCAGGTGAAACGAATATCAGAGAAGTGCGCAGACATATGCCTTTTGGAAGGCCCGGCGGAGGCATACGTGGTTTGAAACAGCCGCCGGCAAAGGTCAAAGATTTTAAAGGCACAGTAAAAAGGCTGCTCACCTATTTAAAGCCATATAAGCTGCAGTTTTTGCTGATATTTATCATGGCTGCCCTCAGCACTCTTTTTAATATTGTCAGCCCGAAGATCATGGGGCAGGCCACAACCGAGCTGTTTGAAGGAATGATGCAAAGGCTGCAGGGAGTGCCGGGTGCCGGGGTGGATTTCGGGTTTATTAAGTATATCCTGATCACTCTGGGTGTGCTTTATTTGATTAGCGCAGTATTTAGCTATTTACAGCAGTTCATCATGGCTGGTGTTGTGCAGAAGATAGTTTACGATATGCGGAAAGACATTAACGACAAACTCACCCGTTTACCGCTAAAATATTTTGACGCCCATGCGCATGGCGAAATTTTGAGCCGTGTGACCAATGATGTTGATAACATCAGCAGCACAATGCAGCAGAGTATTACTCAATTGGTGACAGCATCAGTGATGCTGATCGGAATCATTGTTATGATGCTGAGCATCAGCCCGATAATGACCCTACTAGTATGTCTGCTCATTTTACCCCTTTCTTTTATAGTAACCAAGTTTATAGCTGGCCGCTCGCAAAAGTACTTTGTAGGGCAGCAGGCGGTGCTCGGTGAGCTGAACGGGCATGTGGAGGAGATGTATGGGGGGCATGTGATAGTAAAGGCGTTTGGGCGGGAGCGGCAGTCCATCGAAAAATTCAATGAGATCAATGAAAGGCTTTATGAAACCGGTTGGAAGGCGCAGTTTTTGTCTGGCTTGATCATGCCTTTGATGCATCTCATCAACAACCTAGGGTATGTGCTTGTTTGTGTTGTTGGTGCGATTTTTGTGATGAGGCGGGCGATCCAGATCGGTGATGTGCAGGCATTTATGCAGTATGCCACTCATTTCACACACCCCATTACTCAGACCGCTAGTATAGCAAACATCTTTCAGTCAATAGCTGCATCTGCAGAGCGGGTTTTTGAGATCCTTGACGAGCCTGAGGAGAAACCGGATAAGGCTGATGCCAAGGTGCTGGAGTTCCCCAGGGGTGATGTGCGATTTCAGAATGTTAAATTCAGCTATCAAAAGGATGTCCCTTTAATAGAGGATATGAATATTGATGTCAAACAAGGGCAGACAATTGCTGTAGTTGGTCCGACCGGTGCAGGTAAGACAACTCTGGTTAATTTGCTGATGCGTTTTTATGAAATAGATGGGGGGAGAATAACCATTGATGGTGTCGATATTAAGGATATTAAGCGGGGCAACCTGCGCAGTATTTTCGGCATGGTTCTACAGGATACATGGCTTTTCAACGGCACCGTCAAGGAGAATATAGCCTATGGCAATGAGAATGCCACAATGGATGAGATTATTGCGGCGGCAAAAGCTGCCCATGCGGACCATTTTATCAGAGCCCTTCCCGATGGTTATGATACTGTGATCAATGAAGATGCCTCCAATATTTCCCAGGGGCAAAAACAACTGCTCACCATTGCTCGGGCGATCCTTGCAGATCCGGCGATTCTGATCTTGGATGAGGCTACCAGCAATGTGGATTCAAGAACCGAGTGGCTCATCCAGAGGGCAATGGCTCGCCTGATGGAAGGGAGAACGAGTTTTGTTATCGCTCACCGGTTGTCGACCATACGGGACGCGGATCTGATTTTGGTGATGAATGAAGGCAAAATAATTGAAAAAGGCACCCACAATGAACTGCTGGCCAAGGGCGGGTTTTATGCAGAGCTCTATAACAGCCAGTTTACAGACCGGGCAGTGTAATGTGGTATGGGCGGCAGGGGGCGGATGGCGTCGGGCGGCGGCTGGAGGTGGCTCGTGGGCGGCAAAAGGGTGAACGGTGTCGGCTGGTGTGTCGGGGGAAGCAGGGGGGCGGATCGCGCGGGGGGACAGGTTGGGTGATCGCGCGGTCAACCTGTCCCCGTGATCGGCCAATTTGGTCGTTGGTGGTTAGTGGTTGGTCGTTGGAAAACAGCAGGCAATACCATACACCCCGGTGTTAACCACGGACAGGCTGTTAAATAAAGCAAGCCTGGCTGAAATAGAGGTCAGAAGCAAGAAGTCGGAGGTCGGAAAAGATTTGTATAATCGGTGGGTCTGTTGCGGGACAGTCCCCATGACTAGTCGGCCTATCAATAAAGCAAAAAAGCAAGCCTGGCACCGATGTGGCACCGATGCGGCGCTATGAGGAGAAGAGTTGGTTTAATTTTTTGACAAGGGTGGCCAGGGCTTCAATGACGGTGGTTATATCTTCTTCGGTATTAGATCTGCCAAGGGTCATGCGAATCGCACCATTCAGGTACTGATCCGGTAAGCCCCCCAGAGCACGCAGCACATGGGAAGGCTCCTCAGAGCCTGTGCTGCAGGCTGAACCTGATGAGACCGCAATGCCCTGCAGATCCAGGCCCAACAGCAGTGATTCCCCTTCTATATTAGGAAAGGCAAAATTAACATTGTGCGGCAGGCGCTTTGTGCGGTGGCCGTTCAGCCGTGCACCCGGTATCTGTTCTTCAATCCCTTTGATCAGTGCATCCCGCAATTTTTCCAAACGCTGTTGTTCTTTCTCCATATCTCGCTGAGCAATAACAGCTGCTTTTCCCAACCCAACGATGCCTGGTAAGTTTTCAGTGCCTGAGCGGTAACCCCTTTCCTGTCCACCGCCCTGCAGCAGGCTGGTGAAGGGTGTCCCCTGGCGCACATACAATGCTCCTACCCCTTTTGGTCCATAAAACTTATGGCCTGACAGGGAAAGGAGGTCCACACCCAATTTATTTACATCCACTGGAATATGCCCAACTGTTTGCACAGCGTCTATATGAAAGGGTACCCCCTCTTCCCGGGCAATAGAGGCTATCTCTTCTATCGGTTCTATGGTTCCTATTTCATTGTTGGCATGCATGATAGATATAAGTGTTGTATCACTTCTGATAGCCTGTTTTACATCTGCGGGATCGATCAGTCCATCACCGTCAACAGGCAGATAGGTGACAGTGCAGTCCAGATATTTGGCCAGGTTGGCAGAATTGTTTAGCACAGCGTGATGTTCGATGGATGAGGTTATGATATGGGAACCCCGCCCTTTTTTGGAGCCCTGCTCTTTATGGGAGCAGACTACCCCCCAAAGTGCGAGGAAATCCGATTCTGTTCCCCCACTTGTAAAAATAATCTCCTCAGGTTGGGCACAGATGAGGTCCGCCACCTGTTTGCGGGCATTCTCCAGCAGTTCTCTGGCCTCCCGTCCGATTGTATAAGTTGTTGAAGGGTTACCATAGCATTTTTGCATCACATCATACATCACAGCTGCTACTTCTGGGTGGAGTGGGGTTGTGGCGGCGTGATCCAGGTAGATCATCTTCTATTCCCCTTGCTGTCAGGGACATCCCGCGGCAGGTACATATAGCGCCAGTCATCACCGGATGCTGCAGGGGCTGTATTGCCGGCAAGAGCCCGTTTGTACAGGTAATCCTGTATAGCTTCGTAGAGAGCATCTGCTGCCAAATTGGAACAATGCTTCTTTTCAGGGGGAAGCCCACCCAGGGCTTTTTCCACAACCTCGTTTGTGATCATCATTGCATCTGCCAAGGATTTTCCCTCGGCAAGTGTGGCAGTCATACTGCAGCAGGCGATGGCTACAGGGCATCCTTTGACCTCATAACCGACTTTTTCCAGGCGGTTGTTGCGAATTTTTACATAAAAACGAAAAATGTCGCCGCACCCCTCAGCAATGGTTGCTATACCATCAGCATCGGGGATTTTGCCTGCTTTGCGCGGATTTTGAAAATGCTCAATAATTTTGGGACTATACATCGGGCATATCCCTTCCTTCGTTAATGAGTTCAAAATTACTCCTGAATATTATTTTGGGCTACTGCTCAATATAATGCAAGCGTTTTCTGTGGGCACCGTGCGGGGAACATCGCCTGGGGATGGAATGGGGATGTTCGTTTGCTTTTGGCTATACGGGGGGTCTGCGGGGGGTCTGCTGCGTGCGGGGGTGGCATCGCGCGATCGTGCGGTGATCGGGCGGCGTTGCGCGGTGGGACAGGTTGTCGCGCGGCGTCGCGCGGCGGGACAGGTTGGGTGATCGCGCGGGCAACCTGCCCCCTGATCGCGCGGGGGGACAGTCCCCCTGATCGGCTCCTGATCGGTCAGGCTGGTACCCCAATGAATGAGCAGGAAGTTTATGATTTGCAGAGAAATTTTATAAAAAGCAAAAACGCAAGCCTGGCTGAAATAGAGGTCAGAAGCAAGAAGTCGGAGGTCGGAAAAGATTCGTATAATCGGTGGGCCTGTTGCGGGACAGTCCCCATGACTAGTCGGCCTATCAATAAAGCAAAAGCGCAAGCCTGGCACCGACGGATATGGCACCGACGGAGGTGGCACCGAGCGGGGTTGAAGGAGTATTGATGTGCAGAAGATGCAAAATGCAAGAAATAACCCAAACCATTATTTATTGTATTTATTGGGCCTGCTGTTGACGCTGGTGGGCACTTTGCTTTTTTTAGTGAATGCCCGGGGGTTAAGCGGTTTGTCAGGGCTTCTTCTGATCAGCATCCTGCTGATGGTTACCCCCACTCTGTTCTACATTTTCAGTGAAAGGCATTCTTTGAGCTGTGTCCAGTCCTTGTCCCTGCTGCTGATTCCTTTGCTTGCCCTGCAGTACATCTATTATCTACAGGCAGGAGTACCTGTAGGGTTTACAGACCCTCACAGGCATATCTTTACCTATTGGAACCTGTTTACTGATACAGGGAAAATATTATTTGAAAATGTGCAGTCGCTCTCACTTAACTTTGTGGGCTTGTATGTATTGTTTCGCTTTTTATCACTGGTGAGCGGGTCAGATATTGTCACACTTGCCGGGGTCGTTCCGCCATTCCTCAACATACTGATTATCCTGGCGGTTTATCTGGTTGTTGCTAGGCTCCATGAGCAGCGCACAGGGCTGCTTGCGGCCATGCTTTACGGATGGGAAAACATGGTGCATATTTTAGGCCAGGAGATGCGCACCCAAACCATGGGTGTGCTGCTCTTGTTTATCATCACAGCCCTACTACTAATCATCAATAATAGAACAACCCGCTCAGGTGTTTTTGGAGCGGTAATCCTTTTAGCAGGCCTTGTGACCACATCTTTTGTGTGCAACTTCTATGCCCTGCTTGTTTTCAGCGGGGCTGTGGTGGCAGTATTTATTCTGTTTTTATGTAAAAGGGAGATCTACTGGCTGGTTGCTAATATAATTGCTGCCGGGCTGTATCTGTGTTTTATTGTTTTTTGTTTCTGCTACCTTAAATATGTCAGCAAGGGCTTTGAACCCCTGTTGGCACAGTTTAGCCATCTAGTTTTTAATGCAGCGGGGCAGGCTGCAGCACCGGAATACGGCAGTATCATTACCTTGTCTATTTTTCTTGTCATCCTGGG
>JAAYWP010000130.1 GCA_012516535.1 Syntrophomonadaceae bacterium | reverse complement strand
TTTTGGTTGGTTTGTTTTGGTGCATTCAATTTTACCAAAAGTGATGATCTCTTGTCTTTTTCTTCTTGTTTTCTCCTATAAAAACTTTACACTATGTTATCTTTGTCATATGGGAACTGAATTCTTAATATCTTAATATTAATCTAGAATACAAGGAGGTGAAAAAATGGATAGCGATAAAAATCCTTTCTTTCGCCTCGCTGAAAATCCAGTTATTTACGGCACGGGGGCAGCCCTTATCCTCGGGATCTTCTGTGTTATCTTGCTATCCATAATTTTTCATTTCACAAGCATCTCCGAACTTTATCTCAAACCTATTGGAACATTCTGTTTCCTGGTTGGTGGTTTTTTTGGTGGTTTTCTTGCATCGAAAATGGCAGGAGGCAAAGGGCTTGTATATGGAGCAGAGGTTGGTTTGTGTTATTACCTCATTTTCATTCTAATTTTCCTATTGATCTCACCGGGTTCCATATCTGCTTCTGCAGCAGTTATTAAAGGTTTTTTCACCATCCTGGTATCCGCCGCTGGTGGCATCTGCGGCTTGGCCTATACCTAATAAAAAAGCAGCCAAACATAGGCCGCTTTTCCCTACTTGATAAATCTTCTAAGGATGTCCCGCAGAAATTTAGGCAGTCTGATATAATAAACCTTCAAGATTATCACCTCGCGTAAAAAAAAGTTTATTTCATTATATTCACTCACCAAATGCAAGGTGACCTTTTTGTTAAAATTATACGCTGACCACTAATCATTTTGGTCAGCGATTTTTTTAAGCTTAAAAACAATCATACCGCCTAGAACTGCGTAATCCTCTGTAGGAAGGTAGTTTGGCGCTGAGGCATCAAAAAGAACATTTCCCGATGCTGGAAACTCATCATCTCCCTCCCAGACGATATACGCAATATTGACCATAGGGAATACAGGTATCTGGATTGAGGCGTCACCCATGTCCATCTCTTTGCCGCCTAATGCCCTACCTGCTTTAATCAGAGCGTCAGGTTTCTGCCCAAAAAACTTGACCAATGGTCGTACAGCCCTATTGTAAAAGGGATTGATGTATATCTGGCCTGAAGGAAGTTCTTTAAAGGAAATCCACTGATGTTTTAAAGGAACACCCTCAGCTGAACTCAAATAATGCAGGATTAATATTTGATGATCCAGTGGAACCTCCTTACACTCATGGTACACCTCACCTGAGGGAAAACGCACCCTGCACTCTTCGTTTAAAAAAGGAACAATGATCTCTCTTTCCTTCTCAGCATATTTGACTCCCGCACGGAAAGCCATGGTTTTCGGATCCAGCTTAGAAAACTCTTTTTTAGCTATATCCAGGGTAACATCCCAATTCATATAGGTTTTATTTTTAAATACAGTCTCCACATTTTCGACCCCCTTGTCCTTCTATTATAACAAAAACTACAAACCTAACAAGGGGATAAGGCTAAGCCATTGACAACTTCCTGCACTCCAGGTAAAATTATAACGACGATGCGCCCGTAGCTCAGAGGATAGAGCGCTGGCCTCCGGAGCCAGGTGCGCAGGTTCGATTCCTGCCGGGCGCACCATTTTTTTATGAAAAGCTTTCACTTTTCGTCCTACGCTGAGCCTTTCGTTCGGGGTTCCACCTAAAAAGTGCACTTATAGCCAGTGCTATCTTCACAAGCTTATTCTGCAGTTTCTTCTCTAATATGCTGTTTTGAAGTGTTATCTTTTCTATTTTTTTCTGGAGAGATATATTTGTTGTATTAAGCATATCCAATTCCATCTCTAAATTTTCATTGATCTGTTGATACTCCTGGTTCCTCTTTTTCACCTCCTCCAATTCTCTACCAAGCCGCACTATCTCCTGGTGTTTTGCCTTAACCTCTTTCCTTAGGCTTTCCAGTGCCCGATTAAACTTCTTTTCCATTTCAATTTTAGCAGGCTCAAGCTGATTTAATTCAATGTTTAACTCTCTGACCTTGTCTTCTAAAAGGAGTATGCTCTCCTGCATTTGCTTATTTGATCTTTGGAGATCTCTGTTTTCCTTACTCAAAATAATGCTTTCCTGGGTGCGGGCCTTTAACTGACTGGTAAGATTCTTTATATCCTCTTCAGCCTGGGAGTACTTATCCTGAAGGCTAGCAATTTCCTTGCCGTATTCCTCGATCTTTGCCAGGTACTGCTTTCGTTCCCCTTCCAGCTGATGCAGGTTAGCCTCCATTGTTTTGATAATAATCTGTAATTCGTGCAGCTTTTTTTCCTTTTCCTCAAGTGTTTTCATATATTCTTCACTTTGTTTGCGTAGTGTATTGATCACCCTATTTCTTTCTCCAAGTTCAGTTTCTAAATGGTGGAGCCGCTCTTTAATGGTCCTGCTGATCTGCTCATCCTCCCCGTTGTCCCCATCACCCAAATCCCAATAAATATCCTCACTATCTCTCTCCCGTAGAAAACCACTATTTAATGAATTTACGATTTTACGCTCGGTTTTCACCTTAGCCATAGACAAAACCCCCCTCTTAACATTTTATGGAAGGTCTTGTTCGCTAATAACTTTCAATAATCCTTCATACATCATGATATATTATGTCGACTTGTTTTTAGTGGCAAACAATAAAAAAACAAAATTCAGAGATTTTTCATCTCTGAATAAACATAAAAACACACTTTGAACTACTTCGACACCCTTTGATCATATTGGCTTTTTAGGTTTATTATATTCCACTGCTTCGTATTGCAATTTGGCATTACATTGTTCACAAAAATAAATGGTTTTGGGTTTTTTGGTCAGGCGCTCGAAGTCCTTATGAACCTCTGTTATTATTTCTTTTTTTCCACAGAGCGCACACCTTACCTCCAATAAAAATCCACCCCTCAGCTTCCTTATTCAATACTCTCCAAAACCTTTTCTAAGCTGAAGATAAAACGTTTATTCTGTTCCGCTGTTCCCACTGTTACCCTGATATATGTCGGATAACCAAAAATATCACCTGTTCGGACGATAACCCCTTCTTTTAATAGAGCTTTAAAAACCTTAATCGAATCCATCTTAAGATCCAGAAAAATAAAATTGGTCTCTGATGGTACATAATCTAAACCCAGGCGCTCAAATTCTTTATACAAGTATTTTTTTCCTTCAATAACTAAATCTTTGCTCTGCCGTACATGTTCTTGATCTTTGAGAGCAGCAACTGCTGCTTCCTGGGCTAATAGGTTAACATTGAACGGTTCTCGGACCCGGTTCAACAGAGAGATAATCTCAGGAGAGGCTATTCCATAGCCAACACGCAGACCAGCTAGACCATATATTTTGGAAAAAGTGCGTAAAACTATAACCTTCTTCTTGCTGTTGAGCAACTCAACTGCACTGCTGTATGAGGGATCAGTAACATATTCATCATATGCTTCATCAACAACAACTAAGATATCAGCTGGCAGCGAATCGATAAATTCCTGTAAATCTGCTTTATTTGCAAAAGTTCCTGTAGGGTTGTTAGGATTGCAGATAAAAATGAGTTTTGTATTACTGCTGACCTTTTCATTAAATTTTTTGAAATCATACTTGAAATCTGCAGTTAACTCTACAGGGATAGGTTTTGCTCCCATCAATTTAGTCACAAATATATATTCAGAAAAAGAAGGCCAGGGATATAGCACCTCATCCTCAGTTTCTAGGAAAGCTTCACCGATAATTTTTATAACTTCATCAGCGCCATTGCCAATAATGAAATTGTTTTCAGCTAAATTATAAAAGTTAGCCAGTTCGCGCTTTAAATAGTAACAATTACCATCAGGATAATTGTAAATGCGCGGCACTGCTGCTCTTACAGCCTCCAGCACTGACGGTGATGGGCCAAGCGGATTCTCATTAGAGGCCAATTTTATGGCCCCACTAATACCATACTCCCGCTCAACTTCCTCAATGGGTTTACCAGGCACATAAGGTTTTATAGAAAAAATAGTAGCTCTAGCCAACTCATCAAGTTTGCTCATCTTGATTAGCCTCCTGTGTTGATTATATTTTTTCTTCCACTACAGCACAGTTTCCTGCTAATTATGTTTAAGATCCTTTGTCAACTGCTATTAACTCATGCATAAAACGGGGCAAAACAAAACAGGCTTTGTGTATTTCTGAAGTATAAAATCTAGTCTCCATTGTATCATCTGAACGGTAGTCCTGTTGAGGGTCATAGAGTTTGGACCCTATAGTGAAACTCCAATAACCGCTGATATAGCTAGGCACACAAACAATATAAGCTTTTGTTAATGGAAAACAAGCATTTATTCGGTTATAAATCTCTTTAAAGGCTTTCTTGCCAAAAGCAAAACTGGGAGTATTGGTATGTGCAACAAAAAGACCATCAGCCTTTAAACATTCATAGACACTTTGATAAAACTCCCTGCTGTACAATTTAAGAGCAGGGTTATCCGGTTCCGGGTCGGTTGAATCAATAATAATCACATCATATTTATTTTTGTTCTCGCCAACATAGTTGATACCATCTGCTATGATCACATTCACCCTGGGATCAGCAAAGGAACAACTGAGTTCAGGGAGATATTTGATACAGGCTTTGATCACCTGTTCATCAATCTCAACCAAATCGATCTGTTCAACGTTTTTGTGCTTTAAAACCTGAAGTGCCGTTCCTCCATCCCCTCCTCCAATAATCAGAACATGACGGGGATTAGGATGGGTGAACAAAGGAACATGTGCGATCATCTCATGGTAATAGAATTCATCATCTACTGTAGTCTGAAGAGCATCGTCAAGCACCAGCGCTTTCCCAAATTCAACAGTATCAATAATTGCAAGCTTCTGATATGGTGTATCTTCAATATGGATGATGTCTTTAATACCCCAGGTAACTTTGTAAGCAGGACTGTGCTTTTCTATCATGTAAAAGGTCAACAGATCTTGCCTCCTTGATTAATAGTTTTATTTTCCTAAAGATTTTTGGTATCTGATATCCTTATGTACTGTTAGCCTATAAACATTACACATCTGTAGTATTCTGGATGTTGTCCTTTTTCCCAAAAACTTTTCGATCTCTGAAAGATCCAAATTAGTTGTAATAATTACCGGAAGATGATAATTCATCCGGTAATTTAACAAAGAATATATTTTATTGCAAGTCCAGGGTGTATAGTTATGAGCAACCAGGTCATCCAGAATAAGAACATCGACCTGGCGGGCCCCATTTAGCAATGAAATCTCATTTATTTCCGTTTCCTCACCACCTTTATGATAAGTTGCCCTCAATTCATCTAAAAAATCAGGAACTACAAGAAATAGGGTCTGAACTCCCTGTTTTAATAAGAAATTAGCTATCGCTCCTGCAAGAAAGGTTTTTCCGGATCCCACATCTCCGGTTAATAAAAGACCAGGAATGTTGGGATTTGTTAAGTAATTATAGGCAAACTGGCGTGTGCCCGCCAAGACCCTAGCCGCTCTTTCCCTGTGTTCCCCCTGATAATAGTCCAACTGAAAAGCTTCAAAAGTACAATTTTTTATTTCCGGGGTTATATTTGCATATTGATAAAGCTTTTCTAGGTGTTTCTGCTTTACACAGTTACAAATCTGTGCCCTTTCCCCATCTATCAATATAATTCCCCGATCATAGCACAACTTGCAAGATGGTTCTTTAACCTCTTGCTGCAGTGCATCAGATTCTCTACCTTGCAGGTTTTTCCTTAAATTATTAAGAATATCAGTAACATCCCTCATTTTCACACCCTTATTATGTTAAGTAAATATCTTTATATTTTTCATTCTGACTAACTGCTGCTCCTTTATGATGCCTCTTTTTATCTAAAAACTTTTCTTCATATTTAATGATCTCATCGGTTGTTTTGAGGTTATTCTTCGCCCACGATGACAGAATCCTGTCCATATAATTAAGATTTAAAATTCCGCGCAACACAGCTCTTTTTAATGCTTCTTTGATCAAGGTATCTGAATATCCATCCTGATAGTACCAGCACTTGATCTGATCAACTTCAATTGCTGTCAAGGCTCTGCCAAATTCACGTTCAAATAAATGAATAATTTGAAGTATTGGTGATAGGCGCAGTTCATTAACAGCTTTAATCTGCGGTGTTGTCATCTCCTGCGATTGCTTAAATGCATGATGCATCTTTTCTTCTGCCCAAAGGTCAGCTAGTTTTTCAAATAAACCTGTGGGGTCAAGAGAATGATCTTTATCAGTTAACAGACCCAGGTCATGCAGTTTTTCAATCGATCTCTGGATCAATTCTTCAGAAACATTAGTAAGCCTGGCAAAATCGCTAATTTCAAGTTCGTACTGCCCTCTCTGTTGAAAATAACAAAATGACATCATAACTAAGAGGTCTATTCCATCTAAACCAAGTCTACCACTGTATCTGATAAGCAGGTTCGGGATCACTGTAAATCCCTCTGCAAAAAAATCCCTGCTAAATAGTGCGGGAATATGCAATCTGCTAGCCATTCTGCTGCCGTCTTCCAACTTGACCATCCTTTTAATAAAATGTTAATCCATAAATATATTAGGCAAACTACCTTGAAAAACCTGCTCATGACCTAAATAAAGATTAAAATAATATAAATGGGAAAAATAGTATAGAGAAAAAATTGAAGGAAGGCATAATATGAACAACACCGAAAAATTCATTTCAGCTCTTCTAGAATCCTGGAAAAGTGAATCAGTGTCATATCCTTTTATGCAAGCACGATTTCACAAATTTATAAAACTGTCATGCAAGGAAACACTGGAAACTCTTTTTTATAAAGTATACATAAACCATCCTTTGCTGCCTAATATTAATAGTTTAAGGTCATTCCTCATACCTCAGTGCCGCTACCTTTACAACGGAATAGCTTCTTTCCTCCCCTTGACCTGGAGCTTCCCAACAACTGCTGATC
The DNA here is from genome assembly GCA_012516535.1 of Syntrophomonadaceae bacterium. Lineage (GTDB taxonomy): Bacteria > Bacillota > DSM-12270 > Thermacetogeniales > Thermacetogeniaceae > DTU068. Next base: position 2,218 of record JAAYWP010000130.1, on the reverse strand, counting down.
TAAAATCTGTGGTCAGCAGGGATGTGCGCTTTGTAGGCAGAGAAATACTTATGCTTACCATCAACGACCTGCGGATAACTCAGAAAGAACGCAACCATCTGTTTCACACTCTACAGCTGATCAGCCCTAAAGCAGAATATTATCAATTCGAAAAGATCAACATTCAAGAAATAATTGAACAGATACCTGCTTTACTCCGCAAAGGGGACCTACTGGCTGAGCTTTCAGATTTTTCAGGAATATACTTCACAGCACATGAATTAGAGCCTCTTTGGAATTCACTGCAGAATTATAATTTTTTACCAGAGGATGAAGCAAAATTAGAAGATTTCTTTAACCTATCTATAAAACATCAAATCCTTGCCACATTGCAAAACTTTATCAACAGGAATTGGTATTCACCACATGCCAAAATTGCATGCGCTGTTTACATTACGTTGGGAGAGATTATTCCCTGGACGAAACATCCTTTTATTAGGCGGCTGCTGGCTGTAAGTTACCAGGAAGCCAAAACTCTGAAAAGAAAGCAAAATAAAGAGAGTATTATATGAAATACTCTCCATTAACCGGTTTATAATACAGCAGTTTTTGATTGGTGATTGTTAAGAAAACGGCGTATTCTTTCTAAAGCCTCCTCAATATCCTGCTGAGCTGCAGCATAACAGCATCTGATGTACCCCTCTCCGCTGGGGCCAAAGGCATTGCCTGGAACCACAGCTACCTTTTCTTCAAGCAGGAGTTTTTCACAAAATTCTTCAGAGGTCATTCCTGTACCTTTAATACTGGGAAAAGCATAGAATGCTCCCTCAGGTTCAAAACAGGGCAACCCCAATTCTCTCAATCCCTGGACTATAATTCGGCGTCGCTTATCATAATCCTTAACCATCTCATCAATAAAAGGCATGCCTTCTCTTAGGGCTGTAACAGCCGCAAACTGACTTAAAGATGGAGCACATAACATAGTATACTGATGGATTTTAAGCATTGCGTCAATGACTTCTTTTGGTCCTGCGGCATAGCCCAAACGCCATCCGGTCATGGCAAAAGCCTTGGAAAAACCATTAAGTAATATGGTCCTCTCTTTCATTCCAGCAAGTGTGCTGATACTCACATGTTTCTTTCCATAGGTCAGTTCAGCATAAACCTCGTCTGAAATAACCAAGAGATCATAGTTACGAGCGATTTGAGCAATCTCTTCGAGATCTGCCCTTTCCATAATGGCACCTGTAGGATTATTAGGATAAGAAAGCAGAATAGCCTTTGTTTTACTGCTGATATGAGATATAATATCCTTCTTTTTTAATTTGAATTTTTCCTCTGCCCTGGCTGGAACCAATACTGGAATACCACCTGCCAGGGATACAGCAGGTGCATATGACACATAACAGGGTTCCCCAATCAATATTTCATCCCCAGGATTGGTTATTGCACGCAGAGCCAGATCAACAGCTTCACTGACACCTACAGTAATTATAACTTGCTCTGGTGAATATTGAACTTCAAACCTGCTCTGGAGATAGTGTGCGATCTCTTCACGCAATTCAGGTATACCACTATTTGATGTATATTTGGTCCTGCCTGTTTCCAATGCATTACAGCAGGCCTCTCGAACCACATCTGGTGTAATGTAGTCCGGTTCTCCCACTCCTAAAGATATCACTCCTTTAGTTTTTTCGATCAAGTCAAAAAATTTCCGGATTCCGGAAGGCGGCATTTTCTGCACAACCTCAGCTACAAATCTACCTACTGATTCATTAGTCACCATTCTCCCCCCTCGTCAACATATAGAAACCCCCGTCCTTGAATAATAATCAAGGGACGGGGGTTTTATCCGCGGTACCACCCTAGTTGACCTTGTACAGGTCCACTCTAGTTTTTGTAACGGGAAATTCCGGCCTTGCTTACTTAAGTTCAGCAGGCATCTCCAGGGCGGCCTTCAGTGTTCTGCTTTACCGGTCTTTCACCCTCACCGGCTCGCTGCGAAACCAGATACCACTTACTCTTCCCCTTCATTGACTTATCCTATTATAATAATCTTTTTACTATATTGCCACTTATTCTAGCATAAATGTTTTATTCATGTCAAGACTTCTTTTAATCTTGACGGTGTCAACTTTTTATAGGATATTATTTTTCGAGATCATCATAGACTTTTGGATTTTAGAAAACACCATTTCCATTTCGTAGGCCATTTAAGCAACGAAACATAGGTATTACT
>JAAYWP010000129.1 GCA_012516535.1 Syntrophomonadaceae bacterium | reverse complement strand
GTTCCCGGCGCGCGATCGGTGCGCGACCTCGTTCACTTGTTACACCCTTGTTACGAAAAAGCCCTGACCCTGATTTACTGACGCAAATATTTTTTGCGGTAATTAAGCGAAAACCTTAAATAAACGCAAATATTTTTTGCGTCTGAGGGGAATAGATTTTTTGCTCATGGCAGCAAATAGGGATATTATCAGGTTTTTTTCTTTTGGCATGGTTTTTGCTTTATAAATTTAGGCAGAATAACTACTAAGAGATAGTATTTCAGGCTAAACCTCAATTTTTATCACAAGGAGGCTTCGATGTGGAGAAGTTGATATCAAACTACAGTGAACAGGTTACACCTCAGTTGAAATGGGTAACTGATGAGCAGCTTGAGCAAATCCATTATGCAACACTTGAGGTGCTGGAGCGCACTGGGATTGTGGTAAAGAATAAGGAAGCACTAGAGTTGTTGAAGGATGCAGGCTGCCGGGTCGAAGGTGAGCATGTCTGGATCCAGCCATGGCTGGTAGAGGAGTGCTTGCGGCTGGCTCCTAAACGGATAGTTGTTGCCAACAGGTTGGGGGAGCGGGTGATGCCCCTGGAAAAGAACCGGGTATACTATGGAACAGGATCTGATCTGCCATTCACTATCGATTTAGAGACCAATGAACGCAGAACATCTACCAAACAAGATGTTGTTGATGCATCTAGGGTTGTTGACGCTCTTCCCAACTTTGATTTTTTGATGAGCCATGCTATTGCTTCTGATACCAATCCTGATGTCAGCGATCTGCATCAGTTTGAGGCCATGACCTTAAACTGCAGCAAGCCTATCATTTTCACCGCCCATAATGCCGAAAACACCGAAGCGCTGATTCAGATGGCTGCTGCCTGTGTTGGTGGTGTGGAAAAGCTAAAGGCTAATCCATATATTATTCTTTATTCCGAGCCTATCTCTCCTTTGGTGCACACCCATGATGGGGTGGGCAAAATGTTTAAATGCTTCGAATACAACATTCCTGTAGTCTATACACCAGGAGTCCTGGCAGGAGGCACAACACCTGTGACCAAAGCAGGGTGTATTACACTGATGAATGCTGAAAACCTGGCCGGTGTAGTGATTGCTCAGCTAAAGAAGAAGGGTGCTCCCATTATTATCGGCGGTGGTGCAACACCGATGGATATGAAGACCACTGTCACCCTCTATGGTGCACCTGAAACCTATATGAACTACGGCATTATGACACAGCTTGCCCAGTTCTATGGGCTGCCCAACTTCACAGAAGCCGGTTGTGTCAATGCGCCTGTGCCTGATGTGCAAGCAGGTGCTGAAGCAGCAGCCACAATTCTGATGACTCAATTGGAAGGCTGCAACCTAGTGCATGATGTGGGATATCTGGAAGGGGGCAAAACCGGTTACCTGCCCTTCCTGGCCATCTGTGATGAACTGTTCAGTATGGCCAGATACAGTGGAGCGGGAACCAGAATCTCCCGGGATCATCTGGCTGTGGACTGTATCCATGAAGTGGGGCCAGGTGGCAATTATATGGCACACCCGCACACCTTCAAGTATTTCCGGGAGGAGATCTGGAGTCCTCGCTTCTTCAACAGATACCACTGGGAGCAATGGTTGGGCAAAGATAAGGAAACCCCGATGGATAAAGCGGTTAAAGAGGTTAAGAGGATTTTGGCGGAACACCAGGCT
>JAAYWP010000128.1 GCA_012516535.1 Syntrophomonadaceae bacterium | reverse complement strand
TGTGACAATACTTAATAGGGGTAAAGTAATACCTATGTTTCGTTGCTTAAATGGCCTACGAAATGGAAATGGTGTTTTCTAAAATCCAAAAGTCTATGATGATCTCGAAAAATAATATCCTATAAAAAGTTGACACCGTCCTAGATCTTGCAAGAATTGGCCGGAGGATTACTTTTTTGGTATAATTATTCCTTAAAGATATTTACCATGAAAGGAGTTAAACCTGTGATAGAAGAAAAGGCATCAGCAGGTGAAAGCAAGAATGATCGAGTTTTTTATGTAACAACACCGATCTATTACCCCAGTGATAGGCTCCATATCGGACATGCCTATACCACTGTGGCGGCAGATTGTATGGCCCGCTACAAACGGATGCGGGGCTATGATGTGTTTTTTCTGACAGGATCTGATGAACACGGTCAGAAAATAGAAAGGAAGGCTAGGGAGCGGGGTATGGACCCGCAGAGTTATGTAGATAAGATTGTGGCCTCCTTTCAAAAATTGTGGGAAAAACTGCTGATCACTAATAATGATTTTATTCGTACCACTGAAGGGCGCCATGAAAAGGCTGTTCAGGCCCTTTTTCAAAAGCTGTATGATCAAGGGGATATCTATAAGTCCTATTATGAAGGCTTATACTGCACCCCCTGTGAAGCCTTCTGGCTGGAAAGACAGCTTGTTGATGGTAACTGCCCGGACTGCGGACGGCCGGTGGAGCATGTTAAAGAAGAGAGTTATTTTTTCAGGCTCTCCAAGTATCAGGACCGTTTGCTGCAATATATAGAAGAGAATCCAGGCTTTATCCAACCAGCTTCCCGGCGTCATGAAATGATCAATTTTATCAAGAGCGGGCTGGAGGATCTCTGTGTCTCCAGGACCAGTTTCAAATGGGGTATTCCGGTTCCCTTTGCACCTGACCATGTAGTTTATGTTTGGTTTGATGCATTGGTCAACTATTTATCAGCTCTGGGATGGCAGGATGGGGAGCAGCGTTTCGAACACTACTGGCCCCATGCGGTTCATCTGATGGCAAAGGATATTGTCCGCTTCCATTCAGTGATCTGGCCGATCATTCTCATGGCTGCGGGGCTCCCTTTGCCGCGCACCATTTTTGGCCACGGCTGGTTGCTGCTGGAGGGAGGGAAGATCTCCAAATCAAAGGGGAATGTGGTTGATCCCATGATCTTGATCGACCGCTATGGGGTGGATGCAGTGCGCTACTACCTTTTGCGGGAGCTCCCCTATGGTGGAGACAGCTACTACAGTGAGGATGACCTGATCAACAGGATCAACACGGACCTGGCCAATGATTTGGGGAACCTGATCAGCCGCACCCTGGGCATGGTCAAAAAATACCAGGGCGGTGTTTTGGCTGCACCTAGCCCTGCTGAGGGCCCTGATGATGATCTGATCAACTGTGCCCGGGAAGTGAAAGTGGAGCTGGAGCAGCAGTTGGAGCGGATGGATTTCAGCAGCGCCCTAGCTGCCATCTGGAAGCTGGTGCGCCGTGCCAACCGCTATGTTGATGAAACAACCCCCTGGGTTTTGGCCCGGGACCCTGATAAAAAAGAGAGGCTGAAGACCGTTCTCTATAACCTCAGTGAAGCGGTGCGCATCTTGACCATCTGGTGTTCGCCTTTTATGCCTGTCTTTCCTGAGCGTGTGTTTGCCCAGTTCGGGATCGCCGACCAGCCTGAACTGCACAGTTGGGACAGCACTGAGGATTGGGGAAGAATGCCTGTCAATCTGAGAATGGAACCAGGCCCAGGTATTTTCCCGCGCATCATGGTGGATAATGACGCAGAAGCCCAGAGCGAAAAAGAGGGGAAAACAGCTGAGAAGAAACCGGCAAAAGAGAGCAAAGAAAAGGCAGAAGAAAAGCCGCAGATCACCATAGATGAATTTGCCCGCATGGACCTGCGGGTGGCCTTGGTCAAGAGCGCGGAAAAGATTAAGGGGGCTGACCGGCTGCTTAAGCTGGAAGTTGAGTTGGGAGAGGAAACGAGGACGATTGTGGCAGGTATTGCCCAGCACTATACCCCCGAATCCCTGGTCGGGAAATCGGTGGTGATCGTAGCCAACCTGGCACCGGTCAAACTGCGGGGTGTGACCTCTAAGGGCATGATTCTGGCTGCTAGTGAAGGGGAAGACCTGGGGATCCTTACTGTTGACCGGGAGGTTCCACCAGGCAGCCGTGTAAAATAAATTAAAAATGCCGCTGCGACAGAGATGTTAAACCGGCCGGTCGGAACAGTTTCCACCGGCGGTTTTGATTAATCAGAACTAGGGGTGGCAATATGTCTTTTCATATAATTGATACTCATGCTCATCTGGATGATGCCAAGTTTTCCGCTGATTTGAACGCTGTCCTGGCAAGGGCACAGGATAAGGGTATTTCTCAGATAGTCAGTGTGGGAAGCAATTTCAGTTCCTCTCGCCGGGCGGTTGCCCTGGCGAAAGAGCACAAGCAGATATATGCTGCTGTGGGGGTCCATCCCCATGATGCTAAAGATGTGGTCCCCCGCACTTGGGATGGGCTGCGCCTCCTGTGTGAAAGCAGTAGGGTAGTAGCCTGGGGGGAGATCGGACTGGATTACCATTACAATTTCTCTCCACCGGAAATACAAGTGGCTGTTTTCAGAAAACAGCTGGAAATCGCCGGAGAATTAAACCTTCCTGTTATTATCCATGACCGGGAGGCACACCATGAAGTCCTTTCCATTTTAAAAGACTTTACAGGGCTGGCAGGGGTGGTCATCCACTGTTTTTCCGGGGACCGGCGGATAGCTGATATCTGCCTGGAAAGGGGATATTATCTAGGCATCGGCGGAACACTGACCTACCCCAAAAACAACAAACTGAGGGAGGTTGTGTCCGAGGCCCCACTGGACCGTATCTTTTTGGAAACAGACTGCCCTTACCTGGCTCCCCAACCCTGGCGAGGCAAGCGGAATGAACCCTCTTACCTGACCGCGGTGGTTGAGGAGATCTCCAGGATTAAAGATGTATCCCCTGAAGAAGTGGCAGCGGTCACAACGGCCAGCGCAAAGGCTTTTTTCAAGATCTAATCAGGCCCGATCACCGGACAGGTTGCCCGCGCGAGCAGGGGGACAGGTTGAGTTATCGGCCCCGGTGTGACAGGAGGCGGCGTGATACAGGGACGGGTGTCCTGTCACGCGAGTCAAAGTCACCGTCCCCTTGACTCACAAGGCCAACTGCAGTTATTTCCACCTGATAATGTTTAAAACCCCCTGTAAGGGAAATAATGGTAGTACTACCATCTCACTTACAGGGGGAGGTTTATGTGACAAAACTAGAAGTATTAGAGCTGGCAGGAGTAAAAAAACGCCGCAGACCAAAGGGCGCTGCTATCTGCACAGCAGCGGCAATATTTATGCTGGTGCTTTTTGCTCAGTTCAGCGGAGCCTTAACAGAGCCTGGGGCTGCCTATGGAGCCATCTGGCAGGACTTTTTTGTTAATCCTGTTCAAACAGACAACAATAGTGCTGTACGCTTTACTGTAGGCTACAGGAAGGGTAAGGGCTTGTATTTGCAGACTCTGGAGGAAACCCCCATCAAAGTTGTAGTCGATGGGACTTCTGTGGTTTCCAGAACCACTCTGCCTCGCCTGGAGGATATTCTCCAGGAGGCAGGTGTGGAGCTGGGGCCAAAGGACAGGGTAGAGGCCAGGTTTGACACCAGCTCTGACCAAATGCCGGAGTTGGTGGTGGTCCGGGTGAATACTCGGATCGTGACTGAAGAAGAAAAGATCCCTTTTCAGGTGAAAAGTGTACAGGATCCCAGTCTTGCTCCCGGCAGCACCCGCATTAAGCAGGCTGGCCAAGATGGGCTTTTAATGAAAAAGTATGAGGTAACCACAGAAAATGGGGAGGTTGTCCAGAAGAGGAAGTTAGGCAGTGAGGTGATCAAGGAACCGGTAACCCAGATCACTGCTGTTGGTGTGAGGTCCAAAACAAAGCTGGCTTCACGCGGTGTTTCCCTGCACAACAAGCGGGTGCTGAAAATGATCGCAACAGCCTATACCCATACCGGAAACCCTACCGCTTCAGGGGTCATGCCTTATGTGGGAGGGGTAGCTGTGGATCCCAAAGTGATCCCGCTGGGCACTGAACTCTATGTGGAGGGGTATGGTTATGCAAAAGCTGTGGATACCGGTGGGCTGATCAAAGGAAACAGGATCGATGTTTTTCTGGAGACAGCAAAAGAGTGCTATCAATGGGGCAGGCGTGAGGTGAAGGTTTATATACTGGATTAGGTCTGCCAAAAAGCCGCAGCAGGGTGGTTCTGCTGAGCGGCAACATATAATATGGCAACATATAATATATTGAAAGTACTAGGCATGAGAATAAGGCGCCACTAATGACCGAACCCCGTAGTTTTATACTACGGTGACTTGATAGGCTTTAGGGCGCCAATTTTTTATGTTGGTAGTATCAGTGAGCATTTTGGTGGTTGTTAGGAAAGGCAAGTTTTGCTATGATGTTAAAAATAAGCGGTATAGGGACTGGGTGTTTTGAATTCTTGGTCCAATTTGTTCAACAGGTTTGCACTGTTTCCCTTTTTGAATCATTATTCGCCCTGTTGTCCCACAGCAGTATTTCATCTGAACGGCTGGGCACTAGCAGTGTAGAAAAAAAGGGGATGTTTTTTCAACATAAGATGCCATATTTAAAAAGAGGAATATCCACCTTAGTGTTTAATATAATATTTGCGTCCTTTTCGCCAACCGCATGCTAGATAATAAGATGTATGTTATTTTGTGGCAGTAATAAAGTGAGGTGACGAAGCTGAGCGATGAGCAAAGCAGAGGGCAGCGGTTTTCCAGGAAAAAGCTTGTCCTCGGAATAGTGATAGTGATCACTTTGATTGGTATATTGTCTTGGGGAGCTGTGGTTTATGCCACAGATGAAATCAGGATCAGTGTTGATGGAAAAGAAGTGCATCATAAAACCCTTAAGGGCACTGTAGAGGAGGCTCTGACTGAAGCTGGTATTGAGGTAAAAGCCCATGACCAGGTGACACCAGGATTAAAATCAAAGGTTAAAGATGGCATGCTGGTGGTTGTAGAGCGTGCTTTTCCTGTGCACGTGGTGGCAGATGGTGATACTACAACCATCTATACGACTGCCACAAATGTCCGTGGTGTTTTGAAAAAGGCTTCTCTGTCTTTAGGGGAGCTTGATCGTGTCAGTCCGGAGCTTGATGCCGAGGTTGAGCCCGGCTGTGAAATCAGGGTAACCCGGGTCAGGGAAGAGCTGATCACAGAGAAGTATGATATTCCTGCAAAAACTGAAAGGAAACCTGACTCAACCCTCAATAAAGGGCAGCAGAAGGTAGTGCGCCAGGGTTCACCAGGTGAGGGGGTGCGTCAGGTCAAGGTAGTATATGAGGATGGCAAAGAGGTGTCCAGAAAAACCATAAAAGAGCAGGTTGTGCGCTCCCCGGTGAACAGGGTTATTGCCTATGGGACAATTTCCACTATCTCACGTGGTGGTGATGTTATCCGCTACCGTAAGGTTATACAGGCAAGAGCCACTGCCTATGGCCCCAGTGCAGGGAAATATACGGCAACTGGGCACCGGGTAGCCCGTGGTGTGGTTGCGGTGGATCCCCGGGTGATCCCGTTGGGTTCACGCCTTTATATTGATGGTTATGGTTATGGGAGGGCACTGGATGTTGGAGGAGCAATCAAAGGTAATAGAGTTGATCTCTATTTCCCCTCTGATGCTGAGTGCCATAGGTGGGGAGTACGCTATGTGAAGGTGTATATACTGCAGTGATCTCCCTGTGCTGGGTTTTGTAACTGTTTTACAAGAAAAAGAATTTATTGAAGGAAAATGTTTTTTTCTCTAGAATATATAGTACAATGTTCTGCCCACAGAAGTGGGTATTGTTCAATTATACCACGGAGGTATTTTTTCCAGAGAGGGAAAGCTTCCGTGTTTTTTATTTTGAAGGAGAATGAGGGGAGTGAACGAAAATCGAACTTGTACCCATCGGTGTTATTCACAGTCCTTACCGGTCGCCTGACGATGCCCCGAATCAGGGGCGGTTTTCCGATAAGCAAGTGGAATTGGAGATCTATCCAGACTATGTTGGGGGTCTTAAGGACATAGAAGAGTCATCCTACCTGATCGTCCTCTACTGGCTGCACCTTGCCAAAAGGGATGTTCTCGTAACAAAAACACCCTTCGGTCCGGAACTGAGGGGCGTATTTGCTTGCCGGTCGCCATCCCGTCCAAATCCGATCGCATTTTGTGTGGCCAAGCTCCTAGGCAGGAAAGGCAACCGCTTGCTGGTTCAAGGTGTTGAAGCAGTAGACGGCAGTCCGCTGCTGGATTTAAAGCCCTATTCCAGCGATCTGGACTGTATCCCGGGAATTAAAATCGGATGGTTGAATAAAAAAAGGGAGGATTGATCAGAGCCGAAGGTGCTTATTTGTGGATGGAGAGAAATAAACAAGGATTTTCTTTTGACCGATCACCGGGACTGTCCCCCTGATCGGTCGTCTGATTTGTAGTATAATAATGGGGACAGGAGGCAGTATTAAATGGCACAAGCTAATTCTCCAACAGCTGTGCGCTCATTATTGCAGCGCTACGGCCTGGCGCCCAAAAAGGGGCTGGGACAGCATTTTCTCTGGCAGTCACAGATTGTGGAGCGTATTGCTGACGCAGCTGAACTGACAAAAGAGGATGTTGTGCTGGAGATCGGTCCAGGCCTGGGTATATTAACTGCAGCTCTGGCACGCAGGGCCGGTCTGGTCATTGCTGTGGAAATAGATCAAAACCTTTTTCCCCTTTTGGAGGAAACCCTAAAGGGTTATGATAATGTCCGACTGGTAAAGGGGGATGCCCGTCAGGTTGATTTCCAGAAGCTGTTGGATGATTACGCTCCTGGTTATGCCTCCTGTAAAGTAATGGGGAATCTCCCTTATTACATTACAAGCCCATTGATTATACGCTTGCTCCAGGGGGAGTTCCATAAGGAACTCCTTGTTTTTATGGTTCAGAAGGAGGTTGCACAGCGCATTACCGCCCAGCCTGGGAGGAAGGATTACAGTTCACTGTCGGTGGTTGTGCAGTATTTCGCACAGCCGGAGATGGTTTTCCGGGTTTCACCACATGCCTTCTGCCCACCACCGGAAGTGGACTCTGCAGTGATCAAACTGGTATGCCGGGAGCATCCTGCTGTCAGGGTCAGGGATGAGGAAATCTTTTTTCAAGTAGTGCATGCCGCTTTTCGTTACCGCCGTAAAACATTGCGGAATGCACTCAAGGAGGGAGGCCTGCTCCGCCCTGGCGAGGAAAGTGTTTTTGCAAACAGTGGGATTGCAGCTGAACGCCGGGGAGAAACCCTTGAACTGGAAGAGTTTGCCCGCTTAGCAGACGCAGTAGCTCAACTAAAAGAAGGGAAGGAAGAATAATGCACTTCACCAGTCCAACCAAAGGAGCGATGAGCTGGGAAGAGCTTGTTGATGACCTGCTGGCTTATATTGCTGAGGAACCTGAGATGAGCTATAAGCTCATCATAGGAACAGATTCTCAGGTACATAAGGAAACTTATTTTGTCACTGCTGTTGTTGTACACCGGGTAGGAAAAGGAGCCCGCTATTATTACAACCGCAAAATGTATGAAAACATCAATAGTCTACGGCAGCGGATCTTTATGGAAGCAGCCACCAGTCTGGAAACTGCCAGCAGGTTGACTCAAGACCTGGCGGCAAAGGGATATACTGATCTTGATCTGGAAATACACTTGGATATCGGCAGAAATGGGGAAACCAAAGAAATGATTCGGGATATTGTGGGCATGATCACCGGAAGTGGTTTTGATGCCAAGATCAAGCCTTACGCCTGTGGTGCCTCTACAGTGGCGGATAAATATACTAAGTAAATGAGCCGGAGTAAATTCATTGAAGCAGGTTGCCCGGATAGCACAGAGGACTGGGATCCCCTGCAAGTCAGACGAAGTATTCGATCTTTGCTTTAGGGAAATCCTCTTCCAGCTTCTCCCTGAAGAAGCTTTCTATCTCTGCCATCAGCTCTTTTGGGTAAACATATTTCCCATAGCCGAACTGTCCCCATTTAAATCTTCTATTTTCTGTTTCCAGAGGAAGGCCTGTATGGGGGAATAGATCTAAAATCACTTCTTTTGCTCTAGCCGTGAATCGGTGGGTGATCAGTTCAAAGGTCAGATCCGGGTGTTCGGCAAAGGGGCGCAGTTCTTTAAGGAGTGCTGTATAATCCTCCCTCCAGTTGTTATCTGCTATGATCGGTGCAATCATAAAGCCCATGGGATATCCTGCGGCTGCCACTTTGGAGGCTGCTTGCAGGCGCCCTTGTAGCCGTGGGGTGGCGTGTTCAAATTCTTTGATTATTCTGGAGTTATTGATGGAGAAACGAAATCTCGTTCTGTTTTTATGCTTGATGGAAAGCAGGGAGTCCACATCTGTGAATTTAGTGACAAAACGAAACATGCCCTTCTCCTGCTCTGCAAAAAAAGCGATTGTTTTTTTCAGAGCGCCGGAATAGGGCTCAACAGCTAGGGGGTCTGCGGTGGCAGCTCCTTCAAAAACAGTTGTTTCAGGGAGTCTTTTGTTGATATATTCCCCTGCTTTATTCAGGATCTCTTCCTGGTTGACATAGATCCTGACATAGGGCCTGCGCCCCATATTGGTATGCAGGTAGCAGTATTCACAGCTTCCAGGGCAGCCGGTGGCCAGAGGGAGTTGGTAGTGGGCTGACGGGCGGCAGCTGGCAAAATCTTTGCTTTTTCTCACCCCCACTACCAGGGTGCGTTTGGATCGCAGGAATTTCTCCTGTGGTCTCTTGCCCGGTATTCCGGTTACCCGGTTATGGGTGGTGGTAAAACCCACCTCAATTTTTTGCTGCTGAAAATAATTGTATAGTTTCTCTCCCAGGGGATAGGAGAGAGCATCCCTTTCAAAAAAGACCCTTTCCGGTTTGAACACAAGCCTGTTCTCCTTTTTTCATTAGTATATCCCGAACTGTTGAGTTCAATCGCTGCTCCCCTCCTGATTGCGTATCCGGGTGCACAGGTCGAACCAGTCGCAGCCTGAGCAAAAGGAGTCAAACCAGTCCTTTGGTGCCGCCATTACTTTTTTTTGCAGATCCGACCAGAGGACTCTGCTACCCGGCTGAACTGACAGGAAGTCAAATGCCTTCTGGTCCAGTTCCCTGATCTCCTGCTCTGCTCCCTCTTTGTGAGCGCAGCTATCCCCTTTCAGGTAAGGACAGGCTTTGCAGACATCATCTGCTCCAGCGATTACTTCGATTGTTTCACCTCCTTCAGCTTTTTTCACTATTTTCCAGAGGTGTTCCACATAATCTTCAGAATATCCCTCACCACGGTAATAATGGAGACAGATCAGATGGTGTCCCCGCAGTTTCATAGCTATCACCCTTTCATGATCCTATTTTAGTGTTGCTGTCTATTGAGGGCAATAAGGGAAAAACAGGTAGCAGAAGGGATAGCAGCTACATAAAATGTATCAGGCAAAAACTGGTAAGGGGGTGGCGGTGATCGCACAAATCAAAACAGGAGATATTGTGGCACGGAGATCATACCAGCAGGATATCCTGTTTCGAGTTGATGAAATCGTTGAGGAGGGAGCAGAACCCTGTGCTCAACTGCGGGGAGTGTTTGTGCGCCTGTATGCCAGTGCACCTCTTGTTGATTTAGAGAAAAAAAGTAATGCTGAAGTAATCCGCAGGTATAGTGAGTTCCTCAAACAAAAGAGGAGGTTTATCAAAAGGGCCATCAACAGACAGGCGTACAGAAGTAGAATTTCTTCATTATTTTCCGGAAAAAAAAGTAAGGGAGATTTTTTTGAAATACCGGGCCAGGTGCTCCACTTAGAGGGGGACCGCCAGTACGTAGATCGCTGTTTAAAGACCTATCTCCGTCTTGCTGTTCCCTGCCAGGTTGTTCATATAACAGAGGATGAGCAGCCTAAAAAGGTAGAGCAATATTTGCGAGAGTACCGTCCAGATATTTTGGTCCTGACCGGACATGATGCTGTAAAAAAAGGAGTGCGGGATTACCGCAGTTTAAATAATTATAAAAACTCCGAATATTTTATAGAAGCTGTGCGCCGGGCCCGGGAGTTTGAAAGGAACAAAGATGATCTGATCATCATCGCAGGGGGATGCCAGTCCTATTTTGAGGCATTGATTGAAGCCGGTGCTAATTTTGCCAGTTCACCTGAGCGCATTATGATCGATGTATTAGACCCGGTTTTTATCGCGGAGAGATTAGCCCATACCTCTATTTATGAAGGGGTTTCTCTGCAGGATATTTTAGAGGAGGCAGGCATGGGTGTAGGGGGGGTAGGGGGTATCCAGACCAGGGGTAAGATGAGGCTGGGAGCCCCTGTTCCGCGATTCTAAAGTGGTAAATAACACTGGACAAATAAACTAAAAAAGTGTTTGACTTGAAGCTGATGTATTGATATAATATTACGAAATGTTTTTGTTGGAGTAGCTAAAATGATTAAGAAGGTGATACCATGGCTACTAAAGAAGTGCTGGCTGAAATCAAACAGGACCTGGATACCTTTGTAGGGACGAGAGTTAAGCTCAAATCATTTAAGGGTAGGAACAGGGTTGTTGAGCGAGAGGGAGTCCTGGAAAGTACCTATCCCAATATTTTTGTCATAAAGCTTGATGAAAAAAGAACGCAGCGGCGAGTCTCGTTCAGTTATACAGATGTGCTTACAGAAAGTGTGGAATTGACTGTCTTTCGCGATGGTGGAGAGATTAAGATAGCAGCAGGACGCTGATAAGTGACATGAATTAGTTACCCTTCGGATATATCCGAAGGGTTTTTTTCATTCATGATTGGGTAACACTCTTTCAGCAGTAGCCATATACTGGAATAAAAACAGCAGAAGTAAATCCTGCTGTAGTCGTAAAGGAGGTAAGTACTGTGAATGATAAGGACTGTAAAGAGTGCAATCCCAATCCTGAAGCACAAGATAGCGAAGCTTTACATATGCCGCCATGCTTTGGGCTTGATCCAAACTGTGCAGAGTGCTGCAAGGTTCTGACAGCTAATAACAGGGCCAGATGGGGGATTACCGGTAAATTTGAACACCTGGACTGCGAGTGTCATATGATCTGTGTTGAGGATGTGCTCTTGATCTGCGCTATGGATAATCAGTATGTGGATATTCCGGTTTGTTTGTGTGATGGAACAGCCTCCTGTCGGGGTTCTATTGTGGGGCCCTTTGAACCTGTTAGCTGTGAGGCTTTTGTAACCTGTGCCAGTGAAGAGCTGCAGCCTGATTGTGATGGTGTGAATATCAGGGTTGGCTTCCAGGCTGTTGTCAGGTGTGACTCCACTTTTGTGGTCTGTCAATCTGAGTTTTTCAGAAAATGTAATTTCTATGATTTCTTCACTTTTCCCGGTGGTGAGGGTTTCCCCAACACCGCAGCAGGGAGAAGGGCCTTCCAGGATATTGTCAGGAAGGTAGATGGCTCCTGTCTGGATATCGATATTAAGAAATGCGAGATAATTGACACAGTAAATCCAAGAATAAGAATAGTATTTAAGCTTGTCGACAAGCTGTGGAAGCATGAAAACCTGCTGGTATCAGCTATCAGGCCCTATGGCGGGAGATACTTAAGTGATCGGGATATTGTGGTGAAAAGGGAATTTGGCCCACCTCAAAGGATACCTGAATGCAATAATGAGGAACCGGTATAGACAGTTAAAATGCTAAAAGGGGCAAACCGGATAGGTTGCCCCTTTAATTTGGGTATTGGAAAATAGCTGTCCAGATTTATTTAAGTATCTATATCAGTATTAAAGAGTGTGAATCTGAACAGGTTTTCTATGCGCTCCAAAGTTTTTTCGATCGTTTTAAGAGAGGAGCTGATTTCTTTAAGAAGTTGGTCCCTTTCTTTTTCTTTTAAATCCTCTGCCAGATTCCATCTTCGTTCTAGGCTGAATTTTGTCGGCCCTTGGACAGGTATAGATAATTTTTCCATATCTTCTTTTTTCACTAGTAACACTTTCCTTCTGTAAAGCATTGCACTCATAATCTGCTGTTCGGTTGCATCATATTCCTACTTTAGTTTGTGTGCTACATCTCTCTGCATTAAATAGACACCTTTACCCCCTTCCCTTGAATATACTGAATTGACAAAAAAGAGGAGGGGAGGATGGATATGCGTAAGTTGCTGCGTTCCCTGGGGGTTGCCAAAGAGCGCTATTCAGGGCTTCCCAATGTGATCGGAGTGGGAGTCGGCTATAAAAAGCGCGGCAGACAGGACACCGGTGAGCCAGCTATTCTTTTTTTTGTAGAGAAAAAAGTGCCTGTCGAAACCCTAGGGGTTGATGAATGTGTTCCCAAGCGTATCGGGCGCTCCAGTACAGATGTAATTGAGGTGGGGGAGATACGCTTTCTTGCCCGGACAGAAAAACTGCGGCCAGCCCGTCCCGGTTCCAGTATCGGCCATTATAAAGTGACTGCCGGTACCTTTGGGGCTGTGGTGCGGGACCGGGAGACCGGGCAGTTGCTGATCCTTTCCAATAACCATGTTTTGGCCAATTCCACTGATGGCATTGATGGGAGATCAATGCCTGGGGATCCCATATACCAGCCAGGTGTCTATGATGGAGGGACAGAACAGGACATCATAGGCCACCTGGAAAGATTTGTTCCTATTTACCGCTTCAGCAGGTCTGCGGACTGTAAAGTAGCTGCTATGGGAGTCAGGGCTGCCAATGCGGTCCTACACGCCTTTCGGCCAAATTACAGGATGCGCTTGGAAAAGATAGGGACCGAAAATCTGGTGGATTGCGCAGTTGCCCGTCCTGTGGATCCAAAGGAAATCGGTTCAGAAATTCTAGAATTGGGCTCTGTCAAGGGTATTGTGGAGGCAGAGCCTGGAATGCCGGTTAAAAAAAGCGGACGCACTTCAGGGGTTACAAAGGGGAAGATAACCGCTCTGCATGTTACCTTAAATGTTTCTATGGGTGCTAGTTCTGATGTGGTGCGTTTCCATGACCAGATCATGTGTGAATTGAAATCAAAGGCAGGAGACAGCGGTTCCCTGGTGTTAGACGATGAAAACCGGGCTGTAGGGTTGCTTTTTGCCGGTTCTGACGAATTTTCGGTAATAAACCCCATCAAAACTGTTTTAGATAAGTTAGGTGTTGATCTGGCATGAAATATCCACATTTAGGAATTGCTCTGGGGGGAGGAGGGCTCCTAGGGGTAGCACACATCGGTGTGCTTGAGGTCTTGGAAGAGAACGGGATTTTACCGGGTATTGTGACCGGTACCAGTGCAGGAAGCCTTGTAGGTGCTCTCTATGCTGCAGGAGTAAAACCTTCAGAGCTGAGAGAGTTGTCAATGGGCTTGCAAAAAAAAGATATCTTCTCCTGGAATTTTAACCCCTATTCTTTTATCAGGTTTTTGTTGGATAACCTCAGGGATATGGCCAATTTTTTGGATGTGGTCCCAAGGGCCCTGTTCAGCGGGGAAAAGATCGGTGAACTGGTTGTCAAGCTTACCAAGAAAAAACACTTAAATGAGATCCCGATGACTTTTGGTGTGGTGGCAGTGGATCTGATCAGCGGAAAAAAAGTGGTGTTTTCCAATAAAGTGATCAAGCTGTCACCGGAAGCTCTGTGTTTTCCCAATGCGCCCTTGGGTCTGGCTGTCCAGGCAAGCTGTGCCATCCCCGGTGTATTTGAACCGGTCCCTTACCAGGGGGCACTGCTTACAGATGGCGGGCTTGCAGAAATGGTGCCTGCTCAACTGGCACGGCATTTAGGTTCCCGTATTGTAGTGGGGGTGAGTTTAAAACGAAGGGGGAGTGTACAGGAACCGGAGACCCTAATTCGTGTGATCCAGCGGGGCATCGATATTATGACACTGCAGAACACGCAGCTTGATCTAAAGTCTGCTGATCTTGTTATTGACCCTCTGGCCTTTGATGCCAGCTTAGGGGATTTTGAGCGGGTGCCTGAGCTATTAGAACGAGGCCGCCGGGCAGCCCAGGAGGCGGCTCCAGTTTTGAAAGAGCTGTTGCGGTAGCCCTATTTGTGCTGAACAAGCCGGATAGGAACGCTTCCTGCAGAAGCTCATATTATGGAAAAAAAGGAAGACCAATAACATTATCTGATAAGCCTATGACAAAAAGTGAAGGGGGGAATTGGTAATGGGCGGTTTTGCCTATGATGAGCAGGCGCTTTCAGTTTTTAGAAGCCTGCGTCCCTACCTGGGCCCTCAAGGAAATGGCTGTCTTATCGCTTTGGAAAGCATACTTGAGCTGCTTAACAGCGAACCGGCCAAAAAAACGCTGGATTCTTTAAAAATCCTTGGCCCAGGGGAAGGGTTTAGAACCCTAGAACTGGAGAGCAAACAGCCTAAGTATCTGAGCCCAGCCAAGCTATTTCTATTACAAACCTTGTTATTTTTAGCTGATGCTCCTGTGTCAGCTCAAACGGCTGTTGAAAAATCAGAAGAAGAGGGAGAAGAAGTGATCCAAGATCTATTGGATTATAATGCTGACATGTAAAAATATGTAACACTTTGCCTTCAACAACATATTATGGTTTAGAAAACTGAGGTGGGTATAGCTGATGCCCGCATCTGGACTGGAGGGATAATATGGAATCTAAGGGGTTTGGTTTTGGTGGATTTGGAGTCAATAGTTGGGCTTTTATTCTCTTCCTGATTCTAATCTTGCTCTTCTTCGGTGACAACTAAAATATGAAAAGCACCCGTTATTTTTAAACGGGTGCTTTTGGATCACAGCAAAAAAGCTATCTAGCAAAAACTTGTAACACCTTTCCTAAACACACATATTATGGTGTAGAAAGCCGA
>JAAYWP010000127.1 GCA_012516535.1 Syntrophomonadaceae bacterium | reverse complement strand
CAAAAGTGATGATCTCTTGTCTTTTTCTTCTTGTTTTCTCCTATAAAAACTTTACACTATGACAAAAGGAGCCCTTTCAGGAACACATTTTGCTAAGGGCTCCCTATCATTCAATTTCTTTATCACAATTAGACACTTTTTTTCGAAAAAACACTTCTGTAAGCAGTTAAGAAAAAACCACACTGATATTACAAAACTAGCTGATTTCTACCTCTGCACCTACTTCGGTGAGCTTTGCCTTAATCTCCTCAGCTTCTTCCTTGCTTACATTTTCTTTAACCGGCTTTGGAGCATTGTCTACCAATTCTTTGGCTTCTTTTAGACCAAGCCCTGTAATCTCCCTTACAGCTTTGATAACTTTGATCTTCTGGTCACCGACAGCCTTGAGAACCACATTAAACTCTGTTTTCTCTTCTTCAGCAGGTGCTTCAGCTGCCGCAACCGGACCAGCAGCTACAGCCACAGGAGCAGCGGCAGTTACACCGAATTCCTCTTCTATGGCTTTGACCAATTCTGCAAGCTCCAGAACTGTCATTCCCTTTACTGCTTCAATAATCTCTTCAACTTTGCTCATTAAAAAAACCTCCTTATAGATGTTCAAAATAGATGTTCACAAAAGATATTCAAAATAAATTTTAAACTTTAAAGATTAAGAGGCCTCTTTTTGTTCTTGAACAGCTTGTAAAGCATAGATTAGCTTTCTTATTGGGCCCTGTAGGACACTGCATAAATTGGTAAGCGGAGCACTAAACCCGGCCAATACCTGGGAAAGCAGCACCTCTCTGCTCGGTAGATCAGCCAGGGCCTTTACCTCAGCAAACCCAACTACCTTTCCCTCGATAAGGCCTCCCTTTACCTCCAAATTCTTGTTCTTTTTTGCAAAATCCATCAGAACTTTCGCTGGAGCAACAGGGTCTTCTAAGCCGAAAGCAATAGCAGTTGGCCCTGTCAATAACTGATTGAGCTCTGAAAAACCGCTGTTTTCGGCAGCAATTTTGGTCAATGTGTTTTTGACTACCTTATATTCCACACCAGCCTCCCGGCAGGCTCTGCGCAAATCAGTAGCTTCCTCTACCTTGATCCCTCGATAATCGGCCAGAATCGCTGCTTTTGATGCCTTCAGTTTTTGTTCCAGTTCAGCAACGATTTCTTTTTTCTTCTCCAGGGTTAACATTTCATGCCTCCTTTACAAAAAATAAAGCCCTCCGCAAACAGCAGAGGGCCAGGATAATCCCTTAAATATCCTTCAACCTCGGTAGGCGTACTCCTTTAAGCCCTGCGGCACCTACTGTCTACGGTTACCTATATAGCATAGCAAAGTATTTTTTTTAAGTCAAATAACAATTAATAAAAATTAACCCAAAGGTTTTACCGGATTTATTTTTACACCAGGACCCATGCTCGATGAAACAGTAACACTTCTGATGTACTGCCCCTTCGCTGCAGCAGGTCTGGCTTTAATCAATGTCTCTATCAGGGTTGTATAGTTCTCCTTGAGTTTTTCCACAGGGAAAGACACCTTGCCGATAGGTGCATGGACAATACCTGTTTTATCAGCGCGGAATTCGATCTTACCAGCCTTGATTTCCTTAACAGCTCTTTCAATATCAAAGGTTACTGTGCCGGTTTTAGGGTTGGGCATCATCCCACGGGGCCCCAGTATTTTACCAAGCCGCCCCACCATACTCATCATATCCGGGGTAGCTACTGCCACTTCAAAATCCAGCCACCCTTCCTGCACCTTTTTGACCATTTCTTCGGCACCGACATAATCAGCTCCAGCATCAGCCGCTTCAGTAGCCTTATCACCCTTGGCAAACACAAGCACTTTCCTTGTCTTGCCTGTTCCGTGAGGAAGCACCACAGCTCCCCTCACCTGTTGATCTGCATGACGGGGGTCGATCCCCAGTCGCACAGAAACCTCAACAGTTTCATCGAAATTGGCAGAAGCAATTTCCTTGACTAAATTTAATGCCTCATCAGGCTCATACAAATGATTCCTATCGATCTTTTCAAGAGCGTTTAAATATTTTTTACCTCTCTTTGGCATGATTCGTCCTCCTTTGTGGTTTAGCGGATCCAATCCTCCCACTGCTATCTCCCGGTTGGATCAAAACCAGGTTATATAACTTAATTTACAATTTCTATTCCCATACTGCGAGCTGTTCCCTCAATCATGCGCATAGCGCCTTCGATATCCATAGCATTTAGGTCCCGCATCTTCAGCTCAGCGATCTCTTTTACTTTGGCCCGGGATACCTTGCCAACCTTACGCCGGTTAGGTTCACCAGAGGCAGTTTCCAAACCTGCAGCCTTTTTTAAAAGAACAGAAGCTGGCGGGGTTTTGGTAATAAAACTAAAGCTATGGTCTTGGTAAATAAAGACCTCCACCGGAATGATTAAACCGGCATCCTTAGCTGTCCGCTCGTTAAACTCTTTACAAAAGCCCATGATGTTGATACCGTGAGGGCCAAGAGCAGAACCAACCGGTGGTGCTGGTGTAGCTTTTCCGGCTTCTACCTGAAGCTTAACCTTGGCAATTACTTTTTTTGCAGCCATGCTGGGCACTCCTTTCTCTTATATTTCCTTTATAGCTTCTCTACCTGTGTGAACTCCAGTTCAACCGGTGTCTCCCTACCAAACATTGATACTAACACCTTAAGTTTACTCTTTTCTGGATAAATCTCCTCGACAGTTCCGATAAAGTTCTCAAAGGGACCGGCGATTACCCTCACACTTTCACCGATGTCAAGATCGATCTTGATCGGTGCTTCTGCCAGACCCATCTTGCGCATAATGTTTTGTACCTCTTCTTCCCTCAATGGTATGGGTTTGTTCCCCGAACCCACAAAACTGGTTACACCGGGTGTATTGCGCACAACATACCAGGAATCATCGGTTAGGATCATCTCGACCAAAACATAGCCAGGAAAAATCTTTTTCTTGGAGATGCGTCTTTTGCCGTCCTTGATCTCAATTTCATCTTCCATTGGAACAAGAACGCGAAAAATTTTATCCTCCATATTCATGGAGGCAACTCTTTTCTCCAAATTTGCTTTTACCTTGTTTTCATAACCAGAATAAGTATGAATCACAAACCATTTCTTTTCCATAAATCAAGGGACCTGCCGGCCCCCACCTCCCCGGTATGTTTACTCAAGCTAAACCTTTTTATAGGTTCAGCAGCACATTGATCAAAGCGCTCAAAGCGGTGTCAGCAATCCAAATCATAACTGCCACAAGAATCACAGCTGTAATAACTACTGTAGTATAAACAGCAATTTCTCTCCGGCCGGGCCAGTGCACTTTTCTCAGTTCACCCCATGCACTTTGAAAGAACCTAACAGTGCCCTGAAAAGGCACTTTTTTAGGTTTACCGCTTTCCCTGGTGCGCGGGGTTCGTTTTGTCCTCTTCTTCACTTCCGCAAGTTCAGCAGTTCCTTTATCTTCAACCTTCGCCTGAGCCTTCGGCTTGAGCAAGCGTAGAAGGGGATGTGGTTTTTTTTCAGCGGCAGGTGTGGCTTCTACCAAGCTCCGATCCTGCTCCTGTTTTACTTCTGCTGATGCGGCCCTTTTAGAGCGTGCCCTGCCACCCTTTTTGGCCTTTGCTACGCTGGGTTTTTTGGCCAACTGGCTCACATCCTTCAGACTGCCACCATTTATTTAGTTTCACGGTGGACAGTTTGTTTTTTACATATAGGGCAATACTTTTTTAGCTCCAACCGCTCAGGGTTGTTCCTTTTGTTTTTCTCTGTTGTATAATTGCGGTTTTTGCAATCAGTACATGCTAAAGTCACACCAACTCGCACTCTCGCCACCTCCTACTGCCTCAACAACAACGGTAAACAGTGCCAAATACAGGCATAAAAAGATCCTGTTATACTTTAGCACAGTCCCCTATTGCCTGTCAATAAAAAAGGCTGTTGGTCATTTATTTAGGAAGGCAGCTAAAATGAAGAAATACCCTTGACTTATTCTACCACATTATGGTATACAGCATACCTCAACATTTTAGATTATTCCCTGGGCCAACATAGCATCCGCTACTCTGATAAAACCAGCGATATTGGCACCTTTAACATAGTCGATCTGTTCCCTTTCTTGACCATAAATTACACACTGATTATGGATGTTTTTCATAATGTCCTGTAACTTAGAGTCAACCTCTTCCGCACACCAGCAGATATGCTGGCTGTTCTGGCACATCTCCAATCCGCTTACAGCAACACCACCAGCATTGGCAGCTTTACCCGGGGCAAAAAGGATGCCAGCAGATTTAAAAACAGCCACAGCCTCAGGTGTACACGGCATATTAGCTGCCTCTACAACACATTTGCAGCCGTTTTGAGCCAATTTCTTTGCACCCTCAAGGTCTAGCTCATTTTGAGTAGCGGTGGGAACTGCAATATCACAGGGAACCTCCCAGGGTTTGCGCCCCTCAACCCACTTCAAGCCAAATTTTTCTGCAAAATCTCTAGCCGGCCGGCGATGAATAACCCAAAGATCCTTTAAATACTCCAGTTTTTCACCACTGATTCCCTCGGGATCGTATACATAGCCCTTATCATCTGCAATAGTAACAACCCGTGCCCCATACTGGCAGGCCTTCTCAATAAAATGACTGCCCACATTTCCATATCCCGAGATGGCAATAGTTTTCCCTTTGAGGCCATCCCCTCTAACCTTTAGCATCTCCTGTAGGAAATAAACAACACCATAACCGGTGGCCTCTGGACGAATCAGGCTGCCGCCCCAGCCAACTCCCTTTCCAGTGATAGCACCGTTAAAAGAGTTCCGTATTTTTCTATACTGGCCAAAAAGATAGCCTATCTCCCTGCCGCCAACTCCAATGTCACCAGCGGGAACATCTGTATCAGGGCCGATATGGCGGAAAAGCTCATTCATAAAGGATTGGCAGAAGCGCATGACCTCCTGCTCCGATTTGCCTCGCGGGTCAAAATCAGCTCCTCCTTTGCCTCCACCCAGCGGTAGTGTAGTCAGGGAATTTTTAAAAACCTGTTCAAATGCTAGAAATTTCAAAATACTTAAGTTAACAGAGGGGTGGAAACGCAGACCTCCCTTATAAGGGCCAATAGCGCTGTTCATTTGTACACGGTACCCACGGTTGACCTGGACATCCCCATGGTCATCAACCCATGTAACGCGAAACATTACTACGCGTTCAGGTTCCACTAATCGCTCTAAAATCTTTTCCTTTTTATATCTGGAGTTTTGTTCTATAAATGGCAGCACAGATGCAGACACTTCATAAACTGCCTGGTGAAATTCCTTTTCTCCTGGATTCTTAGCAATAACTTCATTCATAAAACTGTCTAGCTGTTCTGACATAGCTCATCCTCCATATATAATAAACTCATAAAAACATAAAAGTAAATTCGAGATAATAAATCATTATCCTGCACAAAACCGATTGTATACAAGTATACATCTAACAGGACACAATTTCAAAAAAGCCAGATGACAGGGGGACGGGGTCAGGGAAGCAAGGGGACGCTCTTTTTGCTTCGTTTTTGCTTCATGGGATGACAAGGTGACAGGAGGACGGGGGTCGCGTCATTGGGTAGTTATTGGTTGGTGTTAGTCGTTGGTAGTGGGTGGTTATTGTTCAGTCAGGACATGGGTAACAAAAATGGTTCAAGAGATAGGTTACACTCCTTGTGAAGCATGGGGACGTTCTTATTGCTTCCTGTGAGTCAGGGGGACGGTTACTTTGACTCAATCGGAAGTATTTCACCTGAACTGAAAACGGAAACTCTGATACTCTTGTGGCAAAACGCTATCAGGTTTTTTTATTTTTATTATATAGTAACGGTGCGCCGCGTGCGGGGACATTTCTCCAGCGCCGTTTCCGCACGACGGGACCGTCCCGTTGACCGGTCCAATCGGTCAACCTGTCCCGGTGAGCGCGCAGCGGGATAGTCCCGGTGATCGGGCCCGGGACCGATCACCCAACCTGTCCCCCTGATCGGTCTTTGAATGCTGAAAAAAGAACAGGCAGAACTGTCTTTTCTGCCTGTCTATGGCTCCCCGGGCAGGATTCGAACCTGCAACTCTCCGGTTAACAGCCGGATGCTCTACCGTTGAGCTACCGAGGATTATAAAAATTCTGGCAGCGACCTACTCTCCCGGAAACCCAGTACCATCGGCGCTGGAGGGCTTAACTGCCGTGTTCGGGATGGGAACGGGTGTTGCCCCTCCGCTATTGCCACCAGAAGCTTTATTCAGTTATGTCAGGTCATGTGACTT
>JAAYWP010000126.1 GCA_012516535.1 Syntrophomonadaceae bacterium | reverse complement strand
GTGAGTACAGATGATGTTCGCCCTATAATCCTAGAATCATGGAAGCGCTGTAAGCAATTCGGTGCCGACCCTATTAACCAAACCGTCAAAATACTTCCCCAGCGGGAAATACAAAAAAAACTAAAAGAAAATTCATCCTTGTTAAAAGCTGCCCATGATTATCTAATTAATCTCTACGAGAAAATTTTACACCGTGAAGGGATAGTGGTACTTTCTGATGCCGAAGGGATAATATTATTTGCTGTCGGTTCCTCAGGGCCTGCTTCAGCACCGGAAATAGGTACAGATTGGCGTGAGCAAACAATAGGCACCAATGGTGTAGGGACATGTCTGTACTTACGAAAACCTGTGCAGGTATGGGCTGAAGAACATTATTGTCAGTTTAACCATTTATGGTACTGCTCCGGAGCCCCGATCTTTGGAGAGGACGGCAATCTGCTGGGTTGTTTAAATGTATCAGGGGTATCTGAGAGTGTCCATGCCCACACCCTTGGTATGGTAATCGGTATTGCCAATGCCATTGAAAAACAGCTGAGAGTTAATCAAATCGCAGAAGCTCACCAGAAAATAATCCGCCAGCAGTCCGAAATTCTTGAACTGGTCACTGATGGGGTGATTATTGTCGAACCAACAGGCAAGATCACTCATGTAAATAACCAGGCCCTCCAATTACTGCAAATACCCAAAGAACAGATAATGCATAAGCAACTGAGCAGCATTATCCCATCAGGTATCGATATCCAAGAGATGTTTGCTTCCCAAAAAATGATCAAAGATGTGGAAATTGATATTTCTTTAGCTGATAAAGAGTTTTCCTGTTTATTTTCTTCTGCGCTGACCAAGAATGGTGAAGGTGTTCCCGAGAGCATTATATTATCATTTAAACCGGTTAAAAAAGTACATGCTCTGGTCAATAAATTAACCGGAACGAAAGCCAGATACAGTTTTGACCATATGTTAGGAAAATCAAGAGTATTTCAAAAAGTCATAGAGCAGGGAAAATTAGCGGCGAAGAATGATTTGACTGTTTTGCTGACCGGAGAGAGCGGAACCGGGAAGGATCTTATGGCCCGGGCGATCCATGAGGCCAGTGATCGCTCACAAATGCCTTTTATTGCTATTAATTGCGGTGCATTGCCTCGGGGTCTGGTAGAGAGTGAATTATTCGGTTATGAGGGTGGGGCCTTTACAGGTTCAAAAAAAGATGGGACCCAGGCAAGTTTGAACTGGCTGACGGCGGGACAATTTATCTGGACGAGATCGGGGATATGCCCTTAGATGTTCAGGTCACACTGCTGCGGGTTATTCAGGAAAAGCGCATCACCCGTATCGGGGGAAACAAATCCAAGCAGATCGATATCCGCATCATAGCAGCCACCAATAAAAATCTAGAAGAGGAGGCCCTAAAAAGAACATTTCGTCAGGACCTCTATTATAGGTTAAATGTACTTTCGATACATATGCCTTCTCTTATCGAAAGGATAGAAGACTTGGAGTTACTGGCAGATGACATTTTAATGAGTCTTGAAAGAAAAACCGGCAAGAAAAACCTTTCTATTCATAGTGATGCCATGTGTTTACTAAAAGCCTATCATTGGCCGGGTAACATCCGTGAACTGGAAAATGTGCTGGTAAGGGCAGCTTGTATTTGTGAGAATTCATTAATAACCCCTCGAGAACTGCCATCTGCCATCACCCAAAATAATATGAAGATTCCGAAACCAGGTCTCACTGTCATGAAAAAAAATGAAATAGACATTATTCTGGATGTGCTATCTGATACAAAGGGAAATGTCAAACAAACAGCGGAAAGACTTGGGATCGCCCGGAGTACTATTTATCGCAAATTGAAGAAGTATGGTATTTCAATAGAATGGGCCAAGAGAAGATCTATATATAATCGGTGTTAAAGACCGAGAAAGTTATATCACCAATATTATAGTGGTGCTTATTGCAACATGTAGCCAGCCAAATGTTGCAATAAGCACCTTTTATTATAAGTATGTTTTTTTACATTGCTGACAATTATCATAAACTCTTGGGTTTTTGGGATTACATCATAATGGTATAAGTTTTGCATGTCCATGACAAATGCTTACCCACCCTAAAATATTAAGAAAGAAGGAGAACGATAATGGAACAGAAAACAATGAAAGCTCTTGTCTATCATGGGCCAAATCAAATCAGCCTTGATGACGTGCCGGTTCCTAAGATCGAGGAACCCACAGATGCAATTTTGAAGGTGACCACTTCCACCATCTGTGGTTCCGATATCCACATTATGCAGGGATATATCCCTTCTGTTCAGCCCGGAACTGTTTTAGGCCATGAATTCTGCGGTGAAATCGTGGAGTTTGGCTCACAGGTGGGCGGAGGGTTCAAGGTTGGTGACAGGGTCGCTGTGTCCTGTATTGTCCATTGCGGCAAATGTTTTTATTGCTTGAATGATCAGCCCCAGTACTGTGAAACGGCTAGAGGAGAAGGCATGACAAGTTCCATGCTGTTTGGCAATTACATTAACGGTTGTCAGGCAGAGTATATTAGAGTGCCGCTGGCTGAGACAGGTATGCATAAAATTCCTGAGGGCTTAGATGATCTGGATGTATTGTTTGTCGGCGATATTTTGTCAACAGGCTATTTTGGAGCGGAAAAGTGCAATATTCAGCATGGGGATACAGTGGTTGTTTGGGGATGTGGGCCTGTCGGGATGTGTGCTATGGCCTGTGCCAGGCTGTGGGGCCCTGCTCAGGTAATTGCTGTTGATCTCGATGATTACCGTCTGCATGTTGCTAAGAAAAATGGTGTTTGTGATGTTGTTATTAATTCCGGCAAAGAGGATGCCGCTGCTATTATCATGGATCTCACCAATGGGCGTGGTGCTGATTGTGCAATTGAGGCTGTAGGATTGGTTCCGACTATTGACGCAGCTATGAAGACCTTACGGGTGGGGGGCAGACTGGAGGTCATCGGTTTTGGTACCCCAACCTATGAACTGAATATGATAGATTTATTCATGAAAAACCTGACAATCGGCTCTGGACTTGTACCTGCTGACAACATGGCACGGCTTATCGAACTAATTCATAAAGGCAAATTAAACTTACGCTTCCTGGCAACCCATTCCAAGCCTTTAAACGATATTGTTGAAGGCTATGACATTTTCGGCAATAAAAAGGACGGATGTATCAAGTGGATCGTCACCCCTTATGAAAAATAAGAGGTGTGCCCTTATCTGTGTTGACGGTGGTTACACAGCGATGTAGCAAATTTTATTCGACTGGCGGTGTGATCTCATACCGCCTTATTTCTTTGATACTGTATGACATATTTCGACATGCTGCATGTTACATGTTGCAATATGCAACATAACAGTTGTGCCTGTCTGTTGTAAAAGCCCTTATATTTGTTGGTTAAAGGTTATTTATTCGTTGGCATAATTCTTGCCTATTGATGTTTTAGGTCATATAGTTTTGGGCATAGTATATCCAGGCAGCTGCTCTTGTTGTACCTGTACACCAATACGCACCATCTTGCTGATGGAGCTCAGATGTGCAGATAGTGATAGGTTTTTAGGCAGGTTAAAGAATTTGGGAATTCGGTTGGCATTGACGAGGCCCATCTGATTGCTGTTATTATGAGCCTGTTCGCTTTTTGAGCTCATGTCTGTAATCTTCCGCATAAAAGGGCAGCTGCCAAATCAATAAGAAATAAAATTGAGTCAGTTTCCACTGGCTTAATACACCTCTTTGAACCGGGGTTTAACCCCGGTTTACTTTTGCTCTCAGATGCTGTCCAGTTTCTTTGTTTTTAATGATAGAGATTATTGTTACTCCTTTTTGTCAAGAGTGATATTATAGATATAATAAAGACAATGAGTCCTCTAAGGACAGGGTAGGCGGCAGGGAATTTTATCTGGGAAAAGCCAGCTGCTGCTGTTGGTATTGTGTAGTATTTGAAGAAAGAGAAAGGGGTATGGTGATGTCCAAACATATTGCTTTTGCCGGAAAAGGGGGAACTGGGAAAACCACCATAGCAGCACTTGTGATCAGATACTTGGTTGCCAATAATAAGGGAACAGTGCTGGCTGTTGATGCAGATCCCAATGCCACTTTGTTTGAGGCTTTGGGTGTTGAAGTAACAGAAACATTATCTGATATAGTAGAACACGCAAAAGAACAAAAGGGTGTGGATGATTCCGAACGCCAAGAAATGATCGAAACTAGGTTTTATGAAAATGCATTGATCAAAGCAGATGGATATGACATGCTCGTGATGGGTGCGCCCCGGCA
Source organism: Syntrophomonadaceae bacterium (assembly GCA_012516535.1). Lineage (GTDB taxonomy): Bacteria > Bacillota > DSM-12270 > Thermacetogeniales > Thermacetogeniaceae > DTU068. The sequence goes on along the minus strand of JAAYWP010000126.1, from coordinate 22,605 downwards.
GGAGGGTTGTTACTGTTTCCCTAATGCTGTTTTGAAAAACAGCATTATTAAGCTGGAAAAAAATTACGATTATATGATTATTGACAATGAGGCTGGAATGGAACATATCAGCAGGGGCACCATCCAAGATGTGGATACTCTGCTGGTGATTTCAGATGGGTCCATCAAGGGTGTTCGCGCAGCCAAACGGATCTATGAGTTGATACAAACTCTGCCCTTTGATGTTGGGGAGGCATATCTGATTGTGACCAGAATCGATGACCCCGCTTTGCTCCAGGAGGAGATAGATGCCTCAGGGTTGAAGCTGTTGGGTGTTGTTCCTTATGATTCCCAGCTGGCTGAGTTTGACCTTTTAGGTAAACCCATAGTGGAGCTTCCGGAGGATAGTCCGGCTGTGCAAGCTGTTAATAATATATGTGAAAAAATTTTTTAATAATTTTTTATCCTTAATAAAACTGGGGGAGGGCTTATGAGTATTGAGCAGTGGCATAATGAAGTGATCGGTGAGAGAGTAGTCAAAGCTCTTCTCAAAAATGGCTTTCATGCTCTTTATTTGGCTGATAAGGAACAGGCTGTGGAATATGTTTTGTCACATGTGGCCCCTGGTACCAAAGTGGGTTTTGGGGGTTCTATGACCATTAAACAGCTGGGGTTGGGACAGGCTGTCAAAGAAAAGGGTGGTGTGGTTCTTGATCACGGACAGCCTGGGCTGACACCTGAAGAGAGAATGGAGATCATGCGGCAGGAAGTGGTCAGTGACCTGTTTTTGTGCAGCGCAAATGCTATAACACTGGACGGGTACCTGGTAAATGTAGATGGGAACGGCAACAGAGTGGCAGCAATGACCTTTGGCCCTAAAAAGGTAATTGTTGTTGCAGGTGTAAACAAAGTCTGTACCAATACCGATGCTGCTTTTGATAGAATAAGAACAGTTGTCGCTCCTATGAACAACAAAAGGCTGCAGTTGGACAACCCCTGTGTAAAAACAGGAACATGTATGGACTGTGACAGCGAGAACAGGATCTGCCGGATTTATTCGGTCATAAAAAGAAAACCGAGGAGCTCAGATTTTACAGTATTACTTATCGGAGAAGAGTTAGGGTTTTAGCCAGGATTTAGATTAATATTTTACTACTATTTCTATCAGGGATTGGAGTGCTGGTCGTTGCAGTTAATCGAGTTGTCCTGCAGTGACAGACTGGTTGTGGAAGCAGGGGCCTTGTTTACTGGTTCCAGTTTCATTGCAGGAAATCATATCAGGGTGCATATATCTGATGGAAAGATAGAGCATATTGAGGAAGATAATGATCAGTTGATAGAGCCGAACAGTCACAAAAACTGCCGGGTAATCGGTGGTGATCACCTGACAATTATCCCGTGTTTTATCGATTGCCATGTTCACCTGGCATTGGATGGGGTTAGCTCTTCATTGGAAAAACAAAGAATTAACCCTCTGCTGCTCAAGGACAGGCTTCAGGATAAACTGTTCTCCTACCTGATCCATGGTATTGCTGCTGTAAGGGATGGAGGGGATAGGGAGGGGATTGGAGTTGCCTGCCGGGGCATGGTTGAAAGGATGGAGTTAAAGGGGCCTCTGGTCATGGCTTCAGGAAAGGCTCTACGCAAAAATGGTGGCTATGGCAGTTTTTTAGGCCCAGGGGCTGCTCCAGGAGAGTTTGCTCAAATAATAAAAAGGTATGCTGTAGAAGGGAGCAACCAGATCAAAATCCTTGTTTCTGGTGTCGTCAGTTTTAAGGAATACGGCCGGGTTAGCGGCGTTCAGTTTGATTTAAAGGAGCTTTCGCAAATTGTGCAGATGGCCGGTGATCACGGCCTTAAGGTAATGGCCCATGCCAGTTCTGATGAGGCGGTTCGCTTGTGCATAAAAGCGGGTGTTCACTCTGTTGAGCATGGCTTTTTTGTCAGTGAAAATTCTTTGCAGGCTATGGCGGAAAAGGGTGTAGCCTGGGTACCGACAGTTGTGCCGGTTGCGGTGCAAAATCAGGGAAGACCAGATGGCAGCTATATAAAAGACCGGTTGGTTATTGAGCAAACATACCGGCGCCAACTGCGGATGATCAGGTGTGCCCAGCAGTTAGGTGTTACTATAGGTGTGGGAACAGATGCAGGAGCAGCGGGAGTGCAGCATGGTGCGGGTTTTTGGCAGGAGATGCAATTATTCAGGGAAGCGGGACTTACAACTGAGGAAATTCTAACAGCAGCAACACGAAATGCCGCATATATTGCCGGTCTGGAAGATACAATGGGCACTATCGCACCGGGCAGACCAGCATATCTGCTTGTTGTGGATAATGATTTGTCTTTTGAATCGGGGCAGTTACCCGGGATCAGATATATGATCAGACCTAGACCTGATGCTGGTGCTGTAAGCTCCTCTCATTCCGCGTGATTTGATCACCTGTGTTATTATGATCTTGTTGAGAAAAGAGGAAAAGAGCGTCTCAATGCCGAATTAGTCAATTATCTAACCACATAAACAATTATTTAAGGGGATAGATTTACTGACCAGCAATTAAGCAATTTGACCGCAAGATAGGATAACCATCTGAACAAAGAGAGCAACCAGAGTGGCAGTAGCCTTTTGAGCTCCCCTCAAGAGGTGAAGATTGTGAGATTAGAGGAGAAACAGGTAGGTGATTCCCAGCAGACTGTCAAACTGCACAGTTTGAATGAGAGAATAATCATTAAGCTGAAAGCATACTGGGAACTGACGAAGAGCAAACAGACCTTTTTGTTGTTGATTACCGGCTGGGCAGGGTATGCATCTACAGGGCACCTGATGACAGATTGGGTGACAACGTTATCTATTTTGGGATGTCTGTTTCTGGCCATCAGCGGCAGCACTGTGATCAATATGTATGTTGACCGGGATATTGATGCTAAAATGCCGAGAACCATCAACCGTCCGCTGCCTGCCAAGGTGCTGCTTCCCCGGGAGGCCTTAGCATTTGGCTCCTTGATTTCCGTTATCGGTATTGTGTGGGCATTTACTTTGAGCCATTTGGTTGGCATAGTGGTTGCTGCCGGTTTGTTTTTTCATGCCGGAGTTTATTCTATGTGGCTGAAAAGAAAGACCCCCTTCTCAGTGATTCCTGGAGGGGTATCAGGGGGGATGCCTGTTCTAGCCGGGCGTGTCCTGGGAACGGGTAGCATCGATCTTGTTGGTGTTCTCCTGGCACTGTCTGTTCTGTTGTGGATCCCTATTCATATTTTGACCTTTGCCATGAGGTATGCAGATGATTATCAAGCAGCACAGGTTCCTACCTTTCCCGCTGTTTATGGGGAGGGAAAAACAAGGCTTGTTCTGAGCGTTTCGACAGTTTTAGCCGGGTTAGCTATGGTGTTTGCCGTTTATCTGAATGGTGTGCAGGGATATTATCTATTGGCTTCATTGGTCGCTGTTATCTTGTTGATCGCTCTGGCTGTGTTTTATTCTATTTTCCCTTCACCTAAGAGGAACTTTTTGCTGTTCAAAGCTGCTTCATTATACATGCTGGCTTCTATGCTGCTGGTGGGTTTGGCAGGATGGAGTTAATCCTTTTGGACCATAATAGTATTAACCAGTTGTTCATCAGCTGTAACCCGAGTATTTCCCACTTGAAAGACAAAGGTGGGGAATTTTTGAATCATGGTAACCCTTACCCCTGGCAGAATGCCGAGAGCCATGATCTTATTCAGAGTGCTTTTGTTCCCGGTATCGATATAGCATACGACAGCTTCTTTACCAGCTTCCAGTTGAGATAGGGGTAATGCATCGGTGTATACCTTTTTTCGCTGGCCATGTCTCCTGCCTGCACCGGCACCCCGTCTGCGGCGCCGGAACCACTTCCAGAGCAGGTTCTCCTGTGGCATTTCAAAACCGCAGTGAGGGCACTTTATTTTACCGCAGTTCGCCTGCAGGGGACAGGACTTACAACCGGCTGTGTTTGTTTCGTTGAATTCATAACCGCAGAAACTGCATTTCATTTTTATATATCCTCCTATAGGTGTCAGATGTCCTTTCTCAATGCACCATAGTTGTCCTCTGATCATTTAGGTTGATAGCGTTTCTATTATAAGGTTACTCCTAGGGATGTGAGCAGCAGATTGAGAATAATACCGCATAAAAAGGCAATAACAAAAACAAAGCATGCAATAGCCAATCCGGTTTTCCAGCCTCTCTCTTTGACCATGATGGCGAACTGGGCGATACAGGGCACAAACAGAGTAAGGGTGGCTGCGGCTACTACCAACTGAACCCCGGTGAGCGAATCTTGTAAATCATAAAGCCCTGCTGCTCCATAGTCCCTGCGAAAGAACCCAAACAAAAATACCTCTGCAGCCTCAGAGGGAAGCCCCAGAGCATACATCAGTGGTGCAGCTCCATTGATGATGGCATCAAATAATCCGGTGATCTTCCCAATCCAAATCAGCACACTGGCCAAAATAAAAAAGGGGATGATCTCTAAAAAATACCACTGCACGCGGGAAAGGGTCTTTTCTAAAATATTGGAAAGCTTGGGCAGCCTTAATGGCGGCATTTCCATATAAAAAGCCGGTTTTTCTCCAGGCATCAACTGTGCTGCCAGGTAGCCTACCAACAGGAAAATCATGATCACAAAGCCTGCCCAGATCCCCAGAGATGCCGGGTTTGCAGAGAGCAAGGCCATTATCACTCCCAATTGGGCAGAACAGGGTATAGCCAGTGCCAACAAGAGGGTAGCGATTACTCTCTCTCTTTTGGTTTCCAGTGTTCTACTCACCAAGGTAGCCATAGTATCACAACCAAACCCCAGTGTGATAGGGATCACCGCCCTACCGTTGAGCCCGATCTTTTTAAAGAGCCGGTCCACCAACAGAGCAAGGCGGGGTAGATAGCCTGAATCTTCTAAAAGGGAAAATGCCAAGAAAAATGTGGCCACAATAGGGAGAATGATGGCTACTGCATAGCGCAGACCTAGGGTAATAATGCCGTAGTCAAAGGCAATCAGTGTCTGGATTGAGGGCCAGGGAATCAGTTTTGCTGTAACTTGGTTGACCCAAGGATTAATGTAGTTTTCAAAAAGGTTTCCTTCGATCAGGTCAACCAGTGTTCCGGCACCGAATTGCCCCACGAACTTGTACAATCCAAAGTAAAGGACTAGCAGAAGAATAGGAATTCCAGTAAAGGGGTTAATTGAGATCTGATCAAGCCATGACTGGAGCTGTGTCTCTTTTTTGCTGTCAGTTATTACACCTGCAAGGATTTGATCAGACCTTTGCCTGCACTGGAGAGTGATCACATAGCGTAGAGGGTCCTTATATTTAGACTTAGTTTGCTGAATAATAGAAAAGATTTGAGGGAAATCAGCCTCCCTTATTTTGGCCATTTTGGTGATCTCATCATCCTCCTGAAGCAGGAGTAAGGCGATCATGCGCTTAGAGAAGTTATATCTGGCTTTAAGCAGTTTTGCAATATTGTTCAGGGCCTTTTCAATAGTCTCATCATACTGGATTAACTGGCTATCAGGCGACATGCTTCCTGACATAATCGGACACCATCCCCTTTAACTGCTCTATACCCCGGTTTTCGGCCGCTGCTGTTCCCACAACTGGTATCTTCAATGCTTTAGCAAGAGCATCCAGATCGATGGTGCGACCGATCGCCTCTGCCTCATCCATCATGTTGACCGCTAGGATAACAGGCAGCCCTGCCTCCAGAAGCTGCAGGGTGAGGGGAAGCATGCGCTCAAGATTTTTAGCATCTACTACATGAAGCACTAGTTCAGGTTTCTCTGTCAACAGCAGTGTTCTGGTTACTCTTTCTTCTTCAGTGATGGGAAAGAGTGAATACATCCCTGGTGTATCGATTACTTCATAGACCTCCTGGCCGATCTTGCCGGTCCCACGGGCAACTTCCACAGTGGTCCCCGGATAATTGGAAACAGTCACATATGTTCCGGTCAGGAGATTGAAGATAACGCTTTTGCCTACATTAGGGTTGCCTACCAAAACGAGCTTTTTCTTCCTGCGTGTTGAGGGAGCTTTGGTCGCTGATTTATTAAGCTCTGTGACGGTATCCATAATTATCTCCTCTCATCTTTGATTCTCATGACCGGCTGGCTTGATGTTATTGATAATGAGAATCATTATCAATAACAGGATATATGATAAGTTCTTGCTAGTCAACCACAGTTAGACATTTAATCATCAATATATTATAACCTGATGAACTAAAATAGCCTGTTAACCTGATAATATATTGACCATAATGGTTAAAACGCAGTATTACTCTTTTTAAAAACCATATTAACAAAAAGCTGTTATTTAGTAGTGAAAATGGTTTTCAATTAATGATTTATATTGGGGCAAAATACGACAAAAATCTAGAATAATAGCAGAATACTTTTTCTAAATAAGGGATAAAACGAAAAACATTTCAAATTATGTCGAACAAGCACTTGACACAAACGGTATGTACGAGTATATTATAAATAGTTAAAAATTTCACAAATAGTTCTACTACTAGTTCTACTACCGCTATTCTTACTAACAAACTATTTACCAAATATGCTTTATTCGCACTACTGGTTGATCTAGGGGATGAGGTTTGCAGTAATATTCCTAGCTCATAATTCTAAGTCTTACAAGAGTGTTTTGCTCAAAAGAAACATTGTCAGTAGGAAACAGGACAAAAACATCCAACAAAATTGTAAAAGCTAAACTAAAGACAGTTCTCTAACTTTGAGAACTGTCTATTTTTTGCAGAAATCTAACTGCCGGGCAGCGCCAGCGATTTTTCTACAAAATCACTGATTAGCGATGCAAGAAAAGGAAAATCAATATCAAACATAATCAGCATACTGAGGATAAACCCGGCAGCAAGCAGCACAGATGCGACTGTTAATTCTCTCCACTGCTGCTTCTTGATTAAGGGGATTATTTCCAGCAGAATGATCAGTATGAAGAGCGCTATGAGGAGCAGCACCATTATATCTGCCTCCTTTTGGATCCAGTAGGGGACCGTAGTCCTTTATGTCCACTATTGCCATCCCGCTGATCAGTTTTTCTTATTACTGCAATTATGAGGGTCAGCAGGGGAATAACCAATTGAAAGGGTAGCGCATAAACAGGGTATGCCTTATTGACAAATCTTACGAACTCCACTGGGTTGGGAAAATTATGTAGAGCCAGAATGCTCATTAAGACTGCCACAGGCACAACCAGAGGCTTGTAGGAGCGCAGGGAGCATAGCTGTGCTGTGCCTAAAGATACACCATATAACAGAACCGCTGTTTTCAGGAACCCCATAGACAGGATAAATAATGAAGCCACTATCTCCACTCTGTTGATGATCTCTGCGATATTGATCGTTGTGATCGCATGGAAGGATGGGTAAATGTATGCCTTTTCTGATGGTCCCAGGACTATTGTATTCCTCACAGCTAACCCTGCCATCACCAAGCCGGTGAAGGTTATTCCTGTAAAGGTTGCGGGAGCTGTATCCCGCTTATTATTTAAAAAGGGGAACACCATGAGGAAAGCTACTGTTTCCGCCAAAGGGAATGTGGCTGCACCATGAGCTGCCCAAAGAAGTTGGGGCGCAGGGGTAGCCAGGATAGGCTGTAAGTATTTAATCTCAAAATATTTAAACAGAAAAAAAGTGGTCAATAAATAGAAAAATAGTCCTACAGAAACAATTATAACTCCACACCTGGTGATGACCTCGATCCCCTTTTTGGCTGCCGAAACACAGATAAGGATGATGGATGCCAGCAGGACGATCGGTGGTGTCCTTACCAAAAACAGCGATGAAAAATATCCGGTGTAATTGCCGAGTACCAGTGACCCCAGATGGAAGAAATACCAGAGGAATATAACGGATATTATTTTCCCCAGGTAGGGGCCATATACAATATCGCTGATCTCCACCAGGGTTTTACCAGGGAAGCGTTTGGTAAGGAGAAGGAAAACAGCGGCGATTAACAAGGCTTCAGCTATTCCGATGAGAATGGCGATCCAGGCATCTGCTCCTGCGATTCTTCCAGAGGGTGCAAGGGCTGAAGATCCTACGGCAAAACCGAAGATGAGCATTATCAGACCTGTGCTGTTTATCCTCCCTTTTTCTAATGCCAACCGAATCTCCCTTTCATAACGATTATCTCAACCGGTAAATAGGTTCTCTGATGGCGCCGGTTCCTTTGATGTCGGATTTGATCTCAAGCTCAATCTTGATAGCGGGGAAGAGTTCCACCCAGTGCTGTTCAAGCTTTTTCCACTGCTCAGGGTATTTGCGGTGGAATTCATCTCCGAACCCAAAGATATCGGCTTTTAGTTCTTGAGCTTTTTTGACTGCACCAGTAATTTCGGTTCTTATTTCAGCAGTCTGTTTTTCTTCCAATAAAGCGATCTCATCAGGCTCAGTCAGGATCTTCACACACTGCTGATCCCCAAGAATAGTATTTACATCAAGCTTAATTTTGACTACCAGTTCGTTGTCTCTGATTTCAGGAGTTATTTTGCTTTTTGCTTTAACTATTTCCAGGCTCTGTTTACCTCCAGCATGTTCAATAACAATGATCCCTGTTTTCACTTTATCCAGTATCCAGTGCAGCCCTCTGGTTTCTTTCTTGTTGAGTGTTCCTACCATTTTGTCCCCTCGAAAAACCGCAGTGCCTGCTACATCTACCCTTGTCTTTTTTTCTCCATCTATCCCTTCTTCTACATATAGTTTTGTAAGAGGGACGACCAGCTCAGTGGTCTCTGATGCCAACCGTATTTTGGCATCCTGCAAGGTAATATCAGGAGCTAAGGCATTTAATGCAGCAGTTTGGACCGCACGGTAAAGACCCAAAGCAGGTATGCTTTCTACACCACTGGGGTGGCGCATAATCTCTTTTGCCTCTTTTTCGGCTATTAATACCCTTATATTGGGGCGGGGTTCAGGATCCCGGGCAAAAAAATCGATAAAACGGTAGATACCTTTTTCTGCAGCTTCCCTACCGATAACAACCACATGTGTGTGAGATAGGAAAAGCCGGTGGGATGCTTGGGTACTCAGATTACGGATCGCCTGAGAAACTGTTTCTCCGGTGGTGGTCAATACCCGGACAGCCTGTGTCTCAGCCCTCCTCCCCCGGTCCCGCCTCCGGTTCCTCCAGTGTCCCCTCCGCCACCACTCAGGGCAGCAGGTCGAATCACCTGTACTGTGAGGCGAATTTTGCCCTTTTCTTCTGTTTCATCCAGGCCGATGCCGCTGATAATGGTGATGTCGTTGAGCTCCACCCAGTCCCAGCAACCGCTACACAGCACTACAATTGTTAGCAGGCTCATTAATAAAAGGCACAGCTTTTTATTTTTTTTCTCTGCAGTTGGGAATAGCCTCAATATTAGCTTCGCCCCCCTAGTTTTTGCCGAAAGCTGCGTGTCCGGGGCATAGACCACAGGGGTGCCCGCACAAGCACATCCTTGAGCTTGGCTATATCGGGAGGTGCCACCGGGGACAAGTAGGGAACACCAAAAGATTTTAGGGATGCTAAATGGATTAATATCTCAAGCAGTATGATGGTCACACCAAACAGGCCCAACACTCCTGCTCCAAAAAGCAGAGCAAAGCGCAAAATTGTACCTACATCGATCAGAGGAGGCACAATAAAAGTGGCAACAGCAGTAAGGGAGATAACGATCACCATAGCTGGCCCGATCAGACCTGCAGATACAGCTGCCTGCCCGATCACCAGGGCGCCTACAATGTTTACCGCCTGCCCTAAGGAGCGCGGCATTCTGATGCTGGCCTCCCTCAAAATTTCAAAAACGATGATCATCAGCAATGCCTCTAAAACTGCAGGAAATGGGGTTCCTTCTCTGGCTGCAGCCATGGAGATCAGCAGAGGTGTGGGGATCAATTCGTGATCAAAACTGCTCAAAGCTACAAAGTATGCGGGAGATAATATGCTCAGTGCAAAGCTGATGTATCTGATCCACCTCATAAATGTGCCGAAATAGGGGTGGACATAGTAATCTTCGGGATGTTGGAAACATTCAATGAAAAGCATAGGTACTGTAAGCACAAATGGTGTCCCATCCACTAAAATGGCTGCTCTTCCCTCCAATAGTTTGGCTGCCACCTTATCTGGCTTTTCACTGTTTGCTATAGTTGGAAAGGGAGAAAAAGGGTTGTCATCGATGAGCTGTTCAATATAACCGGATTCCAGAACAGCATCTGTTTCAATTTTATTTAAGCGATATTTTACTTCATCAATCAGTGAGTCCTGGGCAACCCCTTTGATATAAGCGATAGAGATGTCTCTTTTTGTTTTGTTTCCCAGTCTTAGATGATAAAAGGTGAGAGCGGGGTCGCGAATAATGCGGCGCAGTAAGGCTATGTTTGTCCGAATATTTTCTGTGAACCCTTCCCTTGGGCCCCGTACTCCCCCTTCTGTATCCGGTTCTTCAATGGCTCTCTGTTCCCAACCCTTGACATCGATTACCAGAGCACTGGCAGCGCCATCCACCAGCAGCACTGCTTTTCCTTCCAGAACAGCGGAAACAATTTCACCGAAATCCTTTAATTCACTGATATTATCAATAAATATAAAACTATCTTTCAGTTTCTCCAGTGTGCCGCAAAGTGATGTTTGTGACTGCACCATCAAAGGACGCAGAATATGATCATTAATATGTTTTTTGTTCACCAAGCCTTCGAGAAAAATTAGTGTTGCATCTTTTTTCCCTCTGGCAATTTTGAACTGACGAATGATAACATCACTGCTTTCACCCAGTACCTGACGGAACAGTTTGATATTTTTCTTGAGGTCTGGTGTCAGCTGTTGTGCTTTATTACTGCTGTTTTTATAATTATTTTTTTCCTTGAGCAGGAAAGACAAATTGCGCAGTCTACTCAAAAATCTGAGCACATATTTTCCTCCTTGCTCTAGATCATTATGATGGCGGTTTACGCAAGGGGATAATAATATTTGTGTAGAAAATATATAATAGGGTCCCTCCCAGGAGAATCAGCAGCAGTACAGCCAGTATTTTTTCTACCAATGTAAAATACCCCCTTTCTTACTGATTATTCCTGTATTTAATGTAACCAAATGAAGGGTGTGTTTATTCCCTTTAATAGACAGCTGTACCGCTAAGCGATATAATTAGAAAGAATTTTTGTCAGGCTGTTCATCTGATCGGCCCTATGATTCTGTTGAAGTTTGCAGAACCGTCTGATCGGTGAAAAATCGGCTGTTTTCCTGAAAATTAACTTGACTAACAAAATAAGCGATGCTATTATTGCATCGTAAGCGCGGGAGTGGCGGAATTGGCAGACGCGCCGGACTTAGGATCCGGTGGGTTAAACCATAAGGGTTCGAGTCCCTTCTCCCGCACCAGTCAATCTATAGTTTATTAAAGGCATGCTCAACTTATTTTGTAACAGCTGAGGATGCCTGTAAGTATGATAGATAAGGTAACAAAGAATGAGGAGGAGCATAAATGCGTGCAACCCTGGAAAGTATAGAGAAAAACCAGGCAAAAATCCATGTGGAAGTAGAAGAGGAAACTGTGGCTAGAGCTCTTGATCAAGCCTACCGGAAAGTTGTGAAAAGGGTTGTAATTCCTGGTTTCCGTAAAGGAAAAACACCACGTCCGATCCTTGAGGCTCGTTTAGGAAAAGAGGTTCTTTATGAGGAAGCATTAGAGATCCTCCTCAGTGATGCATATAAAAAGGCAGTTGAGGAAACCGAGATCGAACCCATCAATCAGCCTGAGATCGACGTTGTTCAGCTGGAGGAAGGGAAACCCTTTATTTTCGATGCAAAAGTAGAGGTTCTCCCAGAGGTGAAATTGGGAGAATATAAGGGGGTCTCTGCGGTTATCCCTGAGGTAAAAGTGGATGATGAGGAAGTGGATGCTCACCTCAAACTGCTGCAGCAGAGGCATGCAAGACTTGTTGATGCCGGTGACAAAGAGGTGAATGATGGGGATATCGCAGTAGTGGACCTGGAGATAAAAGTTGACGGAAAAGTGGAAGAGAGGCTATCAGGTAATGAGATATATATAGAGGTTGGTGAAGCTAAGTTTATTCCGGGTTTGGATGCCCACCTGCTTGGTATGAAGGTACATGAGGAAAAGACCTTCACTATGAACCTGCCCTCAGTTTTCCAGTATGAGGAACTAGAAGGCAAGGAAGCTGATTTTAAGGTGAAGGTGACTGCTGTTAAAAAGAAGGAATTGCCAGAGCTGGATGACGAGTTTGCTAAGGATATCAGCGAGCATGATACTCTGGAAGAGTTTAAGCAAGACCTGCGCAAAAAAATTGAAGAAACAGGTCATATCAATGCCAAGCGTATTTTCAAAGAGCGTGTTGTTAGCAAGGTGGTGGAGCAGGCTGAGGTGGAGATCCCGGAAACCCTGCTCAAACAGCAGTTGGAAGTAGAAACCAATCGCTTCGTACAAAGGTTGGCTATGCAGCGCCTTACTCTAGATGATTATCTGAAAATGGCTAATAAAGATAGTGACGGTTTGCGTCAGGATTTAGAGGCAAGGGCAGAGCTTGCAGTTAAGACAAGACTTGTACTCAACGCCATAGCTAAGGCAGAAGAGATAAAAGTGACAGCTGAAGAGTTAAGTCAGGAGATCGATGACCTGGCTGCTCAGTATAATTTAGAGGCTGAAAAAGTCAGAGCGGATCTTGAAGCCCGGGAACAGCTTGGTATTCTTGAGGAAGAGTTGCTTTTTGAAAAGGTGCAGGATTTTCTGGCTGACAATGCTGTGGCTCTCACAGAAGAAGCAGTTCAGGAAGAAGCTGAAGCAAAAACCGAAGAAACAGTAGCAAAAACCGAAGTAGCTGAAACAAAAACAGATGAGGAACAGGAGGCACAAGAAGAAGACAATAAACCTCAAGAAGAGCAAGCAGAAGAACAGGAGTAGTAATTTAGGGAGTTCGCTTGTGTTTGGGATAGAAGGGTGAAGGCCGCGAATAATAAACAGCGGCCTCTTTTAACAGGACCATTTATTTGGTATATTAAAAATAGAAATAAAGTTAATGAGAGCAGGTGGATAAATATGAAGGCACAACATTTGGTACCCATTGTGGTGGAACAGACGAACCGCGGGGAAAGGTCTTATGATATTTACTCTCGGTTATTAAAGGACAGGATTGTTTTTCTAGGGACTCCTATTGATGATAGTGTAGCCAATATTGTTATTGCACAGCTGTTGTTTCTTGAAGCAGAGGACCCGGATAAAGATATTTATCTTTATATCAACTCTCCTGGCGGATCTATCACTGCTGGGATGGCCATTTATGATACAATGCATTATGTGAAACCTGATGTTTCCACAATATGTATTGGATTGGCAGCCAGTATGGGAGCATTTCTGCTGGCAGCTGGCAAGAAAGGGAAACGCTATGCTACTCCAAACAGTGAAATTCTGATCCACCAACCTTTAGGAGGTGCCCAGGGGCAGGCCAGTGATATTGAGATTCACGCCAAGCGTATCATCAGGGTGCGTGACCGGCTCAATCATATTCTATCAGAGTTAACAGGCCAGCCTTTGGAGAAAATTGAAAAAGATACTGATCGTGACAACTTTATGGATGCAGAAGAAGCAAGGAATTATGGTATTATTGACGAAGTAATAAAATATCGGGTTGGTGACAAAGGCTAATCCCTAAGGGAGGTGTACAGTTTTGTACAAGTTTGGTGATGAAAAGGGACAGCTGAAATGCTCCTTTTGCGGTAAACTTCAGGATCAGGTAAAGAAACTGGTTGCCGGTCCCGGTGTTTACATCTGTGATGAATGCATTGAATTGTGCAATGAAATCATCGAAGAAGAACTTGGTGAGGAAATAGATTTTGAATTAAGTGATATTCCAAAGCCCAAAGAGATCAGAGAGGTTCTCGACCAGTATGTGATCGGCCAGGATCATGCCAAAAAGATTCTTTCTGTGGCTGTTTACAATCATTATAAAAGAATCAACGCGGGAACGCGTACTGATGATGTAGAACTGCAGAAGAGCAACATTGTGATGCTTGGGCCTACTGGCTGTGGGAAAACACTGCTGGCCCAGACCCTGGCCCGTATCTTAAATGTGCCTTTTGCTATTGCTGATGCCACATCTTTGACTGAGGCGGGTTATGTTGGGGAGGATGTGGAGAATATCCTGCTCAAGTTGATCCAGGCTGCTGACTATGATGTGGAAAAGGCGGAGAAAGGAATTGTTTACATCGATGAAATAGATAAGATCGCCCGCAAATCTGAGAATCCCTCTATTACCAGGGATGTATCTGGGGAGGGTGTTCAGCAGGCACTGCTCAAAATACTTGAGGGGACTGTGGCAAGTGTGCCTCCTCAGGGAGGTAGAAAACACCCACATCAGGAGTTTATTCAGATAGATACCACCAATATCCTGTTTATCTGCGGTGGTGCTTTCGAAGGGATCGATAAAATAATCCAGAATCGTATCGGCAAGAAAACCATCGGTTTTGGAGCAGAGTTGACCCGGCAGGAAAAGGATATCGGTAAAATATTAAGCCAGATCATGCCGACCGATCTTTTAAAGTATGGCTTGATCCCTGAGTTTGTGGGGCGGGTGCCGATCATCGTTACCTTAGATGCCCTTGATGAAGAGGCACTGGTCAAGATTTTAACCGAACCGAAAAATGCTTTGGTGAAGCAGTATCAGAAGTTGTTTGAGCTCGATGGAGTTGCTTTGGAATTTAAAGATGATGCCCTTATTGCTGTTGCTCGGGAGGCAATGCGCAGAAAAACAGGTGCTCGCGGTTTGAGGGCTATTTTAGAGGATGTTATGCTCAATGTGATGTATGACATTCCATCCAGGACAGATATCACCAAGTGTGTGATTACCAAAGAGGTTATTGAGAAAAAAGAGGAGCCCATTTTAGTAACTGAGGACCGTAAAAAGAAAAGCGAAACAGCTTAATAATCAGGATTACGTGATCAAAGTAAATGGCTTAAAGGGTGCATACAGCACCCTTAATTTTTTTGCGCGATCACCGGGACAGGTTGACTGAATATAAAACTATTAAGGTTAAAAACCACGAATTCTGGTAATAATGAGAGTAAATATAAGAAATTACCGGGATAGGAGTTGTGGTTCTTTTGTTTAGTCCTGGATTTAGTGGAATCAGTACTTTCATCGCTGTTATTCAGATCTTTTTTGTGATTGTCGTCGGTTTGTATTTTTGGAATCTCTTGCGCAGCCAGCACGGGAACCGTGTTGCTGTGGACCGGGAGTCAAAAAAAGAAATGGAAAAGATTCAGCACCTGCGTAAGATCTCACTGGCTGAGCCTTTGGCTGAAAAAACGCGCCCTCAGCGCTTCGATGAGATCATTGGACAGGAGGAGGGGCTGAAAGCCTTACGGGCAGCTCTTTGCGGCCCTAACCCTCAGCATGTTCTGATCTATGGACCTCCAGGTGTGGGAAAAACAGCTGCTGCTCGCCTGGTGCTCAATGAGGCAAAATTAAATCCCTATTCCCCTTTTGGCAGGGATGCCAAATTTGTGGAGTTGGATGCCACTACAGCCCGCTTTGATGAGCGAGGGATTGCTGATCCCTTGATCGGTTCTGTACATGACCCAATCTATCAGGGGGCAGGGCCCTTAGGGATGGCTGGGATACCGCAGCCTAAGCCTGGCGCAGTAACCAGGGCTCATGGGGGGGTATTATTTATTGATGAGATCGGGGAACTGCATCCCATTCAGATGAATAAATTATTAAAGGTATTGGAAGACCGCAAGGTTTTCTTTGAAAGCGCTTACTATAATTGTGAGGATACACATATCCCTGCACATATCCACGATATTTTCCAAAATGGGCTGCCTGCAGATTTTCGTCTTATCGGTGCTACCACCAGGCTGCCTGAAGAGATCTCACCTGCCATCAGGTCACGCTGTATTGAAATCTTTTTCAGGTCTCTGCTTCCTGAAGAGATCCGGAAGATCGCAGAGAATGCTGCCAAAAGGGTCAATTTCACTTTTGGAAAAGGTGCCCTGGATGTAGTGGAAAAGTATGCAACCAATGGCCGGGAAGCTGTTAATATCATACAGATTGCTGCGGGTATTGCCCAGGGAAGAGACAGCAAAGAGATTCAGGCTGCTGATGTGGAATGGGTGGTAAGCAGCGGACAGTATTCACCCCGTCCGGAACGAAAGATACCTGTTGAGCCTGCGGTTGGCTTAGTCAATGGTTTAGCAGTGGTGGGGCCAAATATGGGCACACTCCTTGAGATCGAGGTGACTGTGAACCCGCCACTGCAGGAGCGTGGAGAGGTGATGGTAACCGGGATAGTTGAGGAAGAGGAAATGGGCGGTATGGCCGGAAGGCGTGTGCGCTGTAAGAGCATGATCAGAAATTCGGTGGACAATGCCCTTACAGCTCTCAGGCGCTTCCTGGATGTGGATCCGCGCATGTATGATATCCACATCAATTTTCCAGGAGCGGTGCCGACCGATGGGCCATCTGCGGGGGTTGCTATCGCATTAGGTATTTACTCAGCACTGACTGATAAAAAGATCGATCATCGGGTCGCTTTGACTGGGGAGATATCTCTCCTCGGTGAGGTTAAACCGGTAGGAGGTGTTGTAGCCAAGGTAGAGGCAGCACGCAGGGCTGGTGCCGAAAGAGTGTTGATACCTTATGATAACTGGCAGGAGCTGTTTCGGGAAGCATCCTTGGAGGTGATTCCGGTTAAGCGCTTGGAAGAGGTCCTTCGGCTTGCTCTTTACCCGATCAGGCAGTCAGAAAAGGTATCAGCATAATTTTGATGCTGCTCTCATTTCCATTTGTGGTATACTATACTTTGTTGCAGGAATTAACCGATTTGGGGTAGAATGTACTAAGTATCTTTTAACATCTTCCCAGGTGAAAAGGGGGTGGCATCATATGTCCCAGGAACAAAATCAACAATTGGAAAATAACCATCAAGTTCAAAGATTGGAGAATGGAGAGCGGGTTATACCCTTGCTTCCCTTACGCGGGCTTTTGGTGTTTCCCTACATGGTTATTCATCTTGATGTAGGAAGAGAAAAGTCGGTCAGTGCCATAGATGAGGCAATGCTCCATGACAGAGAATTATTCCTTGTCACCCAAAGAGAAGCCCAGACCGACGAGCCGCGGGAAGATGATATCTACCAGGTAGGAACTATTGCTGAAATTAAACAACTGCTTAAATTGCCAGGGGGAACCTTCCGTGTGCTGGTAGAAGGTTTAAGGAGAGCAAGGATTAAGCAGTATGTTTCAACAGAACCATTTATTCAGGTGATCGTTGAGGAATTTGAAGAGAGTTATGAGAAGACCCCGGAAATCGAGGCGATGATGAGGGCAGTGGTCAAACAGTTTGAGGAATATGTCAAAACTGGGAAGAAAGTCCCTCCTGAAACCGCTGCTTCTATTGTATCTATTGATGATCCGGGACGACTGGCAGATATTATCGCGGCTCATATAAATTTGCGTGTGGCGGATAAACAGTTAATCCTTGAGGCTTTTGATGCAAAGGAACGACTGCAGATCCTGGGGGATATTCTCTCCCGGGAGATGGAGATCATTGAACTGGAGCGCAAGATCAATATGCGCGTCCGGAAACAGATGGAGAAAACACAAAAGGAATACTACCTGCGGGAACAGATGCGGGCCATCCAGAAGGAATTGGGCGAAAAGGATGAGCGCGCTGCTGAGGTGGAGGAACTGCGGGAGCGCATTGCCGAGGCTAATTTCCCAAAGGAAGTAGAGGAGAAGGCTTTAAAAGAGCTAGAGCGTCTGGAAAAAATGCCGCCTATGGTGGCAGAGGCTGTTGTTGTACGCAACTATATAGATTGGCTTTTGGCTTTACCCTGGTCAAAGGAAACCAGGGACAGACTCAGACTGGACAAGGCTGAGCAGATCCTGGAAGAGGACCACTATGGGTTGAAAAAGCCCAAAGAGAGGATCCTGGAGTACCTGGCTATCCGGAAGCTGGCTACTAAGATGCGGGGCCCAATCATCTGCTTTGTCGGTCCGCCAGGTGTGGGTAAAACCTCTTTGGGCCGGTCTGTTGCTCGTGCGTTGGGACGCAAGTTCGTGCGTATTTCCCTCGGTGGTATTAGGGATGAGGCAGAGATCCGGGGGCACAGACGCACCTATGTGGGTGCACTGCCCGGCAGGATTATCCAGGGTATGAAACAGGCGGGGTCAAAGAATCCTGTTTTTCTCCTGGATGAAGTGGATAAGATGAGTTCCGACTTCAGAGGGGATCCAGCCTCTGCCTTGCTGGAGGTGCTTGATGCAGAACAGAACCATTCCTTCAGCGACCACTATATCGAAGTGCCTTTTGATCTATCTAAAGTTATGTTTATCACTACTGCCAATGTGGAACACAACATCCCGCGGCCGCTGCTTGACCGGATGGAGGTGATCCACCTCTCAGGCTATACAGAAGAGGAGAAGGTAAAGATCGCCGAGAGACATCTGATTCCCAAGCAGATCAAGGAGCACGGGCTTAAACCACACCACCTGCAGATCTCAGAGAATGCCCTGCGCACTATTATCAGACACTATACCCGGGAAGCAGGGGTGCGCAACCTGGAAAGGCAGATAGCTACTATATGCCGGAAAACCGCCCGTGAGGTTGTCAATAATAAGAAATACAGGGCAAAGGTTACTGCGGCAAATGTAGATGCTTTTCTGGGGATTCCTCGTTATCACTTCGGTACTAAGGAAAAAGAGAATGAGATCGGTGTTGCCACTGGTCTTGCCTGGACTGAAGTCGGTGGTGAGGTATTAAATGTGGAGGTGAGCATTCTTAAAGGGAAAGGAAATATTATGCTCACCGGTAAATTGGGTGATGTGATGAAAGAATCTGCCCAGGCCAGTTTAAGCTATGTGAGATCCCGTGCACAGGAACTTGAGCTGGAGGATGATTTTCATGAGAAACATGATATCCATATCCATATACCTGAAGGGGCTATTCCCAAAGATGGCCCATCAGCCGGGATCACCATGGCAACTGCTCTGGTCTCAGCTGTTACCGGCAAGCCTGTCAGACATGATGTGGCTATGACCGGAGAGATCACCCTGAGAGGCCGAGTTCTGCCTGTAGGCGGTATCAAAGAGAAGGTGCTGGCCGCACACCGTGCCGGGATCAAAAAGATCATAATGCCCAAAGAAAACAAAAAGGATCTTGAGGAAATTCCGGCCAAGGTCAAGAGGAAATTGGATTTTGTATTGGTTGAACATATGGATCAGGTGTTAAGTGAAGCCCTTCTAACTGCTGAGGAAGCACAGGAAGACAGCGGGAAGGAGTCAGCAACAGCCTAATCCAAAACAGAAAATACAAATTTGAGCTACAAAGAGGTTCCGCTCTTGGGTAATTAAGAGCAGGAACCTCTTTTTTAATACGAGTTTGACACGGGGATGGGGCTGCTGTCAGTGTGACGCGGGGACGGGGTTGCTGTCACGCACAAATTGACATACACATTTTCCATTCCCTCTACTTACGACCACTTGGCCTAACCAGTTCCAACAAATGCTGTCGCGGCAATGAATGTTGGCATCTGGCTGAACAGATAAATATAAGAATTTGATGCATTGCTGCAATGGTAATAAATGGGGGAGGCTGGGCGTATGATAGGGTGGGAGGTGATTATAGATGAGCATAAGTAAAAGAGGCTTCGCTTTGCTGCTGGGGATGGGAACCTCTTTTCTTCTCATTCTCGCTGGGGTGGTCTTGGCGTTTGTGTATGCTATTTTTTCTGCTCAAACCACCCTTCACCTCAGTTTCTATTTCAGCTGTGTCTTTTTTCTCAGCGTCTTTTGCGGCGGTTATGCTGCTGGAAGTAAAGGGGGCATCAGGAGTTGGGTACCGGCAGGGTTGATTGGGCCAATCACCGGGGGGCTGGTGCTCTTATTGTTTTACAGCACTGCTTTCTTTATTCCGGGTTTAACTGAACTGCTGACCATGATTCTGCTGCCTGCTTTTGTGAGCAGCACAGGGGCATTATTAGCTGCCAATAGAGGGAGGAGACAGGAGCAATTGAGAAGGAACAAGTTAACAGGATAGGATTAGCCTATTGGATTTATCTGCTTTTGTTTGCTGGTTTTGTGCTGGCTGATCGTGTTTTGTCAACATTTTACCTGGTTTGCACTGGCGAGTTGATCAATGGGTGATATAAGGGGGCAGCATTTGCTGCATCGATGGGATTTTTTGCCCATTGAATAAAGGAGAAATCATCACTTTAATAAAAGCGGACACTATGAATTATATAGGAATTTATAACGATTGATATCAGCTTTAAATGTTAAAATGGATCATAGAAACTATTTCAGAAACATGGGGGTTGTAAAGATGAAGGTATTGCTTGTAAACGGAAGTCCACACAGGGAAGGGTGTACTTATACTGCATTGAAGGAAGTAGAGAAAACGTTAAACAAAAATGGGATAGCAACAGAAATATTTCAGCTGGGCGCAGATCCGATCAGCGGTTGCAAAGGATGCCGTTCCTGCTCAAAAACAGGGAAATGTGTGATAGATGACAAAGTAAATGAGTTTTTAAGTAAGGTGGATGAGGCCGCAGGGTTTGTGTTCGGCTCACCGGTACATTATGCAGCAGCATCAGGAGCCTTAACCTCATTTTTGGATAGGGTGTTTTTTGCAGGAAAGGGCAGGTTTGCAGGTAAATTAGGTGCCGCGGTTGTAAGCTGCAGGCGTGGTGGGGCATCAGCGGCCTTTGACCAGATTAACAAGTACTTTACTATCAGCTGTATGCCAATAGTTTCTTCACAGTATTGGAATCAGGTGCACGGCAATACACCGGAAGAAGTAAAACAGGATTTAGAAGGAATGCAGACAATGCGGACTTTAGGCAATTATATGGCATGGCTCTTGAAATGTATTGAGGCTGGTAAAATGGCAGGAGTGCCTGAGCCGGAAAGAGAAGAAAAAGTTATCACTAATTTTATTAGATAACAGAAGCATCAACGATGGTCGTTTAGCTAATTAATGTTAGGCTGGCATTAACAATTGTTGATATTTGTAGTTTTGATTTTAAAGGGAACCCATTGGGGTTCCCTTTAAATCGTCTTTACTTAAAATATTCGAAAAAAAGCAAACAAGATATCGCTCCGATAATGATCAGCATAGTAAGAATCCTGGCAAGGTAACTCCCTTTCGTCAACTGATTTAAGTCCCCAATGGTTGAGCGGTTTATTGAATCAGCCAAATTGATCATTGGATGCTTTTTATAGTCTTCGATTTTGCTTTTCTCCAGTTTGTTTTTTTCATTTTGGATATCCATAAGTTTGCCCTCCTATTAGCTAGGAGTTGGTACAAAATTAAAATAACAGCCTTGTCTCTTATTTTAATGTTACAGGAATCATCTTCCATTTACAAGCAGTTTATGCATTTCTTATGCTTTCCTCCAATATATCCTGTGCTTCCTGAACAGAACAGTTTCTGTGGATCAACTGCCAGGCGGCATTGAGCAGTGCAGCAGGGTGGGGGCTCTGCCAGATGTTCCTGCCCATGACGATGCCCTGGGCGCCGCTCTGCAGTGCACCGTGGATCATCTTCAAGGTATCCAGATCTGTTTCACATTTAGGGCCGCCGGCGATCATAATGGGCACAGGGCAACCGGCTACAACATCTTCAAATCCCTTTTCTGTGTAATAGGTTTTGATCAGATCTGCTCCATGCTCAGCTGCTACCCGGGCGCTGAGGGCAAGGAACTTGGCATCATTTTTCTTTTCTCCCACTTCCTTGCCTAGGCCGATGACCCCTAAAAGGGGCACATTCCAGCGGTGGCATTGATCTGCAGCCCGAGAAAGACCGATCAAAGTTTCCCGCTCATTTTTTGAGCCGACGAAGGCTGAGACTGCCATAGCATCAGCGCCTAGAGTCAGCACCTCCTCAATAGATGTGACTAAGCCCTCATTTGTGATATCAGGCCCTGCAATGGTTGCACCACCTGAACTGCGCAGGATAACACCAGGGGTTCCCCTAGGGTTAAAGGCATGGCGTAAAATACCCTTGGTGAGCAGCCAGGCATCCACCAGGCCGGTTCCATCGAGTTTGCTGATTGTTCCAGCGATATCCACGATCCCCTTCATGGGCCCCAGGGCATAGCCATGGTCGATGGCAACAACCAGGCTGCGGCCTGTATCAGCTTTGATGATCTTCTTTAATCTATTTTCTAATCCAGTCAAATTGATTACCTCCTGAATAAAAATTTCTTGCCGATTAACGACTGTTCACCGGACGGTTTTGCCGCGCTGAAAACGGATCAGTGGAACCGTCCCTACGCCGGTGTCTGTCAAGCCGGAGCTTAAGAGCAGGCGCAGGGATAAACCAGGTCTTGGGTTCGTCGTGGCGTTTTCTAGAAATAAAGCAATAAGGCAAGCCTGGCGAAACTAGATGTCAGAAGCCAGAGGTCAGAGGTCAGAGAAAAGATGGCCTCCTGTCACCTTAATGCAATGAAGCAAAACTGGCACTGATCAACTAAAACGCAAGCCTGGCACCGTGTTAAAGACCGATCACCGGTACTGTCCCCCTGATCGGGAGTTTACATAAGAACTATACCTTTGATCATCTCTAAGCTGCGGGCGCGTTCCACTGCATCCAGTATGTTGTCCAG
>JAAYWP010000125.1 GCA_012516535.1 Syntrophomonadaceae bacterium | reverse complement strand
TAAATAAACCCGCTCAACTAAATGATGAGGAATGGAATATTATACAGCACCACACCATCTGGGGAGCACAACTGGTGGAAACACTCCCTGCCTTTAAGGAGATTGTCCCACTGATACGTTCACACCATGAGAATTATGATGGATCCGGCTACCCTGACGGTTTAAAAGGAGAGGAAATACCTCTCTTGGCAAGGATCCTGCGCATTGCTGACAGCTTTGATGCGATGACAACAACCCGCCCCTACAGAGAGGCTCTCAGCTATGCCGAAGCATGTCAGGAGCTGAGAAAAAAAGCGCATGTTCATTATGACCCTGAACTGGTTTACATGTTTCTAGATGTAGTAGAGGAAGCATTTAACAAAGCTGCCCGCTGATTTCTCTCCAATTGATCTAACACATAGAGCTGGGGCAATTATGGTATTCAGCGAGGGCCGCGTCTTTTCCTCCCAATTATTCTAACCCCTAAAGAATAATATTTATTTTTTGCGAAAAATTAATAGTAATAATTACTATTTCGCTTAATAGGTGGTAATATATAGCAAAGGAGTGATGTATTTGAAAGCACTATTAGTTTATCCCAAATGCCCTGACAGTTTTTGGAGTTTCAATCACGCCCTGAAATTCATCGGTGTCAAAGCTGCCCTACCCCCGCTAGGGCTCTTGACTGTAGCAGCACTACTCCCAGAGGATTGGGAGAAAAAATTGGTGGATATGAACGTTCACCAGCTAAAGGACGAGGATCTGAAATGGGCTGACTATGTGCTGATCAGCGCCATGTCAATTCAAAAAAAATCAGCCAATAGTGTAATCAAACGCTGCAGGGAGCTGGGAGTTAAAATCATAGCTGGCGGCCCCCTTTTTACATCAGAATCTGAGAAATACCCGGAAGTGGACCACCTGGTCCTGGGGGAAGCTGAAATCACCTTAAAGGCATTTCTCAATGATTTAGAAAAGGGCAAAGCTCGTCATATATATACTAGCTCTGAGAAACCTTCACTGGAAAATACCCCATTTCCTTTATGGGAATTGATCAACCCCCATGACTACTCCACCATGAGCGTCCAGTTTTCCCGGGGCTGCCCTTATGATTGCGAATTTTGCGATATCACAACCCTTTACGGCAGAAAACCACGATTAAAACCAACTGACCGCTTTATAGAGGAACTGGAGGTTCTCTACAGCCGCGGCTGGAGGGGTGGAGTGTTCATTGTTGATGATAATTTTATAGGAAACAAGGTTCGCCTGAAAAAAGAATTGCTGCCTGAGCTGATCAAATGGATGGAGGAGCACAGGAACCCATTCTGGTTTATTACAGAGGCATCCATCAACCTGGCTGATGATGAACAACTATTAAAGATGATGCAGAGCGCTAATTTCGCCTCTGTCTTTATCGGAATTGAAACTCCAGATGAAAAAAGCCTGCAGGAATGCAATAAATTCAACAATACCAACCGGGACCTGATAGCTGCTGTCAAAAAGATTCAGAACTACGGGATCCAGGTAACCGGCGGGTTTATTGTGGGGTTTGACAGTGACACCCCTTCTATCTTCGAACAGCAGATCAACTTTATACAAAAAAGCGGGATCGTCACAGCAATGGTTGGATTGCTCAAGGCTCCTGTTGGAACCAAACTTTTTAAACGCTTGAAACGGGAGAATCGTATACTGCCTGATACGGAATTTACCGGCAACAATACAGACCTGTCACTAAACTTTATCCCTAAAATGAATGTACAGAAGCT
>JAAYWP010000124.1 GCA_012516535.1 Syntrophomonadaceae bacterium | reverse complement strand
GCGCAGTACAGAGCGCAGTTCCTGGTGCAGTTCCGCCTTATCCTTCTCACTACCTTTATCTTGTATTCTGTTAAACTCCTCATCTGCGGCCAGCAGGTCACTTTTTGTTTTCTGCAAAACCGCATACAAAAAAACATCCCTGGCATCATCAATCACCAGCCAGCCCAGAGCAATGAGCAGGGTCTTTAGGTCTTCATCAGAATAATCATCGTAAAGAAGGGACATCCCGATAGAATCAACAGCATCTACAATAAAGGGCCTTCCCCCTGGGCCCTTGTAAAATTCAAGTATCTCATCTACTATACTGCCATTCTGCTCTTCCATACCCCTAAGCCCAAAGCGCCATACCGGGATTCTGATGGTTCGCAGCTGATGCTTCTCTCCCAGCAGCACTTGTACACGCATAGACAGCGCAGTTAGAGCCCCCTCATCAAAACTATTGCGCAGACGCTCCTCCTCTTCCCAGGCCTCATGAAGCAGTCTTCCCACTTTCTCTGGTGCGGGAGGGTGCCCTTCTTCTGCTTGAAGCCCGCATAAAACAGCCAGAGTTTCAATTACCTCAAGCCCCTCAGCTGTAAAACCACCTGTACCCACAGCCTGGCTGATGCGATGTGCCGCCTCATCCACCCGGCTCTGGCAGCACTTCTTATATTTGCGCCCACTCCCGCAGGGGCAGATGGAGTTTCGTTCTAGATTAAAAATTCTCATAGATCCATCCCTCACTTGCCATGCCAGTTACAGGGTCAATCCCCGGGGCAATAAATAGTTAAGCATTACAACAAAATTCGCTGCCGATTGCATCGATCCTTTTTCCTTACAAAAATTTTAAGTTGTAATTTGATCTCCATTATTTGTTATGCCAGGTAAATATTTTGAAGTGAACAACCAATTCAACAAACATGCTGAATAAAAAAAGAACCAACCCCGTAAGGTCAGTTCTTTTCGTTTGTTTTATTGGTGGTAAGAGGTATCTGTCAACATATCCTTTCTATCGCTTTCACTTTCCCCTGAATTAAGAGAGAATGACTTCGACTCCTCAAACTAGGTATATGGGGTTTCTTATTTTATATCCGTTATGTCTGATGGGACAACGAACCTGTCCCATATCCCTCCCCGAAACCTTTTCGACCCCTACTCTCTATCCTCAACTGCCAACTCCCATTAAACCTCCTCAAAGAAATTTGTCTTTTTATTTCCTTTTTAAAAGGATTTTTGGCTATATTGCTGAATATATGTTTTACCGACAAATCACGGAAAAACACATCTTTTCTATATATTTCTAATATATTACAGCTTTTTATGCATCTTCAGGGGGTCATCAAAAGTGAAAAAGCTGTTTAAAATAGGTATATTCTTGTTTATTCTGTCCGCATTTATCTTGAGTATAGATACACATGGGTCCGCAGGAACAGACTATAGCACTATCCGTGTAAAAATCTCAATCAGTAAAACCAGCATACCTATTGTGGTCAGCGGAAGCTACAAAATACCTGAAGCCGGTATTACAATCAGCAGCGGTTCTTACACCATAAGCCTGAACAACAATAAAGTTCGTATACAAGGAAATGGCATAGACAAAACAGCAAACAACTGTATCAGCCTGATCAGCCAAGCAAAAAACAATCTGATCACTATTAAAGGGACCATCTATGGAGACATTAAATACCTCGGCGATATGGTCTTTACAGCCGACTCGGGAACTTTACTGGTAGTTAATCGTTTGCCCCTTGAGGAATACCTTTACGGGGTTATTGCCTATGAAATGAGCAACTCCTTCCCTTTAGAAGCCCTCAAAGCACAGGCGGTATGTGCCAGAGGATATGCTACCAGTAAAATAAAAACATCGGGTGCCTATGATCTTGTAGACACTACCGTAGATCAGGTGTATAAGGGTTACGAGCCTTCTTATCAAAGGGTTATTCAGGCTGTCAATGAGACGAAGGGGCAAGTGCTCACTTATAACGGCAAAATAATATCCACATTTTATTCTGCCTCCAATGGGGGACAAACCGAACTTCCGGGCAACATCTGGGGCGGGGGCGAAGCAAAAAACAGGGAATATCCTTACCTACCCCAAAAGGACGACCCCTATGACCTGGAAAACCCGTACAGCCTCTACCAGATAATATTTGTACCGAAAACAGTGGCTGGCTCTCAATATGATGCCCCAAATAGCGGCCTGGGAGAATATATTGTACGAATTGTCAACCTTACTACCTATTGTAATGTAAGAAGCGGGCCAGGAACTAATTACAGTATTATCGGCAGCGCATATTTGGGTGATACCTTTACCTGGCTTGATTCAGTCACAAATGATAAGGGTGAAACATGGCATAAGGTCAACTATAAAGGAAGTAATGGTTACATAATTTCAGACTATGCTCAAAAAATGAAAAATGACGGTTTTATCTATAATCACCCTGTGCTCACAGATCTACAAAACAGGGCATATGAAAAACTAAAGAGCAGCGGCAAGAATATAGCAAAAGCAACAGATGTAAAAATAATTTCGGTCAACAGCCTGACTAACGGCCAACAGCGCTGGCCGGGGACAGGCAGCAGGTGTTATGTAACCGCAAATGCTAATG
>JAAYWP010000123.1 GCA_012516535.1 Syntrophomonadaceae bacterium | reverse complement strand
TCAGCCTCAACCCTTAGGATGCAGCGGGCCTGTTGAAAAATCCCCAAACTCTCCATGGTGATGCTGTACTGTTCTTCACTGTCCCCTGCTCTGGAAACCTTCACATAACCGATCATTCCGCCGGCATAATCAGCAGAAATATAATCAGGTACAAGATTAACGGTTTCAGAGGAACCCACTGCTGACAGGTCGATGCGGCCCGATCTGATAATGGAGAAAGCCTGTTCTATTCCAGCCTCTGCTGTGTAATAGGCCTTCTGCCGGCATATTTCTAGTCCGGCATTTCTGCGGGATGAGATGGATAGGGCTAAAGCTGAACTGCCTATGATAAAAATATAGGCTGTCAAAATAATGATCAAAGCCAGCCCCATACCCCTTTGATCTGTCAAGAGATTTTTCATCAATGATCGTCACCTGACCCGTAAGCTAACAGCTGTTGTCAACTCCTGTGTCCCACTGATGCCATTCTTTCCTTTTACTGTTATATATGCAACAGCAAGCTCTGGACAGTACTGAAATAAAACATCTTCAATATTGCTGGCAAAGGGTAGCCAAACACCATTGATATAGGTTTCCAGTTCCCTGCTATAGGGATCATAACGAAACCCTGCTGTGCCATCAGAGTTGTCAAAGGAAATTTTGCGGCCATCATTGCTGATCCTGACCGTTGACGGACTGGCGGCTTTGAGTTCTGTGCTCATTTTGCTGAGAGCAATTCTGAGGCTTTCCTGTACTTCCACCTGCTGACTGGTAAGTGTATAGCTAGCTGCACCCCTTGCCTGAATATAGGCTATTACTGTAAAAAGAAAAGCAAAGATCGTCAGAGCAATAATTATTTCCACAAGGGTGAACCCCTGCTCACGCACGCTACCACCCCGGCATATCAGCAGTCAGGGAAATCTCCCAGGAAACTGCATGTCTTTGATCAATATAAGTAACAGTAATGGTCAGAGTATCATTGACAGTACGGCAGGCGGTGATTTGAAGGTGATCACGGTATGACCGGTCCCGCAGCAGCACATAATTGGTGCTCCCCTGAACCGGAACAGCTGACCAGGCTGGTTCAACAAAGGCTGTTTTTGACTCCGTGTCAAAAGCTGTTATTTTTCTTACCTGCCCCTCCCCTGCACCTGAGATAAGGGCGATCATCAAACCGCTGCAGTCGATCCTTTCAGCTTCCAGTATAATAAAATGCTCACCACCGCCTAGAGCGACCCCATGCCGGCTTTCAGTGGTGGCTTTGATCTCTTCCAGGACACCCTGAACAGAGTGCAGAGCTTTAATATCATGAGCAGCATGGACTGCATACAGGTTGCCGGCATTAAACAAACTGATCAGAGCCGGAGAAAGGAGCGCCAGGATGAGGAGAGCGGCAGTCACTTCCAATAAAGCGCTTCCCCTTTGCGGGTTAGTACCAGGCTGTACTTGATGCCAAAGCCTGCAAGCTGCTGCCTGCATATATTTCCTCTTTACAATGTCAATAATTCTAAGATGGAGGGTCAACCGATCAGTCAACCTGTCCCCCTGATTGGTCAGATGGGGGGTCAACAACATCCGGTTCTTGGGACTTTCCCCATTTCCCACCGCCAGCAACAACCTTGTTTTGGCGAACCTGTGCAAAACCCGTATGAATAACATAGCAGTTGTTTTCGCCCCCTTCTGTTGATGAAACCCTGATCACATAATTCTTTCCCCAGGGATCAAGAGCTGCTGTGTCAATTCCTGACAACTCCTGTTCCGCTGGTGTGCTGGGATACATGCCATTTTCGGCGTAATAGCTGTCCATAGCACCTTGCATAACAGAGATCTGGCTTTTGGCTTTCGTAATTTTGGAGTTTTCAATATAGCCGTTATAAAAGCCAATGCCCCCGGCGATCAACAATCCGATGATCACCAGCACAACGATCATTTCCATCAGGGTAAAACCTTCTGTTTGCAAAAACAGCTTTTTCATCAGCTCCCCTCCCAAACTTACTGCAGCGTGCCGGAAAGGCCGAAAAGAGGCATATAGATCGACAAAGCAATAAATCCCACCAAAAGGCCTACAAATGTGATCAGAAGCGGTTCCAGCAAACTGGTCAGTCTGACAATGGACTGTTCCACATCCTGCTCATAATAGTAAGCGATTTTGTCCAGTATTTGCTCCAACTCCCCGGCCTCATCACCGATGGCCAGCATACCGGTGACCATAGCAGGAAAGATGCGGCTGCCATTCAATGTATAGGCAAATCTTTCCCCTTTTTGGAGCAGAGCATATGCAGCACTTAACTCTCTAGCCGCAATGCTGTTTCCAATGGTTTTTTCCACAACGGACAGTGATTCCAAAAGGGGAATCCCGCTTTTCAGAAGAAGTGAAAGTGTGTGGGCAAACCTTGATATAATAACCCCTGTAGTTATAGAACCGAATCCAGGCAGTTTAAGCAATATCTGGTCCAGCAAAAGCCGGTATTTTTTCGTCCTTTGCGCAAATTTCAAAATAACAATTATCAGAAATAAAAACATTAAAATTACCAGCCATTGCTGCCGCAGCAAAGCGCTTGTCGCGATCAGAACCTGGGTTGCTGCCGGAAGAGCAGTCCCTGTCTGCTCAAAAACATCCACAAAAACAGGGACAACATAAACCAGAAGAACAATTACAGAGAGAAGGGCTGCTACTGTTACCAATAGAGGGTAAGCCAGGGCTGATTTTATCTTTTCCTTAAGCGCTGCATCCTTTTCAAAGCTGTCTGCCAGCCTCTCCAGGTTTTGATCCAATGAACCGCTGACCTCAGCAGCCATCAGCATATTGATCAGCATTGGGGGCAACTGCTCGCTGTTGGCGCTAAACGCTTCAGTGATGCTCTCTCCTCTCTCCAGAGAAAGCACCGCTTCCTCTGTGATCCTTTTCAGCTGCGGATCCCTGACCTGCCCCCTTAAGAGCCGGAGACAATACGGAAGTGATAATCCGGCCCCAATCATAATCGAAAACTGGCGGCAGAAGACAGCCAGTTCTTTAACCCCTACTTTTCTTGTGAACAGGTCCAGTACCGGCTGACGGGCTCTGCTTATCTTCACTATGATCAGATCCTGCCTGCGCAGTCGCTCAACAGCATCATCACAACTCGCTGCCTCTATCCTGCCGCAGATGATCTTCCCTTCCTGGTCCCAGGCCCTGTATTCATAAACTGCTCCCATCCAGTAATCCCCCTTTTGACCGCAAAGCAGTAGCTTTTAATCCATTTAACAGCTTATTATCTTCACCACAGACCCGTAAAACCTCCTGAATTGTTGTTAACCCTTGCACCGCTTTATTAAAGCCATCCCTGAACATGGGGATCATACCTTCCTTGAGAGAGGCCTCCCTTAACACAGTTGCTGATACCTGCCGTAGAACTAGTTTTTGTAAAGAAGGTGTCATTTTTAAAACTTCATGGAGGGGGATGCGCCCCCGGTAACCGGTATGGCTGCACTTAATACAGCCTGTGGGGCTGGAAAACTGCTGACTGCCTTCCCTGCAGTGTTTACAGACCCGGCGTACCAGCCGCTGTGCAATTACACCCATCACAGATGAAACAACCATAAAGGGCTCTACACCCATATCGATCAGCCTGTTCAAAGCACCAGGGGCATCATTGGTGTGCATAGTGGATAAAACCAAGTGGCCGGTTGTGGCTGCACGCACAGCTATTCTGGCTGTATCTAAATCACGGATCTCCCCAATCATGATCACATCTGGGTCCTGCCGCAAAATCGACCTTAAATAGGTGGAAAATGTTGCCCCTGCTTTGGTATGGATCTGTGTCTGGTTAACACCCTCAAGCACATATTCAACAGGATCCTCTACAGTAACAATGTTCTTCTCCACACTGCTGATACTTTTCAGTGCTGTATAGAGGGTTGTCGTTTTCCCACTGCCTGTTGGACCAGTCACAAGAAGGAGGCCAAAAGGCCTTTTCAGAAAACTTTTGACAAGCCTGTAGTTTTCAGGTGAAAAATCAAGTTTTTCCATTGTGTAATGCTTGATCTGTTCTTTATTAAAAATCCGGATAACAACCTTTTCCCCGAAAATTGTCGGTATAGTTGATATCCGCAGATCCAAATCGATATTTGAGAGCCTCAGTTCAATGCGTCCATCCTGAGGCAGTCTGCGCTCTGTAATATCCAAATTGGCCATCACTTTCAACCGGGAAACAAGAGGATTGAGAATTCCTTTGGGTAACTGGAACTTTTGATGCAGAATACCGTCAACCCGAAAGCGTACCTGGGTTTTATCCTGAAAGGGTTCAATATGAATGTCACTGGCTCCCTCCTGGACAGCTTTGATTAACAAATTGTCGACCAACTGTACTACCTGGGAACCCGGCTCTGCACCCTCATCATTTTGAACTGTATCACAACAAGTTGTAGCCAACAGTTCATCAACAACTGCTGACACACTCACCTCGAGCACCTGCCTGTTTTTCAATGCTTAACCTTTTTATAAGTTCCTCAAACAAATGTTTTATATCTGATATTACCTAGAAAGGAAGAAAAAGGTAGTTAAATATATTCTCCATAAATAAGTAATCTCCTTCATCAGATATAAACCTTTACAAAATAAAAAATAACGCTGATATTTCAGCGTTTTTGGAACATATCGTGTTTATTCATCAATAAATACCTATTTTGATAAATAATCTCTATTCTATGATAATAAGCACTAAAAGACAAAATAGAAAAAACTTATGTTCTTAGCTTTTCCCTTTTTTACAACATTTCTCTATGGCTTCTCTGATCTCACCCTCTCCTACATCATCAAATACCTCTGCTTTTCCCAATCCCAGAGGGAGCACAAAACGAGGCCTGCCCAATTGTGCTTTTTTATCCCTGGAAAGGAGGGGGATGAGCTGATCTGCACCAAAAGGAATAACTGTGGGAAGCCCGGCATTATCAAGGAGCCTCACCAAACGATCAGCTTCCTCCCTAGTCAGCAGTCCCCTGCTTACTGCTATCTCAGCAGCAGCAACCATTCCCAGGGAAACCGCCTCCCCATGCCGGTAGACCCGGTAATCAGTAATAACCTCCAGGGCATGGCCTATAGTGTGCCCGAAATTGAGAAGAGCCCTTAAACCCCTTTCTTTTTCATCTTTTTCTACAATCCCGCCTTTGATTGAACAGGATTTCTTGACAATAGCAGAGAGCAGATCTAGATCCAGGGCCTTGATCCCTTCTAAATGCTCCTCTAAAAAGGCAAAAAAGCCTTTATCCTGTATTACACCATATTTGATCACCTCAGCCAGGCCCGAGCGTATTTCACGGGGATCCAGGGTTTTTAAAACCAGCAGATCGATGAAAACCAGCCTTGGCTGATAGAAGGCCCCGATCATGTTCTTGCCCAGGGGGTGGTTGATTGCAACTTTCCCTCCCACAGAACTGTCCACTTGTGCCAGCAGTGTTGTAGGCACTTGTATCAAAGGAATCCCCCGCATATAGGTGGCAGCCACAAAACCTGCCAGATCGCCGATCACACCACCACCCAGTGCGATCACCCCACTCCCCCGGTCAATGCCTCCTTTGATGGCAGAAGTAAACAGTTCCTCTGCAGTAGCAAAGGATTTGTATTCCTCACCATCTGGCACCTGCTGGTATAAGACCTTGTAACCATACTGCTGCAGGGATTCCACTAAGCTGTTGCCGTAAAGGGGGCCTAACAGGTCATTGGTGATCACAAAAAGCCGTCTTTTCTTCTCAAAAGGAAGATACTCCCCCAGTTTATCCAGGTTACCGGTACCGATATAAATATTGTAACTGCCAGCAGGTAAGTTCACCTGTATTGTATCCAATCTCCACAATCCCCCTATCTTCCCAATCGCCTGATGATCTCTTCTGCCACCTGGCTCACAGTGAGGTCCGATGTATCGATCATGATATCGCAGTTCAGGTAGTATTTTTCTCTTGCCTCTAGGAGTTCTCGAATAAGCTTTATTTTATCAGCTGCTTGCTGCAGAAGTGGGCGGGTTTCTCCACCTCTGAGGCGCTCTGCAATAACCTCCGGCCGTGCTCTCAGGAGAACGATCCAGCCCTTAGAGCGCAGTGCTTTTATATTCTCCGGGTTTAATACAACACCACCACCGGTGGCGATCACACAATTACTGGAGGCAGCAGCCTTTTTAACTGCCAGCATTTCCTCCCGGCGAAACCTGTCTTCACCATAGAGATGAAAGATATCGGGAATCTTCATGCCCGATTCTTCTATCAGCTGATCTGTATCGATGAATTCCATCTGCAACAGTTGGGCCAGCTGTTTCCCTACAGCTGTTTTACCAACCCCCATAAAACCGGTCAAGACTATATTGGACTTTGACTGCTCCGCCAACATGATCAACCCTTTTAAAACCTATGAGCTAAAGATTACTACCTATATAATCACAGGTACCATCAATGTACTCCTGCCAGCGCTTCTGTATTTCATCGAAGCTGTCGCCACCGCATTTCTCCATCACCGCTTCAGCCAAAACCCAGGAGACTACCGCTTCTCCGATCACTGCAGCAGCAGGCACAATACAAGAGTCACTCCGTTCCACTGAAGCCAGGCTCTCCTTTCCGGTTCGCAGGTCCACACTGGCCAGGGGTTTAAGCAGAGTGGGAACAGGCTTGACAACTGCTCTCAGCAAGAGGGGTTCCCCATTGGTAACCCCACCTTCAAGCCCTCCTGCCCTGTGGCTGGGCCGGTAGATCTCCCCTTTAGGGGTGCAGTGAATCGGATCATGGTAAAGGGAACCGGGCAGCCCAGCTCCTCTGAAACCAAGGCCAAACTCCACCCCTTTAACCGATGGGATCCCCAGTATGACAGCAGCCAAACGTGAATCAAGGCGCCGGTCCCAGTGTACATAACTCCCCAGTCCAGGGGGAAGGCCAGTACAGATCACTTCAAAAACACCGCCCAGTGTATCCCCCTTTTCTTTAGCCTGATCGATCTCAGCCATCATCGCAGCAGCGGTCTTCGAATCGGCACATCCCACAGGAGAAGCAGAAGCCTGTTTCACAAATTCAGCAGAAAAAATATGATCACCGTAGTCAGGCGCTGTTGCCTCTCCGATCTGCACCACATGGCTGAAAACTCTGCATCCCAGTGCCTCTATCAGGATTCGTCCAACTGTGCCCACAGCTACCCTGATGGCTGTTTCCCTAGCGCTGGCCCTTTCCAAAACATTGCGCAGGTCCTGATGGCCGTATTTGATAGCACCGGCCAGATCAGCATGCCCTGGCCGCGGCCTGGTCAGCTCTCTTTCTTTTGCCTTTTCTATTTGAAATTCTCCTGGGTCGCTGGACATAACACCCTTCCAATTCTCCCAATCCAGATTCTTGATCTGCAGAGCGATAGGGCTTCCCAGTGTTATGCCCTGCCGCACTCCGGAGAGGATTTCCACCCTGTCTTTTTCAATTTTCATCCTGCCCCCGCGGCCGTAAACTGCTTGCCGCCTGGCCAACTGTTCATTAATCCTATCCACTGATAGCTCAACACCTGCAGGATAACCCTCAATAACAGCACACAAAAGAGGGCCATGTGACTCACCTGCTGTTAAAAAGCGCAGCATACCGATCCTCCCCATTTCCGTAGAAAATCACTATCTTCATACGATCCAGTGCAAGCCTCAACCATCTCTATCTTCAGTTTCCATTGCTTTCAGCACAGCCTCCTCCATTAAGGCAACAGGGGCTTTTCTCCCTGTCCATAACTGAAAAGCCAATGCCCCCTGCCAGACCAGCATTCCAACTCCGTTTAGAAACCGGCAGCCTGCAGCCTCAGCCTCCTCCAGCAGCCTTGTTTGCAGCGGGTTATATATGAGATCACAGACCAGCAGCCCTTGATGTAGTTGGTTCCTGGTCAAAAGGGGGGCTGAAGTGTGGTTGGGGTACATACCCACAGGTGTGGCGTTGACCAATAGCTCCGCACCCTCCAAGGCTGCTGCCAGATCAGAGGACAGATCACCCGTAGCTGTAGGAAGCCGGTAGGCTGCGTTCAGGTCTTGAGCCAGCCTCTCCGCCTTCTCCACACCCCTGTTGAAAATATTGATCCCAGCTGCACCGGCTTTAGCCAAAGCAAAGGAAACAGCCCGGGCAGCACCTCCAGCTCCCAATATCACAGCATTCTTCCCGGAAGGATTAAAACCTGCGGCCCTGATGGAGGCCAAGAAACCCGGTGCATCTGTATTATAGCCGCACAAACGGCCATTCCGGTTAACAATGGTATTGACCGCACCGATGAGTTCCGCCTCTTTCTCTATTTCATCAAGATAAGGCAGAACCCGCTCTTTGAGGGGAATGGTCAGATTAACACCAGCCAGGTGAAGAGCCCTGACAGCTTGAACAGCATTGGCGATATCATTGCTCTGAACCAGAAAGGGCAGATAAACGCAGTCCAATCCCAGGGCTTGAAAGGCTGTGTTCTGCATTACCGGGGAAAGGGAATGCTTAACAGGGTCACCAAACAAACCATATACCTTTGTCGAACCCTTAATCCCCATCATACCCACTCCCTGATCTGACAGCTGACCCATATTATCGTTCTGGACATCACAAAAACCTTAAATCTGTAATGCATAATTTTTCCTTCCTCCGGCCATAATAATGACAAAACGAAAGGGAGGTATTATATTGTCATCTCACGTGCTCAATGAATTGGAAATTGCACCTATTTCCACAGAAGAACTCAACAAACTGCAAGAGGCTGAAAAAGCGATCAACAATATGGGAGGGGGTAATGAGGAAATCTACCTGCTCGCATTAAAAAGGCGGGGGCAAAAATAAGCCCCCCCTACCACCGCTAGGCAATACGCTTATTTCAAACCTTCTCTCCTCTTGTTCCTCTCCAAGATGATCTTTTCAAGCAGCCGCACAAGACGTGTGCCCACAAATTCTTTTCTGCTGATCGGTGATACCAGAACAGTAAATAAACCGAGCCGGTTCCCTCCCAAAATATCTGTGAAAATTTGATCCCCAACAACTGCGGTTTGCTCCGGTTTGGTAGCCATCAGAGCCATAGCTTTTCTGAAACTGCGTCGGCGCGGCTTTTTGGCCCAGGCAACAAAGGGAATATCCACCAGATCCGCTATTTCCTTAACCCGAAGATCGGAATTATTAGAGACAAAACACATCTTGAAACCGATTTTTTTTGCATTTTCCAGCCAGGATATGGTCTCTTTTGAAAGCTCAGGACTGTTCCACTCAGTTAGAGTGTTATCCAGATCGAAGATGATACCTCTAATGCCGTCAGTATATAATTGTACAAGGGGGATATCAAAAATAGTGTTATATGTTTTTTTAGGCAAAAGAAAGTTCATAGAAAATACCCCTCAATTATCCTGATTTTTTTATTTATAAGAATAATAAACCAGTTATCAGGTCATAGCAAGTCAGACAGGCACCATTTATTCTCCCCAACCATATTATTAATAGGTGAATAATAAACGGAGGGGATCTATGTGTCAATAGAGCTGTTCCTGGCAACAGCTTTATCTTTTCTGCAAGGACTCGTCCTGCTGGGAGGGTATATCAGCAACAACGCATTCCCCAGACCCCTTTCTGAAGAGGATGAAGCCTTATACCTGCGCCGCATGGAAAAGGGTGATCAAGAGGCAAGAAATATTCTCATCGAACATAACCTGAGGCTGGTAGCCCATATCATTAAAAAATTTGACGGTGTGGGTGATGACCCAGATGACCTGATCTCTATCGGAACCATCGGTTTGATCAAGGCAATCAATACCTTTAATGCCGAGAAAGGAACAAAACTGGCCACCTATGCCGCCCGCTGCATCGAAAATGAGATCCTTATGACTAAACCCTAACGGATAAACACACCAGCATATCCAGGGTCTGCTTTCAGCACTATGGTCAGTTGCATACTGCTCAGGTTTTTTCCTGAGGAACCAGGATCAGGCCTTCCCTTGACCATGATCTGTGAGATCAATGTCCTAATCAAAAAGCTTTTATCTTTAAAACTGAGTTGATCGATCCCCTTCAACAGCTGCTGTGCCAGCTTGTGCAGCTCTTTTTCTGCTAATGTTTTTCCTGTGCTTTCAAGGCGCTGTTCCAGTTCCAGTTTTCTCTTTTTCAATCTCTCCTCCCGGCTTTTTAAATTCTGCAGCCTTGCCTTTGTTTTTTCGTCTAACTCCAGGAGGCCGGCAGCCAAGGCTGAGGTAACAGATATCCTTCCCTTTTCTATTTTGCTCAACCGCTTTGTCAACAGGTCATATTCCCCTTTTAGCTCATCGATACTGCATGCTGCAGCTGCTTCCCTGGCAACAGCCAGAGGGTCACAGAAAAAAGCTTTAAGCTGTTCCCAAACCGATCTTTCCAGAAGATCAGCTGCTACTGTCTTGGCCGGGCGGCATCCCTCTTTTTGTGACACGGCCCTGGAACGGCGGCAGGTATAGCTGCGCCTTCTTTTCCCCCACCAGCTCAGATAAGCGCCACCCATAGTGTTTCCACAATCAGCACAGATTAACAAGCCGGACAGCAGATAGCTGCTGCTCTTTTTTGACCATCTCCTCCGGAGCAGTTGAAGTTTATCCTGGGCCTGCTGCCAGATTTCCCGGTCTACTATAGCAGGAACAGCTATAGTGATCACCTCATCTGGAGGCCGCTTTTTCCCGTACTTCCACTCTCCCATAAAAACCGGATTGCTTAAGATCTGCTTTACCACCTGCCGGTGCCAAAAATCCTTACCCCGGCGTGTGGGAACCTTTAATTCATTTAAACGGTTGGCCACCCCAGCTATCCCGATCTCCTCTTGTGTAAACCAGCAAAAAATTCTGCGCACCACATCAGCTTCATCATCATCAAGTGAAACCTCTCCTGTGGCAGGGTCATACCGATAGCCATAAACATCAAAATTAACAGGTATTCCCCCCTGCCGGGCCTTCTGCAGCTTGCCCCGTGTGACCCGTTCTCTTATTTTTTCTCTTTCATATTCAGCGATAGCACCCTTGATTGAGTAAAATAAGCGGCCTTCTGGTGTTGTTTTCCACTCAAAATCGAGAAACTCCAGCCTAGCCCCTGCTTTTTCGAACTCTTCACTGAGAAAAAGCTGGTGCGCCAGTTTGCGGGAAAGCCGGTCAGGATCCCTTAAAATAATGCATTCAACCTGCCCTGAATCAACAGCATCCCTGAGCGCGTTAAGGCCCGGGCGATCCAAAACAGCACCTGAAACCCCTTCATCAGCAAAGAGCAAGACCTCACTTGCACCCAACTCTTCGGCCCTTTTGCAGCAGGCTTCTTTTTGTTCGCTGAGACTATAGCCATGGACTGCCTGCTCTTCAGTGCTTACCCTGATATAGACCGCGGCGCGCAATCCTTTTTCCCTTCCTTCTCCATTAACTCCAACACTTTTTTACCCAGAAAAGAAAAAGCAGATTCTATTCCATCACCCCCTGCAAAAACAAACCGCACTTCCGGCTCATTTTCCCTATTGCCTGTTTCCCTGGTTTGATGCTCTTCCATACTGAATGCCCTCCTTCCACTGAATTAATACGAATCCCGCAGATTGTCCTATGCATGATAAGAGGGCAGATGTTATTTTATTCCGCAGGCTTATGTCATAAGCTTGGAGATCCTTATGTTCCTGCGGGCATCAAAGAAGAGCAGGAGCGAGGTCTTCCTTTATGACCCTATCGGTACAGATAAAGAAGGTAATGAGATAACCTTGATTGATATCCTGGGAACAGATCCTGATTCTGTATCTGATCTGGTTGAGAAATTTTATGAATCCCGCCGGCTGCTGGAAAAACTAAATAAGTTAAGCAAACGGGAGCGAAAGGTTTTGGAGTTGCGCTATGGCCTTAGCGGTGAGCAACGCAAAACACAGCGGGAGATCGCCCGTTTATTCGGAATCTCCCGCAGTTATGTCTCCCGCATTGAAAAAAAGGCATTGACCAAACTGCTGAATGAACTGACATCAAACAGCAAAAAACAGCTGTAGAATAATTTTCGCCCTTACCGTCCACAATAGAAATGAAAAAATCTATCAAGGTAAAGGAGCGAATAAAATGGAACAAAACCAGCATATTCACTGTTTGGTTGAGAACTGCCACTACTGGGGTCAGGGAAATGTTTGTCATGCTAATGAAATCATGGTCACCACTGATCAATTTGGTGCAAGCCAGCCAGATGAGGTAGATGCCAAGCAGGCCCCATCCCTTTCCACAACACCTGCAGATAGCTGTATGGATACCTGCTGCAAAACCTTTGTTCCTCGGGATGGAGATATCAAAC
Source organism: Syntrophomonadaceae bacterium (assembly GCA_012516535.1). GTDB lineage: Bacteria > Bacillota > DSM-12270 > Thermacetogeniales > Thermacetogeniaceae > DTU068. The sequence goes on along the minus strand of JAAYWP010000123.1, from coordinate 3,236 downwards.
TTGACGGTGTTAAGAAAATCCGTTAATGGAGTGTCAGTGTTGGATGAACAAAAACAGGATCCTGCAGAGCCTCTATTAGTGAGTGAAGATACAGGTTCGGCACCATTCATCGCAATTAATAAAAAGCGAAGCAAAAGGTTAAAACTGAAGAAAAAGAAAAAATAATATGCTCAACCCCTGTTATTCCTCTCTAGACAGGGGTTGGATTTTGGTCTGCTGCAGAGCAGCGATTATTTCCTTGAACAGAACTGCAGCAGATTCTCCCCCAGAGCCTCCCCCTCTACAAATACAGCTAAAGCCAACTGTGGCTTTTCAAGGGGGGCATAACCGACAAACCAAGCATTGTTAACAGGCTGCCCATTTTCATCCTTTTTTCCGGTTTCTGCTGAACCGGTTTTACCAGCACTGCCCAAAACAGGGACATCAGCCTTTTTCCCTGTTCCCTCTTTAACAGTGAACTCCATCATTTTCTGCAGTTCCCTAGACACACTTTCTGGGAGCACCCTGATAGCAGCAGGCCTGCTGATCTCCCTGACTGTTTCACCACTTGCATCACAAACTTTTTTAACAAGAGTGGGCTGCAGGTACTCCCCTCCTCTGGCTACTGTAGCTGCCAGTGCAGCCAGGTTAACAGGGCTGATCTGCACCCCCTCCTGTCCTAGAGCAGCATTACCCAGCTGTCCATCATATTTTCCGATCCTCACTTTCCCCCTTGGTGTTGTCGGTCCTTCATAACCGATCACACACTTTGTCAAACCCAGCTGTTCTGCATAATCCTCCAATCTTTCCCGGCCTAGGCGCAGAGCCACTTCTACAAAGACCTGATTACAGGAGTTGGCAAAGGCCTCTCGAAAAGAAATCTCCCCGTGGCCGTCTTTTTTCCAGCAGGAAATGGACTCACCACTTGCAAAAAGATATTTTCCATCACATCTAAAAGTCTCATCAGGAGTAACAAGCCCTTCTGCCAGAGCGGCTGCTGCAACAAGGATTTTAAAAACTGAACCAGGATGGTAAAGTTCTGTGCTGCGGTTAATCTCTTCCCCAGAGAGCACACCTTTGCTGTACGAGTAGGAGGGGCGGCTAACCACTGCTCTCACTTCTCCTGTGGGAATATCGATCACAACTGCAGCACCTTTCACAGCTTTTCCATCCAATACTTCCTCCACAGCCTGCTGGACATCGAGATCCAGTGTGAGGACCACATCATTCCCTCTGGAAACAAGCCCCTTATCCCCCCGCAATAAAAGCCTTCTGCCGGGGAGCGGCTTACCCCTGCTGTCCACCACAACAGCCAATTCCAGAGTGGGCTCTGCCGGAGACAGTTCCTCATTGTAAAATTTCTCAATCCCGCTTTTCCCCTCCTCCGGTTTTTGTTGAAATATGCTACCGCTGGTATAGCCCACAATATGCTTGGCAAGAGCACTTGAGCCATTGCGCTGCTCATAGGAAAAAGTGTAGATGCCGGCTATCTGTTGGGATGAGATCTTGTGTGCCTCACTTTCAGTTAGGGTGATTTCCGGAACAAAGGGGTTGCCCTTTTTCAGATTAGCCTCAAAATCTGCCAGCTTCAGAGCATCATATATGGAGAGCACGGAGTTCAGCTGCTGGCAACACTCTATAGGATCAGATACAAGAGAGGGAAAGACGAGAATACGATAGACTGTTTGGGAATCCAGCAGTGATCTGCCCTTCCGGTCTTCGATATCCCCCCTGAAAAAGTTGCCGATCTCATAACTGATTATCCGCTGCTCAACAGCTTTTAAAGTCAATTCTTCACCCTTAGCCAGCTGTAGATAGGCAAGTTTTGCCTCCAGAAAAAGAAAAACCAATAGAAAACAGAAGAAGAGAAGAATAAACCGGGATTCTCTCCAATAATACAATAAGGCACCTCCCCAACAGCTTTGTTAATATAGGGTGCTCCAGGAGGTGTCATCTTATGCATAAAATACCATTAATAAGCTATCGGCTAATTAATTTTGATAGCGTCTTGATGCTTTTTGGTGTTCCTGAAAGGTTTTGCTGAAATGATGAGAACCATCCCCTTTGGCCACAAAAAAGAGGTAGTCCACATCTGCCGGATAGAGGACAGCTCTAATGGAGGCCAGACCAGGATTGGCAATTGGCCCTGGTGGTAATCCTGTGTGCAAATAGGTGTTATAAGGAGAAGGGTTCTGTAGATCCTTAGTGGTCAGCTTTTCCTTTTGTTTACCTAATATATATTGAACAGTGGCACAGGACTCCAATCTCATACCCTTATTCAAACGATTTAAAAATACAGCAGCTACCTTGGGACGTTCCTCCTCAAGTTGGGCCTCCCGTTCCACAAGAGAGGCCAGGGTCACAACTTCTCTGACAGTTAACCCCATTTCATCTGCCCTCTGCTGTAATTCATCGGTGAAAACCGATTGAAATTTATCCAGCATCATTTTTATAATTTCTTCCTCGCTCATACCCGGCCTTAACTGATAGGTTGCGGGAAAAAGAAAACCTTCCATCCGCTGGAGGCCTATCCCTGTTACACCCTCCAGAAAAGGGTATTCATAGTCAGCTAATAGCGCATCCCGGAATTGCTCAGGAGTTACTATCCCCTTTTGGGAGAGCAGCTCCCCGATCTGTTTGACAGTGTAACCTTCTGGTATAGTAACAGTAACAGTTGCAATCTTCCCAGCGCTGATGCAATCAACAATTTCCTTCATGGACCAGCTATTGCTGATCCGGTAGATACCTGCCTGCATTTTTTTATCCTGTCCGGTCAAAAGCCCATAATAGACAAAATATTTGCTGCTTTTGATCAAATTGCTGTGTTCCAGAGTATCCCCTATCTCCTTTAAACTGGAACCGGGGCTGATCTCAACTGTAACTAGCCGGGCATCAGAAGGGGAGGTACAGACAGGCCCTGCCAGCCATTCCAGATAATGCCAGCAGCTAATAAAGATGATCATTAGCAGTAGGATAACAAAAATCCCAAAACGCAGTGGATAAGCAGCTGGTTTAACAAATGAAAGCAGATTCTCTCTAATATTCTCTATGGAAGGCATAGCCAGCTTCCCTCTCCTATTTTTTTCATTATAGCAACCTTAACAAAGATTGACAACCTTCGACATAATGAGGACGGTGTCAACTTTTTATAGGATATTATTTTTCGAGATCATCATAGACTTTTGGATTTTAGAAAACACCATTTCCATTTCGTAGGCCATTTAAGCAACGAAACATAGGTATTACTTTACCCCTAT
>JAAYWP010000122.1 GCA_012516535.1 Syntrophomonadaceae bacterium | reverse complement strand
AGCAGAAAAGTTAGCTGATCGCATCGTTGACCTTGATGGAATGAGAGCATTTTTGCTGGCACCGGCAGCAGAAACCGGTCATGGCAAACCGCTTTTTATCACTCAGCAGGATGTTCGGGAACTGCAGTTAGCCAAGGGGGCTATAGCTACGGGTGTACAGATACTTTTGGATGTATACGGCATTGGGTTTGATGATATTTATGAAGTAATTCTTGCCGGAGCCTTTGGGAACTACCTGGATAAACACAGCGCTTGTGCCATTGGTTTAATCCCATCTTCATTAGAGGACCGTGTCCGTCCGGTAGGGAATGCTGCAGGAACAGGAGCAAAGGTGGCTCTTCTTTCGGCAGCTGAGTACAGACGCTCTGCTCGTATTGCTAGTTTTGTTGAGTATGAGGAACTTGCTGCTTATCCTAAGTTCTCAGAGATATTTGCTAATTCCCTCTATTTTCCCGAGAAAGATTAGCAGTTATTCTATTGTTTGTTAATAAATATCCCCTCCGGAAAGAACACCGGGTGGGATATTTTTTTGCTATTTTTGTTTTTTGATATTCAGCTTTTTTAAACGATACTGTAAATGCTGTCTTGATATTCCAAGGCTTTTGGCTGTTTTGGTGATATTATAATCGTTGTTAATTAGCTCTTGGGTGATGATATCTTTTTCTATGTCTAATAAGGTTTGCTGTAAATTATTAACTTTATAGTCTTTGTAAAAATGGTGTTTATGGGTGAATTTTTCTCGCAGGTGCGGTGGCAGGTGCTGAACGCTCAATTTTGTATCAGTACTGTCTGCCATATTTATGGCATGTTCAATAACATGTTCCAATTCCCTAACATTACCTGGCCAGTTATACTTGTTGAATATTTCAAAAACCTCATCAGATATGTATTTTATATTTTTTCCCATAATTTTGCTATTTTTTTCGATAAAGTATCTCGCTAGTATCGGTATGTCATCCAAACGATTTCTCAGAGGTGGTATTACCAGAGTAGCGACAGCAAGGCGGTAATATAAGTCGTTGCGCAATTGGTTTTTTGCTATAGATTCCATGGGGTCCACATTAGTAGCACTGATAATACGAGGGTTAACGGGGATTTCTTTATTTCCACCCACTCTGCGTACTGTTTTATTTTGCAGGACCCGCAACATTTTTGTTTGTAATAACATGCTCATGGAGTTGATTTCGTCAAGAAATAAAGTTCCCTCAGTAGCCTCTTCAAAAAGACCGCTTTTGTCTTCAGCTCCAGTAAAAGCACCTTTACTGGTACCGAAAAGAATACCTTCCAGCAGTGATTCAGGAATTGCAGCGCAGTTTACTGCTACAAAAGGTCCATTTGCTCTTGAGCTGTAATTATGAATGCTTTGCGCAAATAATTCTTTACCTGTTCCTGTTTCACCTTGAATGATAACAGGGGAAAGGCTACGTGCAAATTTTTTTGCTATTTTAATGGTTTGTTTGATACTATCACTTTCCCCTATGATATCGTCAAATTCAAAAATAGTCCCATTGGCATGTTTCCGCCTTTTTTGTTCACCAGAGTAAAGATTTTTTTGTAGTTCAATAATCTTTTCTGTCAGTTCTCCCAATTTTGTGATATCTCTGTTGACTGATACAGCAGCGATTATTTTGCCATTTTCAAATATCGGGTAGGTGTTGGTAATGATATCAGCCCGTTTGCCTTGTGATGTTATATAGCTTGTGTGGTGGTTTTTCACTGCAATCCCTGATTTTAATACCCTGAGTTGGACACTAGTTTCATCATCTAATTCATATGCTTCAGAGATATGCTTACCAAGGATGTAATCACTTTTTGACTGTTCAATTTTCTCACACCCTTTTGTGTATATAATAGTGCGTCCACTGCTGTCGACCACGTGAATGCCTTCCTCAAGAACATCCAGTGCCTTGAGGAGTAAGTTCCTTTGTTGGGTTATCTCTTTTAGCTGTTCTTCTAAATCAGAAGTTTTCTTCATTACTTTCAACACCACCTGGTCTTAGACTTTATTAATGTTTCGATTTGTCAGTGTTACTTTCCTCTTTATGTGCAAAAGATCTTGCGCGCAAAATAAATTGCGCAGTATTTGATGGTTTTAGTATTTAAAAATAGGCTGAATACGGGTTTTCGGAGTTTATTTTTTATTGGCAAGCTTTTTGCTTGTACTAGATATCGAAGGCAGCGACCTAAAACATATTAGATCATTTCATTAGGAGGTATAACAATGGGTGATATGTCCTATTTGAAGGAGAAGCCAATTGCAGTGTTGGGCGCTGGTGCAGTAGGTAAAGCAATGGCTGCAGATTGTGCTCTAGCTGGTCAGAAGGTACGAATCTGTGATTTGGAACCTTTTGCGGAAAAGACCTTGTTTGGTGTCAAAGAGCGGGGTATTAAATTCTATGGTGATCAGCTTAATCTCTATGGTTTTCATCGTTCTGGTCAAGCAACCTTTGAGCGCGTTACAACTGATGTAGCTGAGGCTGTGGAGGGTGCCGGGATAGTTATTGTTACAACACCGGCAGTTGGGCATCGCCCATTTTTTGAAAAGCTAATTCCTGCTTTAGAGGATGGAATGGTAATTCACATTTTCCCGGACAACTATGGGAGTTTGGTATTACGAAAGATGATGCGGGAAGCCGGATGCAATAAAAAGGTTATTATCGGTGGTTGGTCAAGTTCCACATATGGCAGCAGAGTTGATATTAAAGGCGGCGTGATTTTACCAAGTGTGCGTGTTTATTACCGCGCTATTACCCTTAGAGGGGCTTCTTTGCCATCAGCGGATCAGGAAGATTTTTTAGAAAGTACAAAATACATGGGATGTATGGATGCAGTTACAAACGGTGATGGGCCCGTTGGCGGGGATACTGTAATGGATATTGGGTTCAGTAATGTCAATCCAGTACTACACTGTCCTGGTACTATTTTAGGTGTTGGCGTATTGGAGAACTATGGGGTAATTTTTGGGGATGATAAATATAAATTTTCCATTTATTCGCATGCATACTGTCCCTCCATATCAGAAGTGCAGTATGCGTTTTATCAAGAGGAATGTGCTCTTGCTGAAGCTATGGGTGTTGGTATTCAGCACTATGAAAAGGAGCATTTTTTCTCAAGGGAGAATATTCTCGGACAAGAGTACATGGGCACCGATTATGTAATTCCTTTCGATCAGCAGGATCCTATCCAGTTCGGAACTGGTCCCTTCTCAGTTGATCATAGATATATCACCGAAGATATTCCGGTAGGCTGCCATATTTATCATGAACTTGGCAAAAAATTCGGTGTTAAAACTCCTGTTATTGATTCCATGATCAATCTTGCTTCAGCAATGTTAAACCGAGATTTTTATGCTGAAGGGTATACTTTGGATTACCTGGGGATTGGACATATGACAAAAGAAGAAATGCACAAATATCTCCGTGAAGGAATCTATACGGAAAAAGATTAAGAAGTTCTTGGTTTCATTGCCTTTATCCCCATCCTAAGCGAGATGGGGATAAAGGCAAATATGAAATTAGGTGAGATAATATGTCTTTCGAAATAATGCGCTACGGTGATATGTCTAAAATTCTGTATTTGACTATGGATGATGTAAAGTCAGCCGGGTTAACGGATGAGGATTTTATCAACTGTGTTTCTGACAGTCTTTGGCAGCAAAACCTGGGCAAAGTGGATATAGTTCCAAGGATGAGCATTTTGCTGGACTCTGATGCTTGTCTCAATGCTGCTGCAGGTTGGGTTGAAAAATTAGGTGCGGTTGGATTCAACTGGTCTTCCTATTATCCCAACAATCGCGCTAAAGGGTTGAACCAGTATTCCGGAATGATTGTTTTAAGTGATATTAATAATGGCTTGCCTTATGTTATTATGGATAGCTTTTATATTATTTCCAAGCGAACTGCTGCGGTCACTGCCGTTAGTGCAAAATATTTAGCGCGTCAGAACTCACAAACTTTAGGGATCATCGGTGTTGGAGTTCAGGGACGAGAAAATTTAAGAATGCTTCAGCTTGTCCTTCCTAATTTAAACTTGGTAAAAATATATGATATCAACCCTGATGCGATAGATACCTATATCAGGACTATGTCTGATGAATTTAGGGGAAAAATTGTACCTTGCCAGTCTATCGAAGAGACAGTGGAAGATGTAGATGTACTTATTACTGCTACAGCCATAATCAATAACCCCACCGTTCAGATCAAAGATGAATGGTTGCCGCAAAAAGGTATATTCATAGTGCCACTGGATTTATTGAGTTTAATTGATCGAAAAACAGTTTTACGGATGGATAAGATTTCAACTGATGATATTACTCAAATAAAATCCCTTGATATGGATTTTAATGATGGGGGACCTAAGATATTTGCACAACTTGATGAACTGTGTGTGGGTAAAGAGGTGGGAAGAGAGAGCGAAGAGGAAAACATTATGGCGATAAACTTTGGTATTGCCCTCCATGATATATATATCGCTAAGAAAATTTATGAGGTGTCAAAAGAAATGGGTATTGGAACATGGCTACCTCCTTTAACCTGGTAGCAAAATATTTTGCGCAAAGAAAATTGCTTTTATCCAAATATAGTTATCTCTCTGGCAGTCTGCTTCCCCATTATCCACATAAAGGATCAATAATATAGGTTTTTTCATTGATAGGCATAGAAATTGCAAATAGTTGTTGTAGGAATTGCTCTTCAAGTAAATGCAGGAATTGAATATTAAAATGACAAAAATATATATTTAATGTCGAAAATTCGACAAGGAGGCGGCTAGCGTTTAAGAACAAACTATCAATGCTCACCCTGGATTAAACTTAGAACTTATTTTAGAAAGGAGAAAATGCAGCAATGGCATTGAAAGCTATCTATGAGTGTGTGAACACTGGAGAAAGGGATCAAATTGAAGGCTTAGTTCAAAAGGCATTGAGTGAGGGGTATAAACCTGCAGATATTATAAACAATGCCCTCATCAAAGCTATGGACGAAATTGGGCAGAAGATGAAAGATGGCGATATATTTGTCCCGGAAGTTTTGATGGCCGCTAATACAATGAAAAGCGGTTTACAGGTCCTCAAGCCATTAATGGAAGGAGAAGATAGAGAAGCAGTTGGTAAAATTGCTATTGGTACTGTTGCCGGAGATCTCCATGATATTGGAAAAAACCTTGTTGTCATGATGTTGGAAGGTGCTGGATTTGAGGTTATTGATCTTGGGGTTGATGTATCTATAGATCGTTTTTTGCAAGTAATTGAAGAGGAAAAACCTGATATAATAGGTCTTTCTGCATTGCTGACCACAACTATGAAAACAATGGGAGAAACTGTCCAAGCTATTGGGGGAAAAGTGAAAACAATGGTAGGAGGCGCACCTGTCACTGAGGAGTTTGCTAAAGAAGTCGGTGCGAGTGGTTATGCACCTGATGCTGTGACTGCGGTAGATTTAGCAAAAAGTTTGATTTCTTAAATGGGGGTGGAGAATTTGTGGAACAAATGCAGTACAAGCAATGAGGTAGATAATATTTCTGTACAATGTAAGGTTCTTTCTGATAGTCAGTGTAAGCGGTTGTACAACGCAGTTTTGGAAGTACTTGAGCGGACCGGGGCCGAGATTTATTGCGAGGAAGCATTGGAATTGCTTAAAAAAGCAGGGTGCTGGGTCGATGGCGTTAGGGTTCGTATCCCTTCTCACCTTGTAGAAAGAGCGATCAGTACTGCACCATCCCGTGTGGTTCTGTCGGATCGCAATGGTAAGCGCAGGTTGTTTTTGGAAGGCAACAACACATATTTTGGACCTGGCCCAACGAATCCATTTTTTTATGATTTGGAAACAGGTGAACGCCGAGAGGTTTTAAAGAGTGATGTTTGTGATGTGGCAAGACTGGTCGAAGTTTTACCAAATATGGATTTTGTTATGTCTTTAGCATGTATCTCTGACTGTACACCTGGTTTGGCTGATGTGCATGAAGTGCACGCAATGCTTCAGAATACAACAAAACCCATTGTAACCTGGGGATATAATGTAGAAAATGTGGAAACCATCATTTCTATGTGTGAAGTAGTTGCGGGCAGTCCAGAAGCGCTGCAGAAAAATCCCTTTGTTGTTATTTACTCTGAACCAACCACACCACTCAGACACTCTAAGGATGCTGTTAGAAAACTTTTATATATGTCTGAAAAAGGGCTGCCTCAGCTTTATACTCCAGGAGTACAGGGGTGTGCCACTGCCCCGGCCAGCATGGCAGGAGTTTTAGTGTTAGCAGCTGCAGATAATCTAACCGGACTTGTTATCAACCAGCTCAAACGGGAAGGAGCTCCTTTTATAGCTGGCGGTGTCACTACCAATATGGATATGAAAACAATGATTCACTGTTATGGTTCTTCCCCTGAATTCTCGCTAATGCATGCCGCTCTTACCGATTTTGTTCATTATATTAAATTGCCTACCTGGAGCACCGCTGGTTGTGCAGATTCCAAAGTCTTAGATGAGCAAGCCGCAATTGAATATAGCCTGTCAATATATAGTGCCGCATTGAGTGGGGCTAATCTAGTACATGATTGTGGTTTCCTAGAAACAGGGATGTCAGGCTCTCTTGAAGCTCTGGTTATGGCTGATGAGATTATTGATATGGTGCGCAATATTGTTAAAGGAGTCAAGGTCGATGATGAGAGTCTAGCAGTAGATATTATAGATAAAGTTGGCCCAGGTGGCAATTTCCTGACAGAAGAACATACTTTTAAAAACTTTAAAAAGGAATTCTGGATCCCACGGGACATCAATAGGGATAATTATCGACAGTGGTCCAGTAAAGGGAAAACAACCTATAAAGAAAGATTAAGAGACAGGGCGAAAAAATTGCTACAGGAAAGCCAGCCTGAAAAGTTACCTGATGATATTTTACAGAAACTTCAGGAGTTGGTGGAGCAGGCAGAATCCGCAAAACAAAAATAATGTCAAGTGATTGGCCAATCTATGTTAACACAAGGTAGTTTGAATCAAAAGAAAGGATTGGCCAATCCACCTATAGCTATTACTTAGTTTAATATCTCGATACGACCAAACCCATTAGGGAAAAGGAGGGGAAGAGGTTGATTAGATTTGAAAATGTAAGCAAATATTTTGAAGAAACTCAAGTCTTGCAAGATTTAAATTTCCAAATTGATGAAGGAGAAATTGTATGTTTAATTGGTCCTAGTGGGTGCGGCAAAACAACAACATTACGGCTGGTTAATCGACTGATAGAGCCAAGTTCTGGTAAGATTTATATCCAGGATAAGGACATATCGAACATTGATCCAGTGGAGTTGCGTCGTAGCATAGGATATGTAATCCAACAAATAGGATTATTCCCCCATATGACCATAGAAAAGAACATTTCAGTTGTACCTAGATTAAAAGGTTGGAAAGAGAAAGATTATTGCAAAAGAGTGGATGAATTGCTAGAAATGGTGGGGTTAGACCCAAATGTATATAAAAAAAGATATCCGGCCGAATTAAGTGGTGGTCAACAGCAGCGGATCGGTGTGATACGTGCGCTTGCGGCTAATCCATCAATTATATTAATGGACGAGCCATTTAGCGCGCTAGATCCAATAAGTCGTGAACAGTTGCAGGATGAATTAATAAAAATCCAAATGGAAATTAGAAAGACAATTTTATTTGTTACTCATGATATGGATGAAGCATTAAAGCTAGCCGATAAAATTGGGTTTATGCATGAAGGAAAGCTGATACAGTTAGATACGCCAGAAGCTATATTAAACAGACCAGCTAACGATTTTGTAAGGGATTTTATTGGGGAAAAGCGTTTGAAAAAGCATCTGAAACAATAATTACTCGCAGAGGGGGGGATTATTGTGCCTCAATCATCTAATTTGTTTGCGCTATTGATCGAGTTTTACCGTGATGAATGGAGAATGGTATTAACTGCACTAGGAGAACATTTATATATTTCTGTTGTTTCTATGGTCATAGCTTTATTTATTACAATACCTCTTGGTATTTATTTGACGAGAAATAAAAAATTAGCGGATCCTGTAATTGGATTTGTGGGAACGTTCCAAACGATACCAAGTGTTGCCTTGTTTGGTTTTTTGTTGCCCTTTGTCGGCATTGGAGTTAAACCAACAGTAATAGCTCTAGTGATATATGCTCTATTACCTATAATGAGAAATGTTTACACTGGCATTGTTGAAGTTGACCAATCGATAGTTGATGCAGGACGTGGAATGGGAATGACTAATTTTCAAATTCTAACGATGGTTGAACTACCTTTAGCATTGCCTGTTATTATGGCGGGTATAAGAACGGCAACGATTTTAACAATTGGAATTACTACCATTGCTGCTTTTATTGGAGCTGGTGGCCTCGGGGTGATTATCTTTCGTGGAGTAAATTTGTTCCGGTCTGAAGTTGTTTTGGCAGGAGCAATACCAGCTGCTTTATTAGCTTTGACTGTCGATTTTTTACTTAAGATAGTACAAAATTTGGTAACACCACGCACTGCAAGAAAATAGTGTGTGTTGTTGATAAATTAAAATGAGGGGGTTTTTCGTATGAAAAAAATTATTGTTGTGCTGCTGTGTATAACTTTAATGCTATCGTTAACTGCATGTAGTTCAGGTGGGAGTGATCAACAGGGAGAAAAAACTAAAATCGTAGTAGCAGGCAAAAATTTCACTGAACAGTACCTTATGGCGGAAATAATGGGGCAATTATTAAAGGATAAAACCGAACATGATGTTGTTATAAAACAAGGTGGCTATCAGACTTCAATAATTCTAAACCAAGGTATGATGGACGGAGAGATACATGCTTTTGTAGATTATACGGGTACAGGTTATATCAACGTGTTAAAGAATGAGTTAAAACCTGATGATACACCAGATACTGTATATCAAAAAACCAAGCAAGGGTATGAAGAAAAGTTCGGAATCACATGGTTAGAACCACTTGGGTTCAATAATACATTTGCTTTGATCATGAAAGAAGAAAAGGCAAAAGAACTTAATGTCGAAACATACTCTGATTTGGTTGAACATTCATCTGATTTAGTTATAGGGATGGATAATGTGTTTTATGAAAGACATGATGGATATAAGGGATTAGTTGATACTTATGGTTTCAAATTTAAAGATATAAAGGAAATGGATATTGCTTTAGCATTTCAGGCACTTTCGGAAGGGCAAATAGATGTTCTTGTTGCTTATGCTACTGATGGACGCATACCTGCAATAAATGCGAAGACGCTAGTAGATGACAAGGTATTTTTCCCGCCCTATTACGCAGCGCCTCTTGTGCCAGTGGAATTATTGGAGAGTCACCCAGAGATAGGAGAAGTATTGAATTTATTAGCAGGCAGGATAGATGATCAAAAAATGTCTGAATTAAACGCCAAAGTAGATGTTGAGAATAGAAATATTGCAGAGGTTGCACGAGAGTTTTTAATTTCAGAAGGTTTAATTAATGATTAATTGAGTCTTTTTATGAATAATTATGTGGCGGTCATTCAAAAGCAGTAATGATTTAAAATTCCATGCATCAATAAACGATACATTAATGACCGCCTAAATTAATATATGCCGTTTGGAGGGCTTTACATGAAAATAGAATCCATTGAAATCAAACACTATGTTTTACCACTTGAACCTCCATTTTGCCCAGCATGGGAACCACAACCGCGACATAAATTTCCAGCAACACTTGTTTTTGTTCATACAGACGAAGGTGTAACAGGAATTGGTTCAGGAGACCTCATGTACGGATTTAAAGGACATGAACATTTGTTTATCGGCCAGGACCCCTTTGCTATCGAGAGGCATTCACATGTCATTTCAAATATTGATTTTCATTATGGGCGTTGCTGGCCCCTAGATTTAGCTTTATGGGATTTGATGGGTAAAGCAGTAGGGCAACCAGTATATAAACTGTTAGGTGGAAGAAACAGCAAAATATTAGCTTATGCTTCTACCGGGGAACTGGTAACACCTGAAGAGCGTGCAGAGCGGGCATTAGAGTTTGTTCAACAAGGATTTAAAGCCATGAAAATACGCTTCCACCATAAGGACCCTCGGGACGATATTAAAGTGGTTGAGGCGGTTCGTAAAGCTGTGGGAGATAAATTAGAAATAATGGTTGATGCTAACCAGGGTTGGCAAATGCCAAATGATGATAGTGTGCCTTGGGATGTAAATACTGCTTATCAAGTAGCAAAAGAATTGGAGAACCTTAATGTTTATTGGCTGGAAGAACCCTTGCCCTGTCATGATTTCGAAGGCCTTGCTTTTTTGCGCAGTAAAGTGGGCATTCGTATTGCTGGTGGCGAGATGAATCGTAACTGGTACGATTTCCGGGAAATGAATCGTATGGGGTCATTAGATGTTTATCAACCTGATGTTGCTTTGGCGGGAGGAATTACAAAGGTAAAGAAGATTGCTGATTTAGTCCAGGGTAGCGGTCACTGGTTCAGTCCTCATACTTGGACGAATGGCATCGGTTTATTGGCCAACTTACATTTAGCTTGTGCTGTAAGCAACTGTCCTTTTTTAGAATTTCCGTACGATCCACCAGCGTGGAGCAATGAGCGAAGGGATTATTTACAGATAGATAAAATGATGATCGATAACGAGGGATACTTGCATATTCCTGACAAGCCGGGCTTGGGGTTTGAGTTAGACATGGATGCTTTAGCAAAATATGAGGTGAAATAAGTTTTACTGTATCATTGGAGTCAATTTTATAGCTGTGAAGTTTATATATAATCAGTAACTTATTAGTAATATTTGTGTTACAAAAAGAGAAATTTTAAATAGGATTTATGAAGATGTTCTGATTATTGCTCCTGATGCTGTTATTGCGTGTCAAGAGCTTAAAAGCCTGCAAGGGAGATGTCTAAGTTGTTAATGTACATATTAATTTGTTAACGGATGGTGATATAAATGGGCCAATACATTCTTTCATACGTAGATGCTCATGTAGCAGGGGAACCTTTGAGGCTCATCACCAGTGGCCCCAAGCTAAAAGGAAAAACACTGGTTGAAAAAACTGAATACATGAAAAAGAATTATGATTTTATCAGAAAAGCAGCAATGCTGGAGCCCCGTGGCCATGCTGATATGTACGGCGCTTATCTTACCGAGCCAACAGATCCAAAAGCAGATCTCGGAATTATTTTTATTGATAGCGCATTATATAACGCCATGTGTGGCCATGGTTCCATTGCGATTGCTACTATTGCAGTGGAGATGGGATATGTGACGGCCAAAGAGCCGGTTACAGATGTTGTTCTGGAAACAGGCGCCGGGTTGGTCACAGTTAAAGTTGATGTTCAGGATGGCAGAACTGTAGGAGCGACTCTTCAGGGAGTACCATCATTTCTTTATAAGTCTGATGTGGAGATCGAAGTATTTGATCAAAAGATATTAGTTGACATTGTTTTTGGCGGTAATTTTTTTGCAATGGTTGATATGAAACAATTGAACTTAAAACACAGCAAGGAATATATTGATCAATTTATTAGATATGGAAAAGAGATCAGGAAACAGGCCAATAAGCTCCACATTCAGCATCCTACCCGAAAGCATATAACAACAGTGGATGATATTCTTTTTGTAGATGACCCTGCCTTCCCCGGTGATACATATAAAAGTTTGGTTTTCTTAGGAGAGGCGCAGATAGATCGTTCACCTTGTGGAACAGGAACTAGTGCCCGTATGGGGGCTCTCTATAGTAAGGGACAATTAAAAAAGGATGATGTTTTTTATCATGAGAGCATTATCGGAACTGTTTTCGAAGGCAGAATCGATAGTGAAACTACAGTAGGGGATTTTAAGGCAATAAATCCTTTGATAAAGAGCAGGGGTTATATAACCGGTATTGGCAATCTCGTTATTAACACTGATGACCCATTAAAAGACGGCTTTTTACTACGATAAGATATAAAACAACAAATGGGAAAAAGGGAGGAATATGGAATGGCTAAAAAGAAAACAGTTGTTGACTTTATGAGGATGAAAAAAGAGGGCAAACAGGTTACATGGGTAACAGCATATGACTATCCCATGGCATCATTTGCCGAACAAGCTGGCATTGATATGATTTTAGTAGGAGATTCTTTGGGAATGGTGGTTTTGGGATACAGCGGTACTAACCCGGTAACAATGGAGGATTGTATTTCTCATTGTAAGGCTGTGCGCAGAGGTGCGCCTAACACATGGATAGTTGGCGATATGCCTTTTATGTCATACCAGATTTCTGATGAGGATGCGGTAGCAAATGCAGGACGGTTCATTAAAGAAGCAGAGGTAGATTGTGTCAAATTGGAGGGTGGTGTAAGGGTCGCCAGCCGCATTAAAGCAATAGCTGATGCTGGAATATTAGTGATAGGGCATATTGGGTTAACACCCCAGAGCTCAGGTCAATTAGGTGGATTTAAAGCCCAAGGCAGGGATGTAAAAAACGCTCGCTTGCTGATAGAAGATGCACTCGCTGTACAAGAGGCTGGAGCCTATGCTCTATTAGTGGAAGCTGTTCCTCCTGAAGTGACAAGATTTATTCAGAAGAAGTTAGATATTCCTGTCTACAGTATTGGTGCTGGTCCTGCAGACGGGCAGTTAATAATATGTGGTGATATGTTGGGCCTGTTCCAGGCATTTACACCTAAGTTCGTAAAAAAATATGCAAATATAGCTGAAATAACGATTAATGCCTTTAAACAGTATGCTGAAGAAGTGCGGAACGGGGAATTCCCCACAGATGAACATGTTTATCATATACTGGATCCGATAGAGGAATTCGAAAAAATGTTTAAAGAATTTGAATAAGCATTGATAATCGCCCCCCCCTTTCCCCTCTTTTTTTGAGGGGTTTTTTTATTTTTATATTATTGTCTCGATGCAGGATGTTAATAATTTTTGTCGAATTAATCCAAAGAATATATTAGTGAAAATAGGTTCAAGAAAGAAGGTGAGCCCTGCATTTTACCCCCTTTCAGCTTTTTGGGGTGTTAGAGCGGGCAAATTATGAATTATCATGAGGCACTTGATTTCTTAACAAATCTCACTAAATTTGGCATAAATCTTGGGCTGGGGAGGATCGAGCACCTCCTTTCTCTATTGGGAAATCCTGAGCGTTCCCTGCGGGTGATCCATGTAGGGGGTACCAATGGCAAGGGCTCGACTGCGATGATGACAGCCCGCATACTGGAAGAAGCGGGTTTCAAGGTGGGGCTTTTTATTTCTCCTCACCTGCATTCTTATACTGAACGCTATCTTATTAACCATCAGCCTATTACTGAGGAGCGTTTTGCCGGTCTGATGGAGCGGCTGAAGCCTCTGCTGGAAAAGATGGTTGCTGAGGGGCATGAGCACCCTACAGAATTCGAAGTTTGTACAGCTTTAGCATTTCTATATTTTTTTGAGGAGAAAGTGGATTTTCTGGTGTTGGAGGTGGGGTTGGGAGGCTCAATTGACTCCACAAATGTTGTGCCCCATCCTCTGGTATCTGTTATTACTAATGTTGCTTTTGACCATATGGATTACCTGGGGAATACGATCGCTGAAATCGCTTCAGTTAAAGCCGGGATTATTAAAGAAGGTGGGCAGGTGGTGACCGCTGCCTGGTATCCTGAGGCCCTCAAAGTGATTGAGGAGAAGTGTAGGCAGAAGGGGGCTGGTCTGCTGCAGGTAGGTAAGGAGATCAGTTATCAACTAAAGGAAACTACACCTCAAGGAACTACCTTTGATTTGACAACTCCTTGGGGGGTTTATCAGAATCTGTTTATACCTCTGGTCGGGCAGTACCAAGCAGTTAATGCAGCCACTGCCTTGGGAGTGATCGAAGTTCTCAAGAACAGCTATGATGTACCTGTTTCAGAGGTCCATATCAGGAAGGGTTTCGCCAATAGCTATTGGCCGGCGCGGTTAGAAAAGGTTTATGACCACCCACAGGTAATAATCGATGTATCGCATAATTATGATGGTGCCCGTACTTTGAGTGCCGCCTTAAAGGAAATCTATTCTTATCGCAAGTTGATATTGGTTTTGGGGATGCTGGGTGATAAGGAAAGGGAGAGGGTGGTTGGTGAGCTGGCTCCATTAGCTTCTTCAGTTATCATCACCAAACCCTTGAGCCCCCGGGCAGGAGATTGGGAGAAGTTGGCTGATGAGGCGCGCAAGTTTGTGGACCGGGTCTATGTAATTGAGGAGATCACTGAGGCAGTGGATGCTGCTATTGAGCAGGCAGATAAGGAAGATATGATCTGTATAACAGGGTCTTTTTATATGGTCGCAGATGCCAGGAAATATTTAATGAATAAGTTTTCCTCTGCATCAGGCTTTTAATTATATTGGAAGGTCTAAGCGGTAATCGTAAATAATAGTCAGGGGAGGTGTATTGTTTCCCGTTAGACAGCGGTCGAGTGTGGTTAAACTGGCCGCTTCAAGTTGTATGACCGGGAAGCAGAAGTATTTTGAAAACCTCTAAAATACCAGAAGCAGCAGTGATGAGATTGGCAGTTTATTCGCGGTTTTTGGAGCAATTGCAGGAGCAGGGGCATGGAACCGTTTCTTCCTGTATGATTGCCAGAGGAACAGGGGTTACTCCGGCTCAGGTGAGGAAGGATCTTGCTTATTTTGGTGAATTTGGTACCAGAGGAGTGGGCTATGATGTGGAAGCGCTCTCCGGGCACCTGAAGCGTATTTTAGGTCTTGATCGAAAATGGCCTACTGTGCTGGTGGGTGCAGGAAAACTAGGCTCTGCTTTGGCTCTTTATGAAGGGTTTCTCACCAGAGGTTTTCATATTGTCGGGGTATTTGATATTGACCCGGATCCTGTAGGAAATCGCTTCGGACAGCTTGATGTGCTGCCGATGGAAAGGCTGGAGGAGGTAATTCAACGATATGGTGCACAAATAGGGATCATTACAGTGCCCGCAAATGCCGCTCAAGAGGTGGGTGAGCGCTTGGTTGATGCTGGAGTGAGGGCAATTCTGAATTTCTCTCCCTATGTACTCAACCTGCCTGAGGGTATCATTGTACGCCATGTTGACTTCACTCTCCATTTAGAAACGCTTACTTTTAATCTTGTTTATAAAAAAGAAGAATTTAAGACCTTTTAATTAGGGTATTCTGCAGTGCAGTAATGTCAGCAAACACCTCTTTTTACAAAATATAGTTATCTTTCAGCTTTGTATAATCTTGTATCTCACCGATTAAAATGATAGACTTAAGAAATGAATAAGGTGGACTGGCTTTATCCTTGCTGTTTTTGCAACAAGCTGTAAGAGGGACTGGTTGTTCATGCAGCAGATTATCTTAGCATCAGCTTCACCACGCAGGGCATTCCTACTAAAACAGATTGGTCTCGATTTTCAGGTAATTCCCAGTTGTGTGGAGGAAATTGCTGACTCCCATCTTGAGCCGCAGGAATTGGTGTTAAAACTGGCAAAGAGGAAGGCCCAAGCTGTATCAAGAGAGTACCCACAGGCGATTGTTCTGGGAGCAGATACCATTGTCTGCTGTGAAGGGCGGGTTTTGGGGAAACCGCGTAATAAGGAAGAAGCGGCCGAAATGCTTTCTTTTTTATCAGGTCGTGTCCATGAAGTGGTTAGTGGTGTGGTTTTACAGCGGTTACTTCCGGAGTCGGTAAGGGGAGAAGCTGTAACTACCAGAGTTAAGTTTCGTAATTTAACTGATGAAGAGATTATGGGTTATATTGCTAGCGGGGAACCCTTTGACAAGGCCGGTGCTTATGGAATTCAGGGTTTGGGTGCCCTTCTTGTAGAAAAAATTGATGGTTGTTACTTCAATGTTGTTGGTCTTCCCTTAAGCAGACTTCCAGATTTGTTCAGGGAGTTTGGGGTGGATCTTCTGTGTCAGGGGGCGAATACCATCTAACCATAAAGAACATGCCCGTGGATTTAAGGCCACGGGAGAGGTTGAGGGAGGTAGGAGCAGGTTCTCTTTCAACTGCTGAACTGCTGGCCATCATCCTGCGTACAGGAACCAAAGATGAGTCGGTTCTTGAGTTGGCACACCGTATTTTAATGGATCCTCGTGGGCTGCGTTTCCTGGCTGAAGCTACATTGGACGAATTATGCGAGATCAAAGGGATGGGATTGGCTAAAGCTGCTCAAGTTAAAGCAGCTTTGGAATTGGGAAGGCGGCTTGCCTGTTTGGATGTGGAGCTCAAACCTGCTATCAATAGCCCTCAAGATGTAAGTATCCTGGTTATGGAGGAAATGTGCTACCTCGACAGGGAGCATTTTCGGGTGGTACTGCTTAACACAAAAAACAGGGTGATTGGAATCGAGCAGGTCTCTGTTGGCACTCTCAATGCTTCACTTGTCCACCCGCGAGAGGTTTTCAAACGGGCTGTGCAAAAGAGTGCTGCAGCTGTTATCCTGGTGCATAATCATCCCAGCGGTGACCCGACTCCTAGTCCTGAGGATCTGCAGATTACACAGCGTTTGTGTGAGGCAGGAAGAATAATAGGTATTGAGGTATTGGATCATATTATTATAGGTGATCATGTTTTCACTAGTTTTAAGGAAAAAGGATTGATTTGATTAAATTCGGAAGGAGCTAATAAGGTGATAATGGTCAGAGATCTGGGAATCGATTTGGGTACAGCCAATACCCTAGTACACCTTAAGGGCAAAGGGATCATTCTCATGGAACCCTCTGTTGTAGCTATCCGTCGTGATTCAGGGGAGATCCTGGCCGTCGGAGAAGAAGCGAAAAAGATGATCGGGCGAACCCCCGGCAATATTGTTGCTATTAGACCCATGAAAGACGGAGTGATCGCTGACTTCGATGTTACCCAGAGTATGTTGCGCTACTTTATCGGACGGGCGCTGCAAAAGCGAAATCCCTTGATTCGGCCAAGGGTTGTGATCAGTACTCCCTCAGGGGTTACTGCAGTAGAGGAAAGAGCAGTGAGAGAGGCTGCAATCCAGGCAGGAGCTAAAGAGGCGTATCTCATAGAGGAACCCATGGCTGCAGCCATTGGTGCTGGGCTGCCGGTTCATGATCCTACAGGTAATATGATCGTTGATATCGGAGGGGGTACAACTGAAGTTGCGGTCATATCACTGGGAGGAATTGTGACCAGCAGATCTATCCGTGTTGCCGGGGATGAAATGGATGAAGCAATTGTGCAGCACATCAAAAGGGTCTATAATCTCATGATCGGTGAAAGAACCGCCGAAGACATCAAGATCAAGATCGGTTCAGCTGTTTGGAACGGTGAACAGGAAGTCTATCAGGTGCGGGGACGGGACCTGGTTACCGGCCTTCCTAAAACAGTGGAAATAACCTCAGAAGAGATTCATTCAGCACTTGAGGAAACAGTTGCCAGTATCGTGGAGGCTATTAAAGTCTGTCTGGAAAAAACACCACCGGAACTGTCCGCAGATATTATGGACCGGGGTATTGTGCTGGCAGGAGGCGGTGCACTGCTGCGCAACCTGGATCACTTGGTAAGCCAGCAGACTGGCATCCCTGTGCTTTTGGCTGAGGAACCCCTTTATGCTGTAGCTCTGGGAACAGGTAAAGCCCTGGAAAATATTGAACTTTTAAAGCGTGTAATGGCTGCAAGATCAGCTCGTTAGGGTGATTATTTTTGAAGCGGCGTTCACCGTTTTATAAAAAACTGGCGGTGCTTTTGGGCATTGCTGTCTTTTGTATTGCTCTGGCACATCTCACTGCCCGTTTTACCGGAGGAATTGTGATCAATGAACTGCTGGCCCCGGTACAGAGCGGTGTTATGCAGGTCTGGTACAAAGCGGTTGCAGCGCTGGATGGTATAGGAGCCAGCCGGCAGCTGAGTGCAGAGAATAAAGAATTAAGAGAACAGCTGGAGCAATTATCTCAAGAAAACACCCGTTTGCGGGAATATCTTTATGAAAACCAAAGGCTATTGGGTTTGCTTGATTTTAAGGAACGCTATGCCGACCATTTTAGTCTGATGGGTGCCAGGGTTATTAGCCGCGCCCCTAATACACTATCCAACATTGTGGTTATTGATCGAGGTAGTCAGGATGGTGTGAAAAAACACATGGTTGCTGTATCCAGCGCCGGTTTGGTGGGCCAGGTGATCGCTGTGGGCCCCAATACATCGCAGGTCTTGCTGATCCTTGACCGGGAAGGGGCTGTAGCAGCACTGGTTCAAGATACCCGGACACCGGGAATTGTAGAGGGTACAAGTGATGACATCGGAATGTTGAGAATGGTATCTCTTCCCTATGATGCCCGTCCTGTTGAGGGACAGGTTGTGATTACCTCTGGAATGGGGGGCATTTTTCCTCCTGGACTGCCTATCGGAAAAATCACTAAAGTTGAAGATACAGGCGTCAACAAGCACGCCATTATTGATCCCTATGTGGATTTTGACCGTCTTGAGGAACTATTTCTGATCACAGAGGTGTTGGAGCCCATTGATGTGTTTGATGACACAGATAAAACAGAGAGCACCGAAGAAGCAGATTTAGAATAATATCGGGGAGGGGGAATTTTTGCAGTGAGTGTATGGCGTTCTATACTGATCGCGTTTTCTTTTTTTCTTGCCTTGATCCTGCAAACAACCATTTTCCCCCTTTTGCAGTACAAGGGCACTATGCCTGATCTTCTTTTAATACTTATCATCTTTACTGCACTGTTCAGCAATTCTACTGTGGGCGGTGTGGTTGGTTTTGTCATCGGTTTTATACAGGATCTGATAATCTCCCGCTATTTGGGCCTTTGTGCTTTGAGCGGACTGATCACCGGTTTTACGGTGGGAAAGCTAGAAGGAAGATTTTTTAAAGAAAACCCTGTGGTACCGATTATATTGGTATTTGTCGGTACATTCCTCTACAATGGGGTCTATTTTTTAGGGCGGGGCTTATGCGGCTCCTTTCCTCTATCCTTTGTTCAATTGCTGCGCGCTACATTGACTGAAGGGGTTTACAATGTGGTACTTTCTTTTTTATTTTATTATCCTTTAATGCTTATTTTCCACCGCATAAGAGATGAAAAGTCGAAGCACTATCAAGGTTACCAAAAGGGATTGTTCGGGTGATGATCAATGGATAAAATGGATCAGAAATCGAAACGAAAATATATTTTTTTGCAGGTATTGACTGTTGTTCTGTTTGCAATCCTTATCGTTCGCCTGGGAACCCTGCAGTTATTAGAGGCTTCAGTTTATAAAACGAAAGCTGAACAGAATCAGTTTCGTTTGCTGCCTATCCGTGCTCCCAGAGGGGATATATTTGACCGTGATGGCAAAATACTGGCTTCCAACAAGATTGTGAACACCATCTCAATTGTGCGGCAGCAGGCTGATAGTGAAACATTGAACAAAACCATAGATAATCTGGCTGCACTGCTAAAAGATTATTATCCTGAGATCGATGCTGCGTATATCAAACAGCTGATGGAAGATCATGATGTGCGTCCCTATGAGCCCATAGTGATCAAGCGGGATGTCCCTATTGAGATCGTGGCGCGTCTTGAGGAGAGAAGGAGGGAACTTCCCGGGGTGGTTGTTGGAAGTGAAATGGTCCGCTATTACCCGGAGAATACCCTAGCCTCTCATCTGTTGGGTTATATTGGAGAGATCAGTGAGGAGGAGCTGAAAAAAGATACTGAGAATAAATACCAACAATCTGATCTGATCGGTAAATATGGTTTAGAGCTGCAGTATGAAGAATATTTGAAGGGCATAAATGGTTTTCAGCAGGTAGAAGTTGATAGAAATGAACGCCCAGTTCCCAACAGCAATCTGATCCAGGTGGACCCGGAAAAGGGGAACAACCTGGTGCTGACCCTGGACTATGAACTGCAGAAGGCTTTAGAAGAGGGGATGGATGCCTCTCTGGCTAGATTGAAAAAAAGTGCGGGTGCAGCAGTTGTGATTGATGTGCGCACCGGCGGTATTCTTGCTATGGTCAGCCGTCCTGACTTTGACCCCAACAGTCTGGTGCCCCCGGTTTCCAGCAAAGCTGTTCAGCAGTATTTCGACCCAGGGTCCAAGGAAAAACCGATGATCAACAGGGCGATTTCCAGCAAATATCCGCCAGGTTCAACCTTTAAGCCTGCGACTGCCATAGCCGGCTTAGAAGCCGGGAAGATAACCCCCTCCACCACAGTTCGCTGCGGTGGCGCCTGGACAAAAGATGTCAGGATCAGCTGTGGGGTACATGGTACTGTTAATCTGACCAGGGCTATGGCGGTTTCCTGTAATGTCTTTTTCATTGAAGCCGGGCGCCGTGCTGGCATTGATAACCTTTACAAATATATCGATGAGCTGGGGCTGGTTAATAAAACCGGTATCGATTTGCCAGGTGAGGTGGCTGGTGAAGCATCCAATCCTGAGAAAAAGAAAGCTGCAAACCTGCCCTGGCTGGAAGAATGGTATAAGGATGAGCAAAAAGCGCTGGAAGAAAAATACGATAAACTGTTGAAAGAAGCGGAGAATGAGCAGGAGAAACAAAATATCCTCTTCCGCAAAAGGGATGAAGAGCGGGTTTTAAAAAATGAATACCAGATTAAATATAATTTTTACATAGAGTGGCAGCCCTATGAGACCTATATGACCTCATTCGGACAGGGAGGGGCCTATACACCTATTGGTCTTGCCAATTTTGCGGCAGCAGTAGCCAATGGTGGCAAGCTAATGAAGCCATATTTGGTGCAGCGAATTGAGTCACCTGAGGGTGAGATTATTGCAGAGTTTGAACCTACTGTTATCAATGAGGTCGATGCCTCTGCTGAGACCATGGCTAGGGTGAAAGAAGCGATGAAAGCGGTCACATCCCCTGGGGGTACTGCTTACAGCCTGTTTAGAGACTTTCCGGTTAAGGTAGCTGCTAAAACAGGAACAGCTGAGTATAAAGAAAAACAGTACCACGGGGTTTTTATTGCCTTTGCTCCCGCTGACAACCCGGAAATCGCTTTTGCTGGGATCATAGAAGATGGCTATCATGGTTCCACATCTGCAGGACCTGTTTGCAGAGATGTCTTTGAGGCATATTTCGGAGTGAAAGATGAAGATAATGCATCAAAAACTCAATAAGTCTGCATTTTGTCAAAGGTTGCTAAAAAAAGCTGGAAAATCAAGGAATTTTTTATTTTATTTTTAGGGGTGATGGGCAGGAATAGAAAAGCTACAGATAGAAATATCTATTTCAGCAATGGAACTAGAGGTATAATATACCTGTGCTTTTCAGCTGGTAGAGATACCAAAACAGATCAGGGGGTGAATAGCGTGGAGCAGGAGGCTGTAGACGCGGTAAGCTTACGGGCCCGGAAAAAAAAGAGGGGTCGCAGAGCTAAGGAACAGATCGATCCTCAAGAAGACACAGCATTGGTCGAATCTCAGGATGCTAAAGCAGAGGAGGGTACATCAATAACTGCCGGTTCCACAGAGAGGGATGAGCAAGAAAAAGATGATATTCCGGTGATTCGTTATACCTCGGTGCGACAGATGAGAGATGATATAATTTCCCAGGAACAAACGATTTTAGTACAGCGAACAATACGCTCCGGACAGAGGATTTTTTATCCGGGCAATGTGGTAGTCTTAGGGGATGTCAACCCTGGGGGAGAGGTAATCGCTGGAGGAAATATTATTGTGATGGGCACTTTCAGGGGTATTGCCCATGCAGGAGCCTTGGGTAATGAGGACGCAATTATAGCTGCACTGCAGCTGGAGCCATCGCAACTCAGGATCGCCGGCTATATCACCCGGGCACCGGAAGGGGATTATGCCAGTGTCTATCAGCCTGAAATAGCAAGAGTTCAAGATGGGATTGTAATCATAGAGAAGTACCAGCCCGGATATGACATATATCACAGAGCTGATCGTAAAAGGGGGAGCATAAATGGGTGAAGTTTTTGTTATTACTTCTGGTAAGGGTGGAGTGGGAAAAACGACTACCACCGCTAATATCGGCACATCACTGGCTATGTTGGGCTACCGGGTAGTACTGGTGGATGCTGATATCGGGCTGCGCAACCTTGATGTGGTTATGGGATTGGAAAACAGGATCGTTTATGACCTGGTCGATGTTGCTCATGGCCGGTGCCGGTTGCGGCAGGCATTGATCCGTGATCGTCGTTTTGAAACACTTTACCTCTTGCCTGCAGCACAAACCAAAGATAAAAATGCTATCAGTCCTGAGCAGATGAAAGCCCTTTGTGAAGAGATAAAAAAAGAGTGTGATTATCTTCTAGTAGACTGCCCAGCAGGGATTGAGCAGGGCTTTAGGAATGCTGTTGCTGGAGCGGATAGGGCAATTGTGGTCACAACACCTGAGGTGGCCGCGGTCAGAGATGCAGACCGCATTATCGGTCTGCTGGAAGCATCTGAGATCAGGAATCCCCTCCTGATACTCAACAGGATCCGCCCCAAAATGGTCAGAACCGGAGATATGCTTGATGTTGATGATGTTATCGAGCATTTGGCTATTGAGCTTTTAGGGATTGTTCCCGATGATGAATCTATCATTGTTTCCACTAACAGAGGTGAACCAGCGGTATTGAACTCCCACTCTAAAGCCGGTGAGGCATACCGCAACATTTCACGCCGTATTGCCGGAGAAGAGGTCCCCTTTATGAACCTGGAAAATGGGGGAGGTTTTATGGATCGGGTCCGGCGTCTATTAGGTTTGCGTACCAGTTGATCGGAGGAGATATAAGTGTTAGAACTGCTGCAGCGTATCTTCCGTAGGGATTCTTATAAAACAAGCAAAGATGTTGCACATGAGAGATTACGCCTGGTGTTGATGCATGACCGCCTCGATCTTTCACCAAAGGTGATGGAGGAATTACGCGCTGATCTGATGAATGTGATCAAAGAATATATGGTAATTGATGAAAAAACCATGGAGATCAACCTGGAGAAAGATCAGCAGTGTGTGGCATTGGTAGCCAATATCCCTGTGATCAGAATGAAGAGGCTTCCAAATAGCTAATTATAATCTGCCTCCCCTTGATCTTCCTGCCCGGAAATATGGACGCAGTCCTGAGAATGGATTATTATTAAAGAGGAGTCCGGTATGAGAAGGGAGAGGCGGTAGTTGCAATTTAATAAGCGTCTGCTTAAGAACCTTGATTATATCTTAATCATAGATATCATAGTGATCCTGGCTTTGAGCCTGCTTGTGCTGAGCAGCGCTACCGCCAACATCACAAGTGATCCCCTTTATTTTGTGAAAAAACAACTTATTTCTATCATATTGGGGATTGCTTGTGCTGTATTTCTATTGTTTTTTGATTATGGAAAAGTTGTTCGCTATAACAACTATATCTATGTTCTGTTAATTATTCTGTTGATTTTGGTTGAGATCAAGGGTATCAGTTCCCATGGAGCACAGCAGTGGATAGAAATAGGGCCTTTTAATTTTCAGCCCTCTGAGTTCGGGAAGATAATGATGATCGTCTGCTTTGCCTCCTATCTGGTCAAGAGGCAGGGTGAACTAAAAACTTTCAAGGATCTGATCCCTTCTTTTCTTTATTTTTCTGTGCCTTTTTTATTAATTGTTGCTCAACCTGACCTTGGCACTGCTCTTGTTTTTATTGTCATTCTATTCGGTATGCTCTATTTGGCTGGAGCCAATACTAAGCTGTTAGCAGGTATTTTTTTTACCGCATCTGCTGTTGTGGCTTTGGCCTTGGTACTGCACTTTTCACCTCTCAATCTTCCCCTTCCCTTGGAGGAGCATCAGCTTAACCGGCTGATCGCTTTTGTGGACCCTTATAAGGATCCACATGGTGCTGGATGGAATATTATACAGTCACTGGTAGCTATTGGATCAGGAGGGCTTTTGGGGAAAGGTCTTTACCACGGCACCCAGGTGCAACTCAATTTCCTTCCTGAACACCATACTGATTTTATATTTTCTGTGGTGGGAGAAGAGTTGGGTTTTGTGGGGGCTGCTTCTTTACTCCTGCTTTATTATGTTTTAATCGCCAGAACCATCAGAACAGCTTTCCGTTCCAGGGATTTACTAGGGAGGCTGCTGGTAGGGGGTATTCTTTGCATGTGGTTATTCCATATTTTTGAGAATGTGGGGATGGCCATTGGGGTAATGCCTATTACCGGAATACCCTTACCCTTTATGAGTTACGGCGGTACTGCCATGGTTACCAATCTGATCGGTGTGGGGATCATATTAAACGTGCAGCTGCGCAGGGAAAAAATGCTGTTCTAGTTATAATCAACCACAGGCGGCCATATATAGAAACTAGAGGTGGTCGCAGGTGAAACATTTATCCCGGCCTTGGGCAAAAAGTTTTTTGATCCGTTTTGCTTTGGCTGTTATTATCTTTGCGGCAGTTTATGCAGGTACTGTTTTAGATGGGGTCTGGGGAAGCTCTGTTCGCACCGGTGTTGAATACCTGTTAACAAAAAACTATGACCTATCCGGTTATTTAACCAGACTTTCCCAATTAATACCTGAACTGCCGTTTTTAGATGGGCAGCCTGATTTGGAAGTGGAGGTAAGCACAGCTGGTAGATTTCCGGATCTCCCGGTTTCAGGGAAATTGGTTAAAGGTTTTGGCTGGCAGAGGGATGAGAATGACTGGCCGGTATTCATACCAGGGATTGAATTAGCGGTGGACAAAGGAGCAGCATGCAGGGCGGTCCTGCCAGGTGAAGTTGTGCATGTGGGTACAGACAAGTCATTAGGAAGGATCGTGATTATTGAGCATGACAAAAACTGTGCCACTCTTTACGGGCGCCTGGGGGAGATAGGGGTAAAAGCCGGCCAGGAGGTAGTACAAGGGCAGGTAATCGGAAGTATAGAAGGGGCATATTTTCACTTTCAAGTGCGGGAAGGGGAGCAACTGGTTGATCCCCTCACACGAATACAGTGAGTATTTAACTTGAATTGGAAAGGGGAGAATAATAGAATAACTACTAATCCAGGCTTTTGAGGAGGCATAGCTTGTGACAATAAAGCAGTTGTTGGTAGAAAAGATTTTGCCCCAGGTGAGGAAACCTGCTCAGTATCTGGGCACAGAGTGGAATTCTGTTCATAAGGATTTTGATGCGGTTCCTGCAAGGATGGTTTTTGCTTTTCCCGATCTCTATGAGGTAGGGATGTCCCATTTAGGACTGCAGATCCTGTATGGTTTGGTCAATCAAAGGGAAGACTGCCTGCTGGAGCGTTCCTTTGCGCCTGCTGTTGATATGGAGGCTGAACTGCGCAGAGCTGGACTGCCTCTGTTCAGCCTGGAGTCCCACCGCCCCCTTAAAGATTTTGATGTTATTGGTTTTACACTGCAGTATGAACTGAGCTTTTCCAATGTGCTCAATATGCTGGACCTGGCTGGACTTCCTCTCAGGTCCGCTGACCGGCAGGATGATCAACCATTAGTCATTGCTGGCGGCCCGGCTGCGTACAATCCGGAGCCCCTTGCCCCATTTATTGATGCCTTTTTGATCGGTGAGGGTGAAGAGGCTCTACTGGAGATATTGGATGTAGTGGGTGAGGTCAAGGGGGATAAAGGACGAGCCTCCCGCTCCCAGCTCCTGGAGCGTCTTGTGGAGATTCCTGGTGTTTATATACCTTCGTATTATAGAGCGGAGTATAATGAACAGGGCTGGTACAAGGGGATAAAACCCATACACCCAAAGGCACCGGAAAGGGTGCAGCGCCGGGTGGTGCGGGAGCTGGATAGCGCTTATTTCCCTGTCTCACAATTGGTACCCATTTCTGAGGCTGTACATGAACGGGGTATGCTGGAGATATTTCGCGGTTGTACCCGGGGCTGCCGCTTTTGCCAGGCAGGGGTTATTTACCGCCCGGTGAGAGAGAGAACACCGGAGACACTGCTTGCAGCTGCCCGGGATATAATCAAGAATACCGGCTTTGAGGAGGTATCTCTTATCTCTTTGAGCAGCCTTGATTATGGGGCATTAGATCAACTGCTGCCACAGCTTACTCAGGGCTGTGAGGCAACGAGAATCGGGATTTCACTCCCTTCACTGCGTGTGGACTCTTTCAGTGTAAAAACAGCTCAGGGGCTCCCCGGACGCCGGACCAGTGTCACCTTTGCCCCAGAGGCGGGCACTCAGCGTCTGCGGGATGTGATCAATAAAGGGGTCACTGAGGAGGACCTCTTCAAAGCTGTTGAGGCTGCCTTTGATGCCGGATGGTTTGCGGTCAAGCTTTATTTTATGGTTGGTCTGCCTACAGAGACCATAGATGACTTGAAGGGCATAGCAGATCTGGTGAATGAAGTGATACAGATAGGTAAGAGATACAGCAGGGGAAAGAAAAGACCACGGATAACGGTCAGTGCTTCCTCCTTTGTACCTAAGGCGCACACTCCCTTCCAGTGGGAGGGGCAAAACTCCAGAGATTTACTGACTAAAAAACATCATTATGTAAGGGAGCTAGTAAAAAGAAGCAGGGCTGAGTACAACTGGCATAGTATTGATGCCAGCTTTTTAGAGGCTTGTTTTGCCAGGGGTGACCGGAAACTGGCTGATGTTTTGGAAATAGCTTATAAAAAAGGCTGCCGGTTTGATGGTTGGAGTGAGCATTTCCGCTTTTCTCTCTGGATGGAGAGTTTTAATGAGTTGGGAATTGATCCTGTGGATTATGCAGAGAAAACTTTTGCCTATGATGAGGCTCTGCCATGGGAGGTTATTGATGCAGGTGTTTCTAAGGATTTTTTAATTGAGGAACATCAGAGGGCA
This sequence comes from Syntrophomonadaceae bacterium, assembly GCA_012516535.1. Taxonomy (GTDB): domain Bacteria; phylum Bacillota; class DSM-12270; order Thermacetogeniales; family Thermacetogeniaceae; genus DTU068. The sequence continues at coordinate 10,767 of JAAYWP010000122.1, read as the reverse complement.
CTTGCTGGAAAGCCAACCCCTGACTGCCGCGCAGGTAGATGCGGGAAATGCGGTGTCTGCCCGTCATTGAAGGTTGCCAATTGTTTGGTTAAAGGGAGGGGAAGATAGTGCCCTGGTATAGACTGGAATACACAAAAAAAGATACAGCTCGTTTTCTTTCTCACAGGGAACTGATGACCACATTGCAGCGCGCTATGAAGCGGGCATCCTTTCCACTCACCTATAGCAGGGGGCATCACCCCCGCCCTAAGCTGTCCTATGGGCCTCCTTTAGGTGTAGGAGTAGCAGGCTTGAGGGAGTATATGGATCTGGAATTGGATAGGGAAATTTCCACTTTGGAGTACCTGCAGTTTCTCAACGATCAGCTCCCTCCAGGTATCATAGCACAGAATCTGGTAAAGTTGGACCCCGGTGAAGCAGGGTTAGGGAAGTTTATTAACTGTGCCTGCTACCGGATAGAAGCGGGTTCATGTATTCCCACGATTTCTTGGGAACAATTATTTAATAAGTTAGAAGAGGAATACCCCAACCTTACAGATGGGTTATTAAAGTGGTGTGTAGATCTGGCGGGAGGTTATTTAGAGGTATTGATGGAAGTGGGGCAAAAGGGGGTGTCACTGCGCACTCTCTTGGAGGCCCTTAATAAAGGGATTGGTACTAGCGTTTTATTGCCTGTTATGGTTACCCGCACAGGTTTGTATCAGCTGGAAAACGGTTTGCTTATAGACCCATTAAAAAAGTATACACATCTACTAGAGGAAAAATAAAGTATAATACTCAAAAAGATGCCTGTGCAGTTCTCATTTCTGCTCAAAAGTGGGATGAGCGGCAGTTGGGGAGGAAAAGATTTTATGAGGGTTGAGTGATATGGAGAAAGATATTTATATTCATGTAACCAAGGAAGAGACAAAGGCTGCTGTCTTGGAAAATGGGAAACTGATGGAGATCTATATTGATCGTTCTTTTCAGAAGCGATTAGCCGGGAATATTTATAAAGGTAAGGTAGCCAATGTGCTCCCCGGGATGCAGGCGGCTTTTGTCAGTATTGGTCTTGAAAGAAACGCTTTTTTGTATGTGGAAGACATCAGATCCAATAATCAGGAGAAAGCACTACCTATTCAAAATTTGGTGCGCGAAGGTGAAGAACTGCTGGTACAGGTTGTCAAGGAACCATTTGGTACCAAGGGAGCTCGGGTGACAACCCATCTGACCTTTCCAGGGCGGTATGTGGTTTTCATGCCTGATCTCAACACTGTTGGGGTCTCCCGGCGCATCAAATCGGAGCGGGAGAGGGAGCGTTTAAAAAAGATCGCGGAAGAGGTTCGTATTCCGGAGCGTGGCCTTATTGTGCGCACTGTGGCTGAGGGTGTTTCTGCAGAGGAACTGGAAAGGGATGTGCGTGAGCTTTATAATCTCTGGAAGCTGGTCAAGGAAAAGGCTGCCCGCAAGTCTGCACCTGCATTGATCCACCAGGAGCTGGAATTGGTATCCTGGGTGGTGAGGGACCTCTTTGGGGAAGATGTGGACCGGCTGCTGACCAATGACCAGGAAACCTATGAGAAAATAATCGAGTTGGTTCAGGCCTTTGAACCCAGTTTATGCAGCCGGATCTGCCTTGCCTCATCTGATGTTGCTGAGCGGTTTGATTTGGAACAGGAAATGACCAAAGCACTGCGCCCTAAGGTTTGGTTGAAGAGCGGCGGCTACCTGGTAATCGATGAGGCTGAGGCCTTGACCGTAATTGATGTCAATACCGGCAAATATACTGGGACAAAAAACTTTGCTGAAACGGTTTTCCGCACCAATATGGAGGCAGTGCAGGAGATCGTGCGTCAGATTCGCCTGCGGAATTTAGGGGGCATCATTATTATCGATTTTATTGATATGGAACTGCTGGAACACCGCAATAAGGTGATCAAGCAGTTGGAGGAAGAGCTAAAGAAGGATAAGACCAGAACCTGTGTGCTTGGTCTTACCCAGCTAGGATTGTTAGAACTGACCAGGAAAAAGGTTCGTCCCAGTTTGAGCAGTTTGCTTGAGCGTTCCTGCCCCTATTGTGAAGGAACAGGCAGGGTTCTTTCAGAGGAGACAGTCAGCATGAAAGCCTGTCAATACATCAGATCTTTAGCTGATCAAGAGGATTCTTTGGGGATTTTGGTGGAGGTACATCCATCTGTAGCAGCTTTTCTCATCGGGGGAGGGGGGAGCCATCTCCGGGAGTTGGAAGAGGAGATCGGCAAAAAGATCATTATTAAAGGAAGTGATGCTTCACATCTAGAGGATGTGCAGGTCAGATCACTTTACAGCAAGGAAGAGATCCTTGCCCTATCTGCTCCGGTCAGACAGGGAGAGATTCTTGATGTAGAAGTGGAAGAGGCCCATGCCACAAATAACAGTGATGGGATAGCCCGCATCCACGGGTATATTATCGATATTGAAAATGGCAGGGATTATATCGGGAAGAGGGTTTTGGTGAAGATTGACAAGGTCTACCGCACCTATGCCAAAGCTCGCATTTTAGAGCGATAACTTGACACCGGTGTTGTGAGGTGCTAAAATTCCGTTGTAACTTGCACAATAAAACGCTCGGGGAGGGTCAGTCAAGTGCAGATTATGCCACCCATCAAGCCCGGCGGAAGGAGGAAATTTTGTGTTTGCAATTGTAGAAACAGGCGGCAAACAGTATAAAGTCAGCAAGGGAACTGTACTGCGGGTAGAAAAACTGGATGCTGCTGTAGGGGATGAAGTGGTTTTTGACAAGGTCCTGGCAGTGGATATGGATGGCGATTTCAAGGTAGGGACACCTTATCTGCCTGGAGCACAGGTTAAGGCAAAAGTGCTCAACCAGGGCAAGTCTAAAAAGATTCTTGTTTTTAAATACAAGCCCAAAAAGAACTATCGCCGCCTGAAGGGGCACAGACAGCTGTTTACTGAAGTTATAGTTGAGGAAATCACTTTAGGAGCGCAGGAAAATACAGCTGCTGCTGAATAAGTTATGATCAGGGCGACCTTTTTTGAAAATTCGAGCGGGGAACTGCAGGGGTTCATTGTTGAGGGGCATGCCGGTTATGCTCCTGCAGGAGAAGACATTGTCTGTGCCGGTGTTTCAGCCCTTGTTCAGACAGCAGTGGCAGGTCTTAAACACTTTCTTACAGTTGCCCCGCTGGTGGAAAACAGGACAAAAAGTGAAAGCAGTGTTTTTGTAAAGTTAAAATTACCTGATCATTTAAGCGAAGAGGATACAAGAAACGCACAGGTACTCTTGAAAACTATGGAACTGGGAATGCAAGGGATCTCCGGCGGTTACGGAGAATACTTAGTGGTGAGGAGGTGTCGAGATGTTTGATAGATTTGATCTGCAGTTATTTGCTCATAAAAAAGGAGTCGGTAGCTCACGTAACGGGCGGGACAGTGAGTCCAAGCGTCTAGGTGTAAAGAAGTATGGTGGACAATATGTCACAGCTGGAAATATCATCGTTCGCCAGCGGGGGACCAAGGTTCACCCCGGTTGGAATGTTGGCCGCGGTAAAGATGATACCCTGTTTGCCTTGATTGATGGTTATGTGAAATTTGAGGCTAAGGGGAAAAACAAGAAACAGGTGAGTGTTTACGCTGAAGCTTAATCAATTAATATAAGGGAAAGATACTCCCCTGGTCCTGGTGGCCAGGGGAATTTGTTTCGATCTAAGCGGCTTTACAGGATTAAGGAACCTTCTGACTTCCGGCTTCCGGCCTCCGACTTCTATTGTAGGTGGGTGTTAGATGTTTTACGATTATGCTAAGATCTATGTCAAAGCAGGTGATGGCGGGAACGGTTGTGTGGCCTTTCGTCGTGAAAAATATGTTCCTATGGGTGGTCCCAACGGTGGAAATGGTGGGAGCGGCGGTAATGTGGTCTTTGTTGCGGACCGCAACCTGCACACACTGATTGACTTCCGCTACCGCAAGCATTATAAAGCAGAGCGAGGGGAACACGGCCGGGGCAAAAACCAGCACGGGAAAAATGGAGAGGACCTCATTATTCGTGTTCCTGTGGGGACTATTGTTCGTGATATAAATGGAGAGTTTTCTGTTGACCTCAAAAAACACGGACAATGGTTTATCGCTGCCCGCGGTGGCCGCGGGGGGCGTGGCAATGCACGTTTTGCAACACCACAGATGCAGGCTCCGCGCTTTGCTGAACGGGGTGACCCTGGAGAGGAGCGCACATTGGAGCTGGAGTTGAAGCTGCTGGCTGATGTTGGGCTGATCGGCCTTCCCAATGCAGGTAAATCCAGTTTGCTGAGCCGCATATCTGCAGCCCGGCCTAAGGTAGCTAATTATCCCTTTACTACATTGAATCCACAATTGGGTGTGGTTGATACCGGAGAGCGCAGTTTCGTAGTAGCGGACCTGCCAGGGCTTATCGAAGGAGCCCATGCAGGTGCTGGCCTGGGACACCGCTTTCTGCGCCATGTGGAACGGACCAAGCTGTTGGTACTTGTAGTAGATGCAGCAGCTACAGAAGGCAGGGACCCAATAGATGATGTTCGGGTTATCCTTGAGGAGGTTAGGTTATATAACCCACTGTTGGCAGAACGTCCTCTGGTGATCGCTGCTAATAAGATGGACCTTCCAGAGGCAAAAGATAATATACCACACCTTAAAGAGGAATATCCGGAGTACAGGATATTCCCTATTTCAGCTGTGACAGGAGCCGGGGTACAGGAGCTGTTATACGCTGTTTCAGAGATGTTGGAGCAACTAGAAGATGTGGGTGAGGTTGAGGGGGTAGAAGAGGAAGTCAGGCTGGTCACTGTTGATGAGGAAGATGATAAAAGCTTTTCAATAATTCGCAAAGACGGCGATTTCGTGATCCAAGGGAAAGGGATTGAGCGCTTGGTCAATCGATTGGATCTAGGTAACCCTGATGCTCTCAGGTATTTTCAGCATATGCTGCACTTGATCGGTGTGGAGGATGCTCTGCAAGTTCAGGGGATTCAAGCAGGTGATACAGTTAGGATCGGCGATTTTGAGTTTGAATGGCATAAATAATCAGTATCTATTTTCAGGCTAGAAGGTGAGGGTGCAGGAATTGTTAACAGGAAAGCAGAAAAGATACTTACGATCCTTGGCTAACCGGCTGGACCCTATTTTGCAGGTGGGAAAGTCAGGGATCAGTGAAAACCTGGTGTGTCAGTTGGATGATGCTCTAACTGCACGGGAATTGGTGAAAATACGAGTGTTGCCTCAGGCTCCTTTAAGTGCTGGTGAAGCAGCCGCTCTATTAAGTGAGCGCACTGGAGCAGAGCTTGTACAGCTGATCGGCCGGAATGCAGTCCTTTATCGTCAAGGAGAGGAACCAGAGATCAAGCTGCCATAAAAAGGGGAGAGTGAGGCTTAAAGATGGCCGTTTTTCAACGCGCAAAGATCAAACAGGCACACCGTATAGTAGTTAAAGTAGGAACAAAGATCCTCTGCGGGAACAAGGGTCAGTTTAACCTCCAGCGTATGGAAAGCCTGGTGGAGGACCTGGCTGCTCTCTGGGATGAAGGACGGGATGTAATTGTGGTCAGTTCTGGAGCGATTGGCGCTGGAGTGGGCAGATTAGGGCTGGCACGCAGACCCAGAACCATTCCGGAAAAGCAAGCAGCAGCAGCTGTTGGTCAGGGAATTTTGATGCAGCACTATGAAGCCTTTTTCTCACCGCGCAGGATAACTGTGGCCCAGGTGCTGCTTACCAGGGAAGACATCAATCACAGGGAACGTTATTTGAATGCTCGTCACACCTTGCAGACCTTGATGAGGTTTAGGGTCGTTCCCATCGTTAATGAAAATGATACTGTAGCAGTGGAAGAGATCCGCTTTGGGGATAATGATACCCTGGCTGCTCTGGTGGCCTGCCTGGTGGATGCGGACCTTTTGGTATTGCTTACAGATCTTGATGGTTATTATACAGTAGACCCCCACCAGCATGAAGATGCACAACTGATCACGGAAATAACTGAAATCACACCGGAGATTGAGACAAGTGCCGGTGGATGCGGGTCAGATTTGGCTACAGGTGGGATGGAGACAAAGATTCAGGCAGCAAAGATCGCTATGCAGGCAGGGATACCCATGGTGATCGCCAGCGGTATGAAAAAGGGAACACTATCAGCAGTATTGCAAGGGGAGTCAGTGGGTACACTTTTTGTGCCCCAGGAAGATCGCATGCAGGCGCGTAAGATGTGGATTGCCTTTGGTTCCCCGGTTCAGGGGAGGGTGGTTGTGGATGAAGGGGCTGCAGCGGCTCTCTTGAAAAAAGGGAAGAGCCTGCTGCCCAGTGGTGTGGTCAGTGTTGAAGGCACTTTTAGTACAGGAAATGTGATCAGTATTGTTGACCCTGCTGGAAGGGAGATCGCCAGAGGTATTAGCAATTATAACAGTGCTGCTGTGCAGTTGATCAAGGGGCATAAAAGCAGGGAGATCAAAGAAATTCTGGGCTATCATGATTATGATGAAATTGTTCACCGGGACAATCTCACACTTATTATGAACAGTGGATAAGATAGCAGAGAGGAGGCAGATGTTGTGTCGTTGGAAGGTCAGATGATAGAACTTGGGAAAAGGGCGAAAGAGGCGTCATATATACTTGCAGGGATTTCCACTGAGGTCAAGAATCAGGCCTTGTTGTCCATGGCTAGAGCACTGGAAGAAAGAATGGAATTGATCCTGGATGCCAATCAGCAGGATATGGATGCAGGGAGGGCTAAAGGGCTGAGTGGTGCTCTGCTGGACCGTTTGTTGCTGACAGCGGAACGGATCAAGGAAATGGCTGATGGGCTGCGGGATCTGGTGGGCCTTCCAGATCCGGTTGGTGAGGTTATCAAGATGTGGACACGCCCCAATGGCTTGCGTGTCGGCAGGTTAAGAGTACCCCTTGGTGTGATCGGGATAATCTATGAGGCCCGCCCTAATGTAACAGTAGATGCTGCCGGGCTCTGTCTCAAGGCCGGGAATGCTGTTATTCTGCGAGGCGGTTCTGAGGCACTTCAGTCAAACCTTGTTTTAACCAGAGTGATCAGTGCTGCAGCGGTGAATGCGGGAATTCCAGAGGGTGCCATTCAATTGGTTCCTACAACCGACAGGGAAGCAGCGAATATGATGATGACCATGAATGATTACATCGATGTTCTGATCCCCCGGGGTGGGGCAGGTTTGATCAATGCGGTGACAAGAACTGCTACAGTACCGGTATTGAAAACCGGTGTGGGCAATTGCCACACTTATGTTGATGATGAGGCAGATCTGGAAATGGCCAATAGAATTGTGGTCAATGCTAAAATACAAAGACCTGGTGTTTGTAATGCTATGGAAACCCTTTTAGTAAATGAAAATTGCGCAAAAGAATTTTTGCCAGCAGTAGCAGCTGTTTTGCGGGAAAAAGGAGTGGAGCTGCGGGGCTGTGAAAAAACTCGGGAAATTATACCTGATTGCCTTCCCGCTTCTGAAGAGGATTGGGGCACAGAATACCTGGATCTTATCCTTGCAGTGAAGGTAGTTCGGGATATGGATGAAGCCATCGACCATATTCATACATATGGCACCAAACACTCTGAGGCGATCATTACCGACAATTATCAGAAAGCCATGTTATTCGTGCAAAAGGTTGATGCAGCTGCTGTATTTGTTAATGCCTCCACCCGTTTTACTGATGGACACCAATTTGGTTTTGGAGCAGAGATCGGGATCAGCACCCAAAAACTCCATGCCCGTGGACCTATGGGATTGGAGGAATTGACCTCTACCAAGTTTATTATCCTGGGGGATGGTCAGATCAGGTCTTAAATATTATCAATCTATTTGAAGGGGCAGGAACAAACTTATGAAGGAGCAGCGATTGGGGATACTGGGCGGCACTTTTGACCCTATTCATTATGGTCATCTGATGGTTGCTGAAGCTGCAAGGGAAAAATTTTCCTTGGATAAGGTTATCTTTATGCCGGCCTCTATCCCACCTCATAAGCATGGTATAGTAACAGACTTTTGGCATAGGTATCTGATGGTTATGCTTGCCATCCTTGGGAACCCCTTTTTTGAGGTTAGCCGTCTGGAGTATGAGAGGGGAGGGGTTACCTATACAGTGGATACCATGCGCCAGCTGCGCCAGCTCTATGGTGATGCTGCTGAACTTTTTTTTATAACCGGGGTTGATACAATAATGGATATATTTGGGTGGAAAGAGCCGGAAGAGCTTTTATCACTCTGCAGGTTTATTGTGGCTGCCCGTCCCGGTTTAGATTTACACATTGTCGGTGAGGTTTTTGGAAAATATTACAGTTCGGTAGTGATGCCTCTGGAGATGCCTCAACTGGATATTTCATCCTCTGATATCAGAAAGCGTGTCAGGGAGGGTAGGTCGATAAAATATCTGGTTCCTGAATCAGTTGAACAATATATCATTCAGCAGAAGCTTTATTTACTATAACTGTTATCCATATGATGAGGGATAGAATGGAGGAGTACGAAAAAGCTATTAGGGAAAGATTATCAAAAGATAGGATGAGGCATGTTTTAGCTGTGCGTGATTGTGCAGCAGAATTAGCTGCTCTGCACGGGGTTGAGCAAAGAGATGCTGCAGTGGCGGGCCTGCTTCATGACTATGCCCGGGATATTCCTGCTGATCAAATGCTGTCTATGGCACGGGCCAGAGGGCTGGTTAGCTGTTCTGTTGAAGAAAAGGTTCCCCTTTTGTTGCATGGGCCTTTAGGGGCACAGTTGATTAAAGAAGATTTGGGTATTGATAACCCTCAAGTGATGGAGGCTGTTGCTCTGCACACTTTAGGGAGACCTGCCATGGGAAGGTTGGCACAGCTGATCTATATTGCTGATCTGATAGCTCCTGGGAGAGATTTCCCCTCTGTTGAGCGACTGCGGAAAATTGCCAGGGATGACCTTGATAGGGCTCTTTTGGAGTGTTTTGCCTCCACTATTGGCTACTGTTTGCAAAAGTTTAAACTAATTCATCCACAAACCATAGATGCCTGGAATTATTATGTTGTTCGCAAATGAAAGGAGGAAACTAAAGATTGGATTCAGGCCGGGAAAGGGCCATCAAAGCTGCACAAGCTGCAGCTGAGAAAAAGGCGCATGATATCGTAGTGCTTGATCTAAGAGGGATTTTTCCTGTAGCAGATTATTTTGTGATCTGCAGCGGCCGCAGCACCACACATCTGGGGGCGATTGCCAGGGAAATAGAAGAGGAATTAGGTAAATCAGGTGAGGATTATTTCCGGAGACAGGGAACTCCACAGTCTGGATGGATATTGTTGGATTATGGCAGTGTTGTGGTCCATATTTTTAGTGAAGAGGGACGCAGGTTTTATGATATTGAACATTTATGGGGTGATGCCAGGATAATTAGGCAAAATTCTTAAATAGAGTCACTTTTCTGCAGGAATTGTAAAATATTTCGTCGAATTTTATCTAACTGTGAAAATATATATGGCACAGATAAGGCGTGAGTTTCTTTGCTAGACGCTATTTTCAAGTTGATGAACAACAAAGCAACCATTTTTTTTATTGTATTTTTTAGTGCAGTGATCGCAGTATTCATCTACTTGGCCAAAATTTATCTGCAGGCTGTACAATTGGTTCTCCCAATTTTGGCCGGGGGAGCTGTAATGATAATAGTAGCTTTTTTAGGGATGTTTTATCTTTTCATCAGCTATAAGGGGAGATACCTCAGTTTATGCAAGGTAAATTCCGAACTGAAGGATCTTCTGATCAATACAAAGGATGAAGTCAACCGGATATTTTTTGCCGCAGTAGATGCCCTTACAGCTGTTATGCAGGCGAGGGATAATACATCCTTGCAGCACCTGGAACGAGTCGCTAATTATGCTGTTGCTCTGGGTAAAAGGCTGGGTTTGTCTCAAGAGGATTTGGCTGATTTATACTGTGCTGCTTTGCTGCATGACCTGGGGAAGATCGGGATTCCTGAAGAAATTTTGAATAAACCGGGTGCTCTTACCAGAGAAGAATTTGCTCAGGTGCGTAAACACCCGGAGATAGGAACAAAGATCCTGGAAAAATTGATTGCTTCAGAGAAAATATCATCGATTATACTGCACCACCATGAGTTTTATAATGGTACAGGCTATCCATCAGGCTTAGCCAGGGAAAAGATCCCTTTAGGTGCCCGTATTATTGCTATTGCGGATGCCTATGATGCCATGATTTCTGATAGGCCCTACAGCAGGGCAAAAACACATGAAGAGGCTGTAGCTGAGCTGATCAGATGTGCTGGTGTTCAATTCGATCCTTACCTTGTTGTACATTTCCTTGAGGTTGTTGATAAGGAAGATGATGGGGGTTATACCCTGACTTCCGAAAGTTTTTTCCATGTCCCTCCTAGCTATATCTTCAATTGAACCGCAACTGTGACATTTTTTCCATACTTTATTCTACTTTTCTATCATTTTCAGAGAGCTGATTTAAGTTTTTATCCAATAATGATGTAACTGAGAACGAACAAAATAGACGGTTTTTGTTCTTGTCAGACGAAAATTGCTAATCAGTTATAAGCACAAATTACATATTATTACAATTTATGGGAAGGATGTTTGTGTAGTACTGAAGAATTAATACTTCAGTAAAATATGATTAATTAATAGATGGTTAATATTGGATGATATTAGTATGTTGATATAGAAAAACTTACTTTAAAGGGGGGAAGAAATGAAATACCGCATTGCGATCGTAAGTAATTCAGCTGAGTGGTGTGAGTGCCTCACAGCAGCCTTT
>JAAYWP010000121.1 GCA_012516535.1 Syntrophomonadaceae bacterium | reverse complement strand
GGTACTACTATCCGTTATGGTGTGGCCAGAGGTATCTTTTCCAATGAGGCAGGGCTCGGTTCTGCACCGATCGCTGCTGCTTCCGCAAAAACCGACCACCCCTGCAGACAGGGCTTGGTTTCTATGACAGGTACTTTTTTGGACACCATTGTTGTATGTACTATTACAGGTCTCACAGTGGTGATGGCCAACATCTATCCCTCTATTGAGGAGGCCAATGCTGCTGTTCTGACCGGCAGATCCTTTGACTTCTTTCTCCCTGGTATTGGCAGTCTCATCGTCACTATTGGTTTGATGTTGTTTGCTTACTCAACGGTTTTAGGCTGGTCCTATTATGGAGAGAAGTGTTTTTATTACTTGACCAATATCAAAGGTGTGCAATTATACAGGATTATTTTTTGTGTTGTCGTATTTTTCGGTGCGGTTACACAGTTGGAATTGGTATGGGATATAGCTGATACATTTAATGGAGCGATGGCTATACCGAACCTGATTGCTCTTCTTGCTCTATCAGGTGTTGTAGTTGCAGAGACAAAAGACTTTAACAGGATTCGTGCTCAAGAAAAGGCAGCGAAAAACCGTAAATAATAAAATGGCTTTCCATCAGGAAGGAATCTTTTAGCTGTTGGCGAATTTAATTAAGTATAATTGATTTGGGAGAATCAGAAAGGGGGTTGTCGGTTTATGTCAGAGGAAAAGAAAGAAAAGAAAAAATATAAGTTTACTTTTAAAATTGTACAGGATCTTTGCATGGATTGTGCGACCTGCTGGTATGAGTGTACCTATGAAGGCGGCAGTAATGCTATTGGTGTAAGCTATAATGGAGGAGCTTTCTACGTGATCGATGAAGATTCCTGCATAAGGTGTGGACGGTGCTATCGTGCCTGCCCGGTCGATGCTGTTGAGCGCATTAAAAATGCCTAAAGCTATATAGTTTATTGGGTTTTATAGTTTATATAGCTTGATGAATCCCCGTTTTTAAATGGGGATTTTTTCTTCCTAATAAAGCTGTGCTATACTTGTAACGAGGTGAAGAGAAAATGGCCTTAACCTGTGGAATTATCGGTTTACCCCTGGTGGGGAAAACAACACTGTTTAACCTCTTGACCCAGGGAGAGGAAGAGACATCCAGTTATGCAGGCCGCACAAAAACCAGTGTTCGTGTGGCCAAGATACCGGACAAGCGTCTTGACCTTTTGGCGGAAATATACCATCCCCGCAAAGTGACCCCTGCCACCCTGGAGGTTACAGATCTGCCCGGTTTGAACCGGGGATCAGGGGCAGCTTTTTTAAATGCAGTGCGGGAGGTAGATGCCCTGATCCATGTTGTGAGAGCCTTCAGGAATGACAATATACCGCACATCGATGGTGATATCAACCCCTTGAGTGATCTGGAAAATGTTAATGCCGAGCTTTTTCTGGCGGATCTGCAGATGGTGGAGACCAGGTTGGAGAGGATAGCTGCCAGCAAAAAGATAAAGGGTGAGACTTTAATAGAGCAGGAGGCACTAAAGCGGTGCCAGGAAGTTCTTAATGAGGAGAAACCGCTACTGGAAGCCGGCCTCAGTGATGATGAGTGGCAGGCGGTGCGTTCACTGGGTTTTTTAACTACAAAGCCTATGATCCTTGTCATCAATATGGATGAGGACCAACTGCGGGATGGTCATTATGAGGGTGAAGAGAGTGTCAGCTTATATGGGGAGGAGAAGGGTTTTCCGGTTCTCTCCATCTGCCTTGAACTGGAAGCTGAGATAGCACTACTGGATCCTGGAGAAAGGGAATTATTCCTGAGAGAGATGGGGATCTCTGAGCCGGGTGTTGAGAGGGTCGCTAAAACCATCTACGAACACCTGGGTTTGATATCCTTTTTAACTGTAGGACCTGATGAGGTAAAAGCCTGGACCATTAATAAAGGAACAGCAGCCAGGGCAGCTGCAGGTAAGGTCCACACAGATATTGAGCGGGGTTTTATCAGGGCTGAGGTTGTTAAATATGAGGATATGGAAAAATATCGGGATATGACAAAGATCAAAGATAAGGGGCTTGCCCGTCTGGAGGGCAAGGATTATATTGTACAGGATGGAGATATTATCGAGTTTAGGTTTAATATTTAATTGTTGACTGTTTGTTGACAGTTAATTCAGAGCAGGATATTGTTGGTATTGGTAGAATCATGAAGAGAAGATTATAAAATAGGTGAAATCCTTATTCAAGAAGGTTAGTTGATAACATGGTTTTAGGGATCGGTATTGATATCATTGAAATAGACAGGGTGGAAAAGGCTCTGGCAAGGCGAAAAGGCCTGATGAGGCGGCTGTTTACCCAACAGGAGATCGCCTACTGCAATAGGCGGGGAAGGGCTGTGTCCTCTTTAGCTGCCCGTTTTGCAGCCAAGGAGGCTGTCAGGAAGGCCTGCAGTTCTGTGATGCCTGATATACTGTTACCTTGGCTGGAGATTGAAATCCTTGTGGATGGGGAAAGGCCACGGGTAAAACTGTTGGGCAGTAGTGCAGTGGAGGCAGAGAAGAGAGGTATTGCTGAGTTGTTGGTGAGCCTGAGTCACAGCAGGGATTATGCCTGTGCCTCTGTCCTGGCCCTCGGGAAGGCCGGTCCTAATATTTAAAGAGAAGGTGGTTGGCCATGCGGCTTGTGAAAGCAGCCCAGATGCGGGAAATGGATCTGGATGCCACAAGGAAATACAGTATTCCCAGTTTGATTTTGATGGAAAACGCTGGTCTATCCATAGTACAGGTGATTATGCAGCGCTTTCTTGGCGAGGAAGTGCAGGGCAAAAGGGTTTTTATTATCGCCGGCCCCGGGAACAATGGGGGGGACGGTTTTGTGGTAGGGAGGCACCTATTTAATAAAGGGGCTTTTGTGAGTTTTTTAATCACTGTTCCACCTGATAACTATCGGGGGGATGCTGCCGTTAATTTAAAGATTATCGAAGATATGGGATTACCCTACAGTGTACTCCATCCTGAGAATTTGGACTGTGTTGCTGTTGAAATAGAAAAAGCTGACCTTATTGTGGACGCTCTTTTTGGAACAGGGTTTAAGGGAGTCCCCAGGGAACCCATTGCCTCGTTGATCAGAATGGTAAATGAGGCCGGTAAACCGGTTGTTGCTGTAGACATCCCATCAGGTATGGAAGCTGACACAGGACGGATAAGTGGTGATTGCATCAGGGCTCAAGTTACAGTGACAATGGGAATGCCTAAGTTGGGGCTGTACCTTGATCCTGGTGCACAGTACACTGGAGAGATTATTGTAGGTGATATCTCATTCCCTCCTGAGCTTAAGAGCCAAGAGGGTGGGGATTACTACCTGGTCGATGAAAAAATGGCAGCAGAGATGCTGCCTGAACGGCACCCCACCAGTCATAAAGGGGACTTCGGTCATGTAGCGGTCATCGGTGGCACAAGAGGCTATACCGGTGCAGTTGTTTTAGCCAGCAATGCCGCTCTACGCAGTGGGGCGGGATTGGTTACTGCCATTATTCCAGAATTATGCTACCCTATTGTTGCGGTGAAACTTACCGAAGCTATGACCTTCCCGGCCCTGGGGACTGAAAGGGGTGGTTTTTCCAGTTCAGCTCTGGAATCCATAAAGCAGATTTTGCAGAGAGCAACAGTTGCTGCTGTAGGCCCAGGGCTGGGGCAGGAAGAGGAAACAGCGGATTTTCTGGAAGATCTATTGAAAAATCTCAATATACCAATAGTGCTCGATGCAGATGCCCTCAATATCATTGCCAGGAGGAGGCATTTGTTATCAGATCAGGCCCTTTCTAAACAGAGAAGGAATTGGGTGCTCACCCCCCACCCAGGTGAAATGGCTCGCCTCTGTGATACAACAATTGCTGCTGTACAGGAGGATCGAGTAGGGGCTGCTGCAGAAGCCAGCAGAAAATGGGGTGTGGTTATGGTTCTCAAAGGGGCACATACAGTTATTGCAGGTCCTGAGGGCCCTCTTTATATCAACAGCACCGGAAACCCCGGATTGGCTTCGGGCGGCACCGGTGATGTGCTGGCAGGCTTGATCGCTTCATTTTTGGCACAGGGCTTGGAGCCTTTACAGGCAGCTATCTGTGGCCCTTTTATTCATGGTTTGGCTGCAGATCGGATAGCGGAGAGGTCAGGAGAGGCTGGAATGCTTGCAGGAGACCTGCTTGCTGAGATAGCCCAAGTGATCGAGTCGCTCGCTGCTGTGAAACGGGGGCGCAGTTAAATGGGGAGACCCGTCTGGGCAGAGATCGATCTCGATGCTCTAAAGAATAATGTGCAGGAGATGCGCCGCATAACAGACCAAAATGCACAGCTGATGGCAGTTGTTAAAGCCAATGGCTATGGGCATGGGATTGAACAGATAGCAAGAACAGCTCTTGAGAGCGGGGCCAACTGGCTGGGTGTGGCTCTTTTGGAGGAGGCTCTTTTGCTGCGTGATAAAGGGATCACTGCTCCCATATTAATTCTGGGTTATACACCGGTGGATGATGCTGTTGAGGTCATTAACCATGACATCAGCCAGACCATTTTTACAGTTGAAGATGCCCGGGCCTTTGCGGCTGCTGCTCACCGGCTTGGTAAAAAAGCAAAGGTGCATATCAAGATTGACACAGGTATGGGCCGGTTGGGTTTTAGTCCGCAGGGGGATACTCTGGATAAAATACGCAATTTGTCACAGCTGCCCGATTTGGATATAGAAGGGATCTTCACACATTTTGCCACAGCTGATGAGTCTGATAAGGCATTTGCTGAAGAGCAGTTTATGAGATTTCAGCAGTTGCTGAAACAGCTGGCTGCACACCATATTTATTTTAAGTGGCGGCATTGTGCCAATTCGGCTGCAGTGATAGATCTCCCCTATACCCACCTGGATTTAGTACGACCGGGGATCGCTCTTTATGGATACTATCCTTCCCCTTATGTTAACCGAGCTCTGGTGAAGTTGCTTCCGGTCATGTCCTTGAAGGCAAGGGTATCTTTTGTTAAAGAGGTGCCAAAAGGGTGCAGTATCAGCTATGGCAGAAAATATATCGCTAAGAAGAAAACACTTATTGCCACAATCCCTTTGGGATATGGGGATGGATATTCCAGGTTGCTTTCTAATCAGGGAGAGGTATTGATCAGAGGTAAGCGTGCTCCTGTTGTGGGTCGTGTATGTATGGATCAACTGATGGTTGATGTGGGGCACATACATGATGTACAGCAGGGGGATGAGGTTGTGCTTTTGGGCAGGCAGGAGGGAGAAGAGATCACTGCCGATGAATTGGCTGAGAAGTTGGGGACTATCAGTTATGAGATTCTCTGTATGATCAGTGAACGAGTTCCACGGGTCTACCTGTGCAATAAAGATAAGGGTTAATTATGAGGTGATATCCTTTGTGGCAGATTTGCTCACACAGCACCATGGTAACTGAAGCAATAGGTCGGGAACTGGGAAAGCTTCTCGGCCCCGGTGATATTGTCTGCCTCATAGGTGAATTAGGGGCAGGGAAAACAGTATTGGTGCGGGGTATTGCCTCGGGCCTTGATGTTAAGGAGCCTGTTTCCAGTCCAAGTTTTTTGATTATCCAGGAATACCAAGGTAAATACCCGGTTTTTCACTGTGATTTTTATCGCCTGGGATCTTACCAGGAATTAGAGGATATTGGATGGGAAGAATACTTTCATAGAGAAGCCGTTATCCTGGTTGAATGGGGTAATCTGATA
Organism: Syntrophomonadaceae bacterium; assembly: GCA_012516535.1. Lineage (GTDB taxonomy): Bacteria > Bacillota > DSM-12270 > Thermacetogeniales > Thermacetogeniaceae > DTU068. The sequence continues at coordinate 21,782 of JAAYWP010000121.1, read as the reverse complement.
CCTGAGGCCTTTCCTGCAGATTTTCTGGAAGTGAGAATCCAACATACAGATGGGGAAACTGGCCGCCTACTACAATTTATCCCAAAGAGCCAACACTATATAACTATTGTTGAGGAGTTGTCAAAAAAATGCGGATCCTGGGAATAGAAACATCCACACCGGTGATTTCTGTTGCTGTTGCAGAGGATGGCCAACTATTGGGAGAGTTTTCTCTGACCACCAAGCAGGGGCATATGGAGCACCTGCTCCCATTGATTGATCAACTCTTGACCAGCCTCAAATTATCAGTCAGAGACCTTGATGGATATGCGGCATCGGTGGGGCCCGGTTCTTTCACATCGCTGAGGGTGGGTCTTGCTACCTGCAAAGCGCTGGCACATGCCGGTAAAAAATTTGTTGCTGAAGTCTCTACTCTGGATGTTCTTGCCTGGGGTCTGCAGGGTACAGAAGGGCTGATCTGCCCGCTGATACCTGCCCGCCGAGATGAAGTTTATACTGCTATCTATGTAAGCTCAGCCGGTGGAATAAAACGGTTGAGCAGTTATTTGGCTTTAAACCCGAAGGATCTGATAGAGCGGTTGCGCGGTCGGCTGCAGGCTAAAATAACCTTTACAGGTGAAGGTGCCCAACTATATCAGGACCTCCTGCAGCAGAACCTTAAAGACCATGCTGTTTTTGCTGACCCTGCTCGCATTTGGCCCCGGGCGGGTTTTACAGCAATTATAGGCAGCAAAATATTGACTGAAAAGGGGGGTAAAAAGCCCGGGGCGGTGCAGGCACTTTATGTCAAACCACCAGCTATTCGCTGCCGGAGGTCATGATGGAAGAGGTTAATAATGGGGTTTCCATACGCTTTATGCAGAAGGGTGATATAGAAGAGGTTATGCTGATCGAACAGAGCTCTTTTCCTGCACCCTGGTCAGCAAAGGCCTTTCTCAGTGAACTCCAAAATAAGTTTGCTAGGTATTTTGTGCTTTTAGAACAGGGGAAGATAGTTGGCTATGCAGGGATGTGGTTGTTTGCCCGGGAATCCCATATCACTACCATTGCGATTCACCCTAACTATAGAAAACAGGGTTACGGCAGGATGCTGATGAACTTTTTAATTGAATATTCCCGGGAAGAAGGAGTTGATACCATGATCTTGGAGGTGAGAGCATCCAATATTCCTGCCATTAAACTTTATTCCAGCCTCGGGTTCAATAAAATCGGCATACGTAAGAATTATTATTTAGAAACACATGAGGATGCTATCGTTATGCTGCGTAAATTTGATGAGGAGAACTGTAGAGGGGAGGATGAGAAAGTTGCAGATTAGAGGTGTTGTGGATCGTATTGAAGGGGATAAGGTCGTAATTTTACTTACTGACGAAGGGATAGTGGTGCACTGGCCGCGGCAGTTTTGGCCCGATATAAATGAAGGCGATATAGTCTGTTTTGAGGTCAAAATGGAGGTCCCTGCTCGTGAAGTAAAGAAGATGTCGCCGAAGAGCCTTTTAGAACGGATAGCTTGGCACCCTGATTATTAATTATTAGTACTGCACATAATACCAGAGAAGACTTCGATAAGGAGGTGGCTCTGGTTGGATAATAAAAATCTTAAAGTAGATCAAGGCAAAAGAAGGGTTAAACGGGTAGATAAGGAGTGGTCCAAAGACACTGAGAACAACCCAGATGACCTGGAAATTTATGATGAAGAGGATATATAGCTTTTTTAAGGGAGTAAGGAGAAATGCCAGTTACCTGGATATTAGGTATTGAAACAAGTTGTGATGAAACTTCTGCAGCTGTAGTTGGAGATGGCAGTATTATCGCCTCCAATGTTATCTCCTCTCAGATTCCTGTCCACCGGCAATATGGCGGGGTTGTTCCTGAGGTTGCTTCACGGCAGCATCTGGAAAGAATAACAGTTGTGGTAGAGAAAGCACTACAAGATGCGGGTATCGGTTTTGGTGATCTGGATGGCATAGCTGTAACTGTGGGGCCTGGCCTTATTGGTGCTCTACTGGTTGGGGTAGCAGCAGCTAAGGCTTATTCCTATTATTTACAAAAACCGCTTCTCCCTGTACACCACCTGGAAGCACATCTATATTCTAACTTCCTTGCCCATCAGGACTTAAAGCCCCCCTTCATCTGTCTTGTGGTTTCCGGTGGCCATACTAGCTTGATTTTATTAAAGAAACACCTGGAATATGAGGTTTTGGGGGCTACAAGGGATGATGCAGCAGGGGAGGCCTTTGATAAAATCGCGCGGGTACTGGGGCTTCCCTATCCGGGAGGGCCGGCTTTAGAGGAATTAGCCAGTAAGGGTGACCCTGAGGCAATAAACTTTCCTAGAGCCTGGCTGGGGGAGGATAGCTTAGAATTCAGTTTCAGCGGACTGAAAACCGCAGTTTTAAACTATTTAAAGGGCCGCGAAAAAGAGGGGATCAGCCCCAACCTTCCCGATGTGGCTGCAGGATTCCAGGCAGCAGTTGTAGAGGTACTGGTAGAAAAAACCATTAAGGCTGCAAAACAAACCGGTATCAGTGATCTATGTCTTGCCGGAGGTGTTGCTGCTAACTCCACATTGCGCAGACTATTTCAGAAGAGGGCTGGAGAGGAGGGCTTCTCATTTTACTATCCTGAAAAAATATTATGCACAGATAATGCAGCAATGGTAGCCTGTGCCGGTTATTATCATTATCTGGCCGGGCATTTCGCCCCTCTCAACCAGGAAGCCTGCGCTAATTATCCTCTGTCCTGAAAAAAGGTGCAATATTACTTTTCGCTCATTTGTTCCGGCTTGTTTATAATGTTTATATGTTGATAATTTGACTGAGATATGGGGTCCTATATGTTGACATAACAGGATGAGTTACAGTTAAAATTGGGGATAATTTGGGTTTTTAATTAAAAAACCAAGAATATTGTATACAATAGCTGTGGATAAACTTGTGGATATGTGGATTATTGTAGCAAAAATCAAACATTTTTAGTCTGAGGCGGTGTATATGCGGCCAGTTTTGTTTGAAATTGGAAACCTGTCAATTTATAGTTACGGCTTTTTTGTGGCTTTGGGTATTGCTGTGGCAACTCTGTGGATGGTGTATCAGAGCAAAAAAGGGGGTAAATCTCCTGATATTGTACTGGATTGTGTTCTCATCGCTGTGATCAGTGGTGTTATTGGGGCGCGCCTATTCTATGTTTTCCTTTATGAGGCTGATTATTACTTGGCCCATCCGCTGGAGATTTTGTATATTCAGCAGGGAGGGTTGGCTTTTTATGGTGGCCTGCTTAGCGGGCTGTTGGCTATTGTCATTTATCTTCTGATCAGACGCATACCTGTACTCCCATTTTTAGATTTTGTCGCTCCAGCGACAGCACTGGGTTATGCTGTTGCCAGGTTCGGTTGTTTTATGAATGGTTGTTGTTATGGAAAAACAACAACCATACCTTGGGGGGTTGTTTTCCCTGCTGTTGATGGGTTAGCACGCCATCCAACACAGATTTATTCTATGCTGGCTGGGCTGCTGATCTTTATTTTTTTGGTGTGGAAGTCACAGAAAGGGATCCGTTTTCCAGGGCAGATTTTTTGTTTGTTTTTGATCGTTTACGGATTATCCAGATCTGTTATTGAGCTATTTCGGGAAAACACAGAACTTACAGCTGGCCCTTATGGGGCATCACTGGTAGCACTGCTGCTGGCTCTTTTGAGTGGGATTCTTTATTATTTCTTATCCAAGAGAGCGAAAGGGATTCGCCCGGAGGTATAGAGAAAAGAAGACATAAAAAAAGAGAACAAAAGAGAGCCGGTAAAGGCTCTCTTTTGTGATGAAATTATTTGTAAAATACATGGTTGCCTATCCGGCAGACATAGGTGAGCGTTTTAAAGAATTCGGTGCTCTGTGCAGTGGCCGGATTGCAGAAGTAGACAGCTCCATATACCGGATCCCAACCAGCTAGAGCTGCATCTGCAGCCCGAATTGAATCTGCACCTGGGGGGAGATAGATTGTACCGTTGAGTACCGGTTCAAACTGCCAGGGCTCATAGATCACATCTGTGATGGTGTTGGGGAATCTGGGATCTCTGATCCTGTTTAGAACAACTGCCCCGACAGCAACTTTTCCTTCAAATATCTCACCTGCTGCTTCAGCATTGATCAGCTGTGCCAGCAAGTATCTTTCTTCAGCCGAAACGTTGCCGCCCCGAGATGGTGGTGATGTTCCACCACCTGAACCTGCTGGCACCAGCAGGACCTGACCCGGATAGATCACTGTACTGGAAAGGCCGTTCAGTGACATGATGGAGTCTACTGATGTTCCAAAGTGTTGTGCGATCAGATAGAGTGTGTCACCAGGACGAACTGTATATTGCTGTGTTTTTCCTTTTGGGGCCTGTCCACTCCCTGATACCAGCAGAACCTGTCCCGGGTAGATCACTGTGCTGGAAAGGCCGTTCAGTGACATGATGGAGTCAACTGATGTCCCAAAGGATTTTGCGATGAGATAAAGTGTGTCCCCAGGCTGGACTGTATAATACTGTGTGTTTCCTGGGGCTTGGCCACTCCCAGGCACCAACAGGACCTGGCCTGGATAGATCATTGTACTGGAAAGGCCGTTCAGTGACATGATAGTGTCAACTGATGTCCCAAAGGATTTTGCGATCAGATAGAGTGTGTCCCCTGGTTGGACAGTATACTGTTTTGTTCCTTTTTCAGGCAGTATCAGCACCTGTCCGGGGTAGATCATTGTTGAACTGAGGCTGTTGAGGGACATGATCGTGTCAACTGATGTGCCGTTTCTTGTGGCGATTAAGTAGAGGGTATCACCTGGCTTAACTGTGTAACTTGCTGCATATCCCATGTTCCCAAATGCAAGAATCCCGATCAGCAGAACAACAATGATCAGGCTAAATTTGCGCAATGCTCTTCCTCCTTTCCCTGCCTCCGAGGTGAGCTGATGGGTTCGGTCGAAAGGATCGCCCTACATTTCCGTCTCCCCTTCGGAAATGATTCACCCCTGATATGCAGGATTGCATATCGATTTGGTTCCCCCGTACCGTACATAGGACAAAAGTACGGATTCGGCACAATATTGTTTATTTTTTGACAATTATGGCATCTCTGGTTTTTTAAATCAAGTGGTAATATCCACCAGTAACTTCGGCATAGCAACAATGAAAAATATACTTCGGCTGTATCACAACTAACAAGGAAAAGGGGCAGCAATAAAGGGGTCTTAACAAGGATTGGAATACTGCATAATTAAGTTGTAACATTAATCAAGGCTGATCGTTATTATTAGTAGCCGGCCGGCTGTGAAAGAAGGTGTGGATAGTTGCTAGATGATGAAGTAACAAAGGCTGCTGGAGGTGATCTACACTCCATTGAACAGGTTTGCCTGAAAACATGGGAACCCCTTTATCGTTATATCTATTATAAAGTACAAAATCGCGAAGAAGCTGAGGATATCACCCAAGAAACATTTGTTAGAGCACTGTCCTATTGGAAGAAGGAGAAATTGTGTTTAGATAAATGGCCGGGGTTTTTAAGAACAGTAGCACTTAATATATTGCGAGATCGATGGCGTCAGAAAAAACGCAGGGGGATAGCAGTCGACTTTGAAAAAGTAAATCCAAGTCAACTGGTTAGTACTGATGAGCAGAACAATATTACCCAGCGCTTGCTGATAGAAAATGCGTTAGCGAAACTAAGTGCAGAACAGCGAAAAATTTTGGAACTGCGCATCATCCAGGGTTATTCAGTAGCTGAGACTGCCAGGTTGGTTGGAAAGACAGAGGGGGCGGTACGCACAGCCCAATACCGCGCCTTAAAGGCTTTGGCTCAAATTTTGTATAACAATGGCTAGGTCAGGAGGGACGGATAGATATGGATGATCATGTAAAAAGGCTATCTGATTATATGGATGCCTTAAATGCGGAACAGGAACCTGAAAAACATTACGGGCCTGCTGATTCACCTGAATTGGAAAAAACTTTGGCTGCAGCTCGCCTGGTTCGAACTCTCAGAGAGCCAGCGCTCCCTGATCCCGCTTATCCCCAGAGGCTGTCTCGGAGAGTAGCTGAGCGGGTTAAGGTTCCTGCTTCCCGCCGCAGATGGATTTTGCCAGCAGTAGCTGCACTGGCAGCTTGTTTATGTTTATTTGTGTTTTTTAACATATTTACCCAAGATGTTGTTTACGCAATGGAGAAAGCTGTGGCAAATCTAAACAGTTATCACGGTGTTATGGAGATACGCTCTCAAAATGCAGCAGGGGATGAATGGATAGTGCGAAGGCTAGAGATTTGGTCCCATGGAGAAAAATATGCAATTGAGCAGGATGATGGTACTTTGACGGTCAATAATGGTGAGCGAAAATGGCAGATCCGCCCACAAAGCCGGGAAGTAGCCATACTGCCCTTGCTGCCGGACCCCACTGGCAGTAGTTTTGATCTGCGGGATGAAGCAAAACAAGCCAAAGATTATCCTCATCAGATCGCCGGCACTGAGTTTATTGCCGGCCGTCAGTCGATCAAATTAAAGATATCCCCTCCAGGGGGTAAGCCCTATTATTTATGGGTTGACAAAGAAACTAATCTGCCTATCCAACTGCAAACCCCTATGCAAAACGCATTACAGACCACATATACCTTTGTAAGTTTTGAACCTAATGTAAAAATTGATGCTGCAATTTTTGCTTACCAGCCGCCTGAAGGATATCAATTGGTGGCAGATAATCCCGGGCAGCTGACAGCAACCATTGAGGAGGCTGCTCTCATCAGTAAGATCAGTCCCTTAGTCCCAAAGGAAGCGCCACTCCGTATACTGGCGTTTGCTAACCGGATTGTCTTGGATTATGGTGAAACAATTGTTGTTGAAACCGCTGCCAGAGGAGTTTTTAAACCTGCCCCTGAAGCAGCTCTCGGTACTGCTGCAGGAAGGCCGCTGGAGGTATTGGCGGAAAAACTAAGGTGGCAGCAGAATGGACTGGAAATAGAGGTTGAAGGGCCTAAGCGGGTGGAGTTGGCACGACAGATTGCCGTTGATTTGACTCTTCCTAAAACTGATATCAAGCTGGCAGATCAGGCAAAAGTTAAGGTTCCGGTAGATATGGATCTTGTAAAAGCTGATCAACAGCAGGTTGACAGAGGCAGCAGTCCTTGGCAACTAGATCCCGAACAGGTAGCTCTCACCTTTGTAAATTTAATGGTGTCACCAGAAGGGATTGTCGGTGAACCGAGGATCAAAGAGGAGTCTTTTAAACTCAAGATCAATAACGGTATCGAATCAATGGTAGAAGTAGCTGATGGCCCGGTTAAGAGAGTATATCTTAAACGACTGGTGCGGCAAGATGAAACCGGTATTTGGACAGTGGTGGGCTACGACCCCCGATAAGAGTCAAACTGGGAGGTGTAGTGAATTGAAACAAAAAAAATTTTTTATACCTCTGATTAGTCTCCTGCTGTTATGCCTAATCTTTTTAATGGAATGTGCTTTGGTATGAGGGAGTAAACCGCTTTTTACAGACAGGATAGAAGTAGGAGGGACAAGTATGTTAAAACATACGAGTCCCTTTTGTTTTGAAATACTCAAGATTTTTTATTATAGCAGGAGGTTTTTTCGCTTTGCTGTCGAATACAACTAATGTAAACTTATCGAAAATCTTACTCTATATATTATACCTATACCCGAATTGCAAGGAATTGCTCTACTGTTTAGCTGTTTAGTTCATATCTTGTTTTCCGATTGAGTTTGTCAGGTTTTATCCTGTTAACAGGCTATTAGCTTGATAACAGGTCATTTTAATGTGATAAATGTAATACAAGAAGGGAGGGGGATTGGATGCCTGAAGCTGGCTGTGCACAAGCTGCTGAAGATATCCAGAAGGAGAAGGAGTTAGAGGATCTTTTTGCACAGTGGCGAGGGGTAGACGGTGCTTTAATACCAATCCTGCAGGGAGCACAGGATATTTATGGATATCTGCCTAAAGAGGTGCTTCTGCGGATTGCGCGTGAATTGAAGCTTCCGCCAAGCCGTGTATTTGGAGTTGCTACCTTTTATGCCCAATTCCATTTGCAGCCGCGTGGGCGTAATATTGTCAGGGTTTGTCTTGGTACAGCCTGCCATGTTCGTGGTGCCTCAAAGATATTTGAGCGCCTACAGGAAGAGCTTGATATTGATGATGGAGAAACCACCGAGGACCTGCGTTACACACTGGAAACCGTAGCCTGTCTGGGCTGCTGTGGTTTATCTCCGGTGGTTATGATCAATGACGACACTCATGGCCGACTTGTTCCGGATAGGTTAAAAGGCATACTCGAACAGTATCAGTAAACAGACCCTTGATGGAGGGAGGTGAATTCACCGGGTTTTGCCGCGCTTAATAACGGGGCAGGCAAGGTGAAGATTATGAAACTAGCAAACAGGGAAGAGCTAAATAAATATCGTGAGGAAGCCCAAAAAGAGGTTTTAGCACGAAATTCTGAGAATACCAGAGTTATTGTGGGGATGGGAACTTGCGGTATTGCAGCTGGAGCCCGTGAAGTAATGGCTGCCATAATTGAAGAGATTAATAACCGTAATCTTGATGTTATTGTAGACAAAACCGGCTGTATCGGAATGTGTGAGTATGAACCACTGGTGGATGTGCAAAAACCAGGGGAGCCACGCATTACCTATGGTAAGGTCAAGCCTGCTGATGCCGCAAGGATTATTGTAGGGCATGTTATGCACGGCAATATCGTCGATGACCTTGTAATTGCACGCTTTGAAGAACTTTAAGAAAACATAAGGGAAGGAGGGAAATTCAAGTGCAATTAGTCAGAGCCCATGTTCTGGTATGCGGGGGCAAAAACTGTTCTTCATCTGGTTCTAAGCAGGTTTTCGAAGCATTTGCCAAAGAATTGGAAAAGAAAAAGCTAGACCAGGAAGTTAAGCTGGTTGAAACCGATTGTCATGACTTTTGTGAAAATGGGCCTCTGGTAATCGTTTATCCTGAAGGGACATATTATGTCAGGGTAACACCGGAGGACGTTCCCGAAATAGTAGAAGAACATCTGGTTAAAGGGCGGGTTGTTAACCGTTTGATTTATAAGGCGCCTATTAAGGCAGATGAGCTTCCTGCCTTTAAAGACCTTGACTTTTACCGGAAACAAAAACGAGTTGCCTTGCGCAACTGTGGTTCCATTGATCCAGAAGAAATAAAGGAGTATATTGCTAGAGGCGGTTACTCCTCTTTGGAAAAAGCTATTTTTGAAATGACCCCGGAACAGGTGATTGATGAGGTTAAGCGTTCCGGGCTGCGCGGTCGTGGTGGTGGAGGTTTCCCCACAGGTCTCAAGTGGGAGTTCTGCCGCCGTTCGCCGGGAGACTTGAAATATTTGATCTGTAATGCTGATGAGGGTGACCCCGGTGCTTTCATGGACCGCAGTATTTTAGAGGGGGATCCCCACACTTTAATCGAGGGTATGGCTATCGCTGCTTATGCTATCGGATGCCGGGAGGGTTATATCTACTGCCGTGCCGAGTATCCGCTTGCAATTAAGAGATTAAAGATAGCTATTGCTCAGGCTGAAGAACTTGGGTTGTTGGGAGAAAACATCCTAGGAAGCGACTTTACCTTCAATCTGCACATTAAAGAGGGAGCTGGAGCCTTTGTATGTGGTGAAGAAACCGCTCTCATGGCTTCTATTGAGGGTAAACGCGGTATGCCTAGGGTGAGACCTCCTTTCCCAGCACAATCCGGATTGTGGGGGAAACCTTCAAACATTAATAATGTGGAAACCTATGCCAATGTGCCGGTGATTATCGGAAAAGGCGCTGATTGGTTTGCTTCCATGGGTACAGAAAAGAGCAAAGGAACCAAAGTATTTGCCTTAACCGGTAAGGTAAATAACACCGGCCTTGTAGAAGTGCCGATGGGTATCACGATCAAAGAGATCATCTTCGAAATCGGCGGGGGTATTGTCGGGGGTAAAGAGTTTAAGGGTGTACAGATCGGTGGGCCCTCTGGCGGTTGTATACCGGCCAGCTTGATGGATACACCGGTTGACTATGAGTCACTGATCCAGGCAGGAGCCATGATGGGTTCAGGCGGTTTGGTGGTAATGGACGAAACCACCTGCATGGTAGACCTGGCTCGATTCTTCCTCAATTTTACTCAGTCTGAGTCCTGTGGTAAGTGCACTCCCTGCAGGGAAGGGACCAAGAGGATGTTGGAGATCCTGACTAGGATCTGCAATGGAGAGGGTGTACCCGAAGATATAGAAACACTGGAGCGTTTGGGTCGTGTAATCAAATCAACCGCTCTTTGTGGTTTGGGTAATACCGCTCCTAACCCGGTGCTTTCTACACTGCGCTACTTCCGTGATGAATATGAGGCACATATTTTTGATAAGCGCTGTCCGGCACATGTCTGTTCAGCCCTGCTGGTTTACTCCATAGTAAAAGAGAAATGTATCGGCTGCGGCCGTTGTGTGAAGGTATGTCCGGCAGGGGCAATAAGCGGGGAAAAGAAAGAGCCGCATGAAATAGACCCCGATAAGTGCATCAAGTGTGGCAGCTGTATTGAGCAGTGTAAAAAGGATGCTATTGTGCGCTTGTAAGCACATTGCATGAGAAACAAAGGGGAAAAGGAATGTGAGAAAAATAAAAACGGTCTGGGTCCTGGAGGGCACATGGTGTTGGATGTCGCCCAGTCCATTGGGATAAATATCCCCGCCCTGTGCCGTGGCCAGGACTTAACACCTCCCGACTCCATGATAGGGTCGGGTTTTTTAATTACAAAAACTACCGGTCATAACTATTAAAACCGGTTATTATTTTTTAGAAAGGGTGGTGAAAGTTTGTGATCAGAAGAAGATGGGCTAAATCCAAAATATTTTTGTTAATTATCGGGCTTTGTGCAGTTTTTTTGATAGCTCTAATAGTAAGATCAGGTGTCATTGCTGCTGTTTCCTCAAAAGATACTTCTCAGATCAAATATGAAACTTACAGCTATAAGGATGTGCCTCTAACTGTTTCTTTACCTGCATCAACTGATGTTACTGAAGATTATTACAGCAGTGGTGAGATAATCATTAATTCACAATTGCGTGATGATGTCCATAATTATCACGGCTACCTGCAGATCTGGAGAATCTCTGACCCTGAGGAATTTATTAAAAAGAGTAAATTAAACAGCGCCTATCATTTTACTGCTTATGAACAAAACAAAATTACCCAGGGCAATTATCAAGGGTTTGTTATTTCCTGGTCAGCTCAACTTCAAGACAGCGGCTATATTTCCGGTAGAGATTATATTTTACAAAATAAGGATGATGAGGAGGAGTTTTTAAGAATTTCTCTCACTACTAAAGAAAAAGTTTTTCCTGAAGAACTGGGGAAAATAGCAGACACTATTGTTTCATCTGTGGTATGGAAGTAGGGCCCTTAAAAGGACAGCTATTCTGCACTTCTCTTCAAGGCTTCCATATTTTTGATTTTTATTGATGACCTGTGAAAATCGATGATCCCTTCATCCCTCATTTTGCACATCTCCCGGGACAGGGAGGGGCGGGAAACATTGAGCAGATCAGCCAGTTCCCAGCGCTTAAGGGGCAGCATAAAGGTGGTCATGCCTGTTCTCTGATGCTGTTCAAGCAGGTAGGTGCTTATTTTACCTCTCAAACTTTTAATTGCCAGGTATTCTACTTTTCTGTTCAGCAGGAGGGCCTTCTCTGAAATAATTCTCAGCATATTTTGAATGAGCATTCTGTGGTTTTCACAGCTGTTATCACAATAACCTATGATCTTTTCCGGTCGGAGGAACAGAGCTGTACACTTTCCTTGAGCGAAAACTGTAGCCGGCCAGCAGCTGTTTCCTGAAAAGGCGGCTATCTCACCGAAAAGTTCACCTGGACCAAGTACAGTCAAAATGATCCTGTTGCCTGCGGCGTTCTCTTTGGTCACTGCAGCCTCACCTGAGAGCAAGATCCCGAATTCGGTCAATTCATCACCAGCAATGGTTATGCACTCATTTTTTTGATAACTTTTGATACGGGGTTGTAAACATTCCAGCAGACAGTTTATTTCCTCCTGGCCTAAACCGTTGAATAGTCTGCATCTCTTTAAGCTTTGCATCAATTTTAAATTCATTTAATAATCACCGCATTTGGTAACCTAGGTTACCGTTTTATATCCTTGATTCTAATACACTGAACACAGAAAGACAAGAACAAAGATGAAAGGGGTTATAAAGATGATAAGAAAAATAGTACAGATTGATGAAGAGAAGTGCAATGGGTGCGGACTTTGTGTAGAAGCATGTCATGAAGGAGCACTGCAGCTCATAGATGGTAAGGCAAAACTGGTTTCTGAATCCTATTGCGACGGCCTGGGTGACTGCCTGCCTGAATGCCCTACCGGAGCTATAACCATTGTGGAGCGGGAGGCAGAGCCCTATGATGAAGAAGCTGTTAAGAGAAATATGGAGGCCAGAAAAGCTGAAAAAGATACAGCAGAAGATACTTTGCCTTGCGGTTGCCCGGGTACACATGCCAGGACAATTCAGAGGAAAACAGAAGCTCCAACTGCACCGGCAGCAGTGCAAAATGTAGCTGTGGAATCCCAGCTGAGACAGTGGCCCTGCCAGATCAAGCTGGTGCCTGTTAATGCACCTTATTTAGACAATGCACATCTTCTGGTGGCTGCTGATTGTACAGCATACGTTTATGCCAACATGCATAATGACTTTATGCGCGGTAAGATCACCTTGATCGGCTGCCCGAAGCTGGACTCAGTTGATTATTCTGAAAAACTGACAGAGATCCTGAAGGCGCATAATATCAAGAGCATCACTGTTTTGCGCATGGAAGTTCCCTGCTGCTCTGGCTTGGTTAATGCAGTCAAAAAGGCTCTCATTGACAGCGGGACAATGATTCCCTGGCGGGTTGTTACCATCAGTACAGATGGAAGAGTTATTGAGGACTGCTGATAGCCATATGCATTGTTTGGGTTCTTTGAGGCACTTATTTTAGAGGTTGAATAGAGTATTAAAAAATGCGGATTGATAGTATTGTCTTTAATTAATCTGGGGAAGCAGTTCAAGCTTCCCCTTTTTGTTTTGGGTATTTCTCGGCAGTATTTATTTTAATACCCCTGGTATTGTCAAGGGTGACCTTCTGTTGATTTACGGGGAAGGTGTTATCGGCCTGTTAACTGCTGTATGGTTTATCAATAGGATCAAGAAAGATGATTTCTATTCTCATGTTATAGACATACATCAATAAACTGCTGAATGTCTATTGATGACGGTTTTGATTCGATCATATGCCTCAGCTGCGTCATAATAACCTAGCTCATAAAGATCATTTAGCTTAACGGCATTTTTTTCGAAGCGGTCCACAGTTAATTTTTTTGAGGGCCTGATCACCGCAATTTGTCCCTTTAGTTCCAATAGGTCTATGTATCGCAGGGTATTGTTGTAAATTTGATATCGGTTCAGCATAGCGGTGAGCAGGTTCGGGTAATCTCTGTATTTCTTTTCTAACAGTAGACGCAAAGGTGTGTTGATCGGTTTCTTTCGATAGCCCTTGTTGCGGGTTAGAACCACCACATTTTTCTGGTAACCATCTGCCATAGCTTGGCGAAGGGGAATGGGATCTGTAATCCCTCCATCCAGCAGGTGGTATCCTCTATAATGAACAATTGGTGATACTAACGGAAGGGAAATTGAAGCCCGCAGAGCAGTGAAATTTTTATCCATTTCACTTTTTTCGAAATATAGAGGTTTCCCTGTTTTGCAGTCAGTAACCCCAACTTTAAAAGTAACCGGTGAATTGAAAAATGTTTCATAATCAAAGGGAACTCTCTTTTTAGGAATCTCATCAAATATAAAGTCCATCCCGAAAAGGGAGCCGTTTTTGACAAGGTTTTTAATGCTCATATAACGCCAGTCATCGATAAAGGCGGTAATGATGATTTTGTTGCGCCCCTTTTGCCGGGAAATATAAGATACTGCATTGCTGGCGCCAGCCGAGACCCCTATCACATAATCGAAAATCAGGTCTTTTTCAAGAAAAAAGTCCAGCACACCTGCTGTGTACAGCCCTCTCATTCCACCGCCTTCAAGCACTAGTCCTGCATGAATCACTTAACCACCCCTCAATACAAGATAGCCGCTTGAAAACAAAAATAACAGTTGACATAAAGGTAGTTTTCAAGAAGGATTTTCTGTTACATGTCTTAACCCAAACAACGACCAACCACTAACCAACAACCACCAACGACCAAATCACCAGCCTGGATATTTACTCCTCCATTCCTCTGTATCCTGGTAACCGGTGAAGAGGTCATCTGCCAGCTCTATTAGCAGATCAGCAAACTCCACTTTCTGCAACCATGGGGCAGGGATGGCATCGATACCCAGATAAGCGCCTAATATGTTGCCGGCGATTGCACCTGTGCTGTCACTGTCTCCATCATGATTGACTGAGATGAGGAGAGCTTTTTTGAAATCATTTCTTTCTTTAAGGGAGCAGTAAACAGCTATGGCAATGGCTTCCTCTCCTACCCATCCTTCTCCCAGCTGAGACAGGGCAGTGAGAGGTTCGGTATTATCCCTGGAGAAGGCTATAGCTTTTTCCAGCAAACTGCTGCACTCTTCATGACCATTGTATTTCTTCAGTTCTTCAAGGGAGGCAGTAACAGCATCCTCGATTTCCATTCCCTCGATAATACAGGCGATTAAATAGGCCAGGACACCGGCAGATAGATAGCCGCTGGGGTGTCCGTGGGTCAGTGCTGCAGATTCACAGCCGATTTGAAAGGCATTCTCTCTGCTGCAATATAAGCCGACAGGGGCAACTCTCATCACACCACCGCATCCCTTGCTGTTGTTGATAGGCTCTTCTATGGTTCCCATTTTACCGCTCTTCAACGCAGAAAGGCAGGTATTGCCCGGGGCACGCTGTTGGTGTAGTTCACTGACATTGATCAGATGGCCGTCAAGCTCCTGCAAAATGCCTGTATTGTACCCCTGAGTGACCAACCAACGCTGGTATGCATGAAAAATAACAGATGGCAGGTTGCTTTCTCCCTTTTCTGAAGATCTGGTGGCTGCTCTGAGCAGGCCCTCTGCTGTAAACATTGTCATTTGTGTGTCATCTGTTATCTCAGCTAGGTCTTTGTTTCCCAGGTCCAGATCTGTGATGCTCATTGAGCCATATTTTTTAACAATTTCTTGATACTTTAAAAATTCCACCGGCCACCCCAGCGCATCTCCCACTGCACCTCCGATTAAGCAGCCGCGAAAATGTTTCTTGTCCTTTTTCATAAAGTTTCCTCCTGATCCTTTCGTGTATTGATGCCCGATTACCAAAATATCTTTTACTTTGAACTTCTTTTTTCCTGCCCTATACAGGCAGGTTTCAATACTTGATATTATCATGTATTGTATTAAAATGGTATATAAGGTTATTTTCAATTAAAAGGAGTAATTAGAAATGGGACAGGATAATGAGAAATATTCTTTGCGCTGGGATGTAGACACATATGAATCAATTAGAACAGATTTGTTGGAGTCATTGCCTTTTGAATATCCGGGCAGTGCAACAGAGGTAACCTACACATATCCGGAGTTCACATCTGTTTGTCCATGGACTGGGCTTCCAGATTTCGGGACATTGACAATTACTTATACACCTCGTGAGAAACTTGTTGAACTTAAATCATTGAAGTATTATCTAAATTCCTTCCGCAATGTGGGGATTCTGCAGGAACATGTAGTAAACAGAGTGAAAGAAGATCTTGTAAAACTTCTGCAGCCTGTTTCCCTTACTGTAACAGCGGAATTCAATCCTCGTGGTGGCATCGGTACTCTGGTTCGGGCGGATTATCAGTCTTAGTGTTTACCCATTCCCAACGGACCTGATTTTAAGGGGGTCATTCTTTTGGTACTGTCTGAGAGACTTAACAGGATTGCCAGTTATGTTCCTAAAGGCAGTGTTGTGGCAGATATCGGCACTGATCATGCCCTGCTCCCTATTTATTTGGTTCTGGAGGGTATTTGCCCCCATGCCATCGCCTGTGATCTCTTTTCAGGTCCGCTGGATTCGGCAAAAGCCAATGTCATACTTTACAGGCTAACACGGTCCATTGAGATAAGACAGGGTGACGGTTTGGAACCGCTGCAGCCTGGGGAAGCGGATGCAATTGTCATAGCCGGTATGGGGGGAGCTAAAATTAAAGAGATTTTGGAAAGATCCCCTGCTGTTTTGGATGAAGTGTCCTGTTTAATTCTGCAGCCCCAGAGAGGAGCTGGCGTTGTACGGAAATGGTTGTTTGATCACAACTGGCTGATAACAGATGAGGACCTGGTGCTGGAAAGGGATCAGTTCTATGAAATAATTGTTGCTAAAAAGTCAACTGCTCACAAACCCCAGTATGAGATTGATGATGATGCGCTTTTCGATATTGGCCCCCTTCTTATCGAAAGAAAGCACCCCCTCTTAATACCGTTTCTTGAGGATAAGTTGAGAACAGCTAAAAATGTTTTAAGATCTTTACGCCATGCCAGAACTCCTGCTGCCAAGGAGATGAAGCGGGATTGGCAGCATAAGATTGAGGTCATAAGGAGGATTATTGAGGATGTCAGTTAAATGCGAAAAGATCTTTGCTTGGATTGAAGAGTGGGCACGGCCTGAATTGGCAGAAGATTGGGACCGGATCGGCTTGCTGGTGGGGTCACCGGCAGATGTAGTTGATAAAGTGCTGGTAACCCTTGATGTGACAGCAGAAGTGATTACAGAGGCGGTTAATGAGAAAGCTCAGTTAATCGTTTCCCACCATCCCCTTTTCCGTGACCCGATTCCTTTTTTGCGATCCGATATCTATCCTAGTTCACATGTATACAGGCTGATCAAAGAGGGAATAGCTCTCTATGCTGCCCATACCAACCTTGACGCAGCTCCCGGGGGGATCAATGACCTGCTGGCAGACCGGTTGGGATTGGTAGATGTAGACCTCCTTCTTAGCACTAATGAGGAGAAATTGTACAAGCTTGTTGTTTTTGTGCCTGAGGGATATGAAGATACAGTGCGCCAGGCCATCTGTTCCCAGGGAGCGGGATGGATCGGTAACTATTCGGACTGCACCTTTCAGACCAAAGGGACAGGTACATACAAACCTCTGGAGGGAACCAGTCCCTTTATTGGAGAAACAGGCAAGCTGGAAAAGACCCCTGAACTCAGGATAGAGACCATTGTGCCTGAAAGCCGGCTGAAAAATGTGGTCAAGGAGATGTTGGCAGCACACCCCTATGAAGAGGTTGCTTATGACTTATATCCCCTGAAAAATCAAGGTGATTGCTTTGGCCTAGGTAGAGTGGGAAGGCTGTCTGAACCCATGCCCCTTGCTGCTTTTGCTAAAAAAGTGAAAGCCGATTTAGGTTTAGAGATAGTGAAGATAACAGGAGACCCCAAGAGGCTTGTGTCCAAAGTTGCTTTATGCGGGGGGAGCGCTATGGCTCTTCTGGAGTATGCTGTCCGCTCAGGTGCAGATGTTTATCTAACAGGGGATGTCAGGCATCACGGAGCATTGGATGCCCTGGATCAGGGGATGGCGGTAGTTGACGCTGGGCACTACGGGACAGAATGCGTCATTGTCCCTGTATTGGCTGATTATATTGCGAAAAAAGCAAAAGAATCTGGTGAGGAACTTACAGTGGTCACCTCCCGGATTAAAACCGATCCCTTCAGATATCTATGATATTTTGTGCTTTTCTTTTAACTGATGACTGAAAACAAAGTTTTTTATAGGCTTAGCTCGAAAACCAACTGATCTGTTAATTGACAGTTGGTTTTTTTATTTTTACTGGCACTTGCTGATCCCGGTGTTTTTTTTAGTTATTTACAAATAATAAGAAAAAATTTAAATGAGATTTTTCAAGGAGGTTTTTTCAATGCTCAACTGGTTGCTGACAAAAATGGCTGATCCGCTGATGGATGATGCTATGGAAAAGATGCTGACCACCAAATATGCCGAAAACCCTTTTGTGTTATTGACTGCTATGGAAAAGCTCACCCCAGCTGCTATTGTTGAAGCGGGTTTGAGGGCCGAAACAGGAAAAGAACTGGAACGGCCTTTAGGCAGCCCTTTAAACCTTGATCCTTGGGAAAGGGTCCTGCTTAATCCGAAGCAACTGTTTCAGCTGCCAGCTGAAGACCCCAACAATATTGACACGCAAACGGTGATCGGCCCCCGGGCAGGCAGGCCCCTTAATCTTAAGATCCCTGTGCTGATTACAGGGATGTCCTATGGGGCCTCTGTCAGTTTGCCTTTTAAAATAGCCTTGGCCAAAGGGGCTTCTCTGGTGGGAACAGCAACTAACACCGGTGAGAGCGCTGTCACAGCTGAGGAGCGCCAGGCGGCAAAATATCTGATCGGTCAGTACAACCGGGGAGGGTGGTTGAATTCCAGAGAACAGCTGGAACAGCTGGATGCCATCGAGGTGCAGTTTGGTCAGGCTGCCTGGGGTGGAGGGGTTACTGAAACCATCAAATCAGACGCCATCGGTCCGGAGTTGAGGGAACTGTGGAAACTGGAAAAGGGATATGATGCTGTTATCAATTCCCGTATGCCTGGCACATCTTCAGCTGAAGACATCATCAATTTGATCAATGGGTTGAAAGCAGAGTATGATGTGCCTGTGGGTGTTAAAATTGCGGGCTCTGACTATATTGAGTATGAGTTAGAAGTAATTTCCAAAACAGATGCAGATTTCATTACCATCGATGGTTTTGGGGGCGGTACTGCCGGATCACCTCCTACTTTAGAGGACAATTTAGGGCTTCCGCTCCTTTACTGTTTGCCCCGTGCAATTCAATGGCTGGAAGACCATAACCTGAGGGACCGCTTTACTGTGATTGCCTCAGGCAGGATGAAGACCCCAGGGCACTTTTTGAAGGCCCTGGCTCTCGGTGCAGATGCTGTTTATATTGGTTCCATAGCAATTATGGCAGCTCTTCACACTCAGGTATTAAAGGTTTCACCTCAGACAACCCCTCCTCAGCTTGTCCTCTATGATGGCACTCATAAAGATGAGTTGGATGTGGACCAGGCTGCTAAGAGTCTGGCCAATTTTCTCAACTCATGTTTGGCGGAGATGAGACTGGCTGTGCAGGCAGTTGGCAAAAACTCTGTTAAAGAACTGTACAGAGACGATCTGGTGAGTGTTGACCGGGACCTTGCGGAGGCCTTACGCATCAGGTATGCCGGGCAGAGGCGCCAATAAAAAGAAAAGCAAGCGTCTAATAGACCGAGAAGTCGATTTGCAATATATGATAAAATATGAACTGTGGATCTTCTTGTGGCAAGTTATGGATCCGCAGTTTCTTTTTGTGCCTGCTATCTATTTCTCTTGTCTTGTAACGGGAGAAAAATAATGATATTTTAAACTGAGGATTAAAAGTCTGATAGGGAGGATATTGAATTGTCACATTTGGTCAAAGACATCGACAAGCAGTTGGAGATCATTAAAAGAGGCACAGCTGAGATCATTCCTGAAGAGGAACTGCTTGATAAACTCAAGCGTTCCATTGAGGAGGACAGGCCGCTCAAAGTTAAATTAGGTTTGGATCCCACTGCTCCTGATATCCATTTAGGGCATACGGTTGTTTTACACAAAATGCGCCAACTGCAGGAATTAGGGCATGATATTGTTTTGATCATGGGGGATTTTACCGGGCGGATTGGCGACCCATCTGGGCGCTCTGAGACCCGCAGGCAGTTGACAGAGGAAGAAATAGAAAAGAATGTTGCAACATATAAGGATCAGGTTGGTAAAATAATCGATATCAATAAAACCAGATTGGTTTACAACAGCAGCTGGCTGGGAAGACTTTCTTTCTCTGATGTGCTCACACTGGCTTCAAAATATACAGTTGCCAGGATGCTGGAGCGGGATGATTTTGAACGCCGCTATAAACAGGGAATACCGATCGGTATCCATGAATTCCTTTACCCGTTGATGCAGGGCTATGATTCTGTGGTTGTAAAGGCGGATATTGAATTGGGAGGGACAGACCAGAAGTTTAACTTGATGGTAGGACGTGATCTGCAGCGTGAGTTCGGACAGGAACCACAAGTGGCAATTACAATGCCTATTCTTGAAGGACTTGATGGTGTTCAAAAGATGAGCAAAAGCCTGGGGAATTACATCGGTATCTCCGAGCCTCCCAATGAGATTTACGGTAAGACCATGTCTATCACTGATGAATTGATCGTTAGGTATTTTGAATTGGTCACTCCTGTACCTAATGAGGAAATCAGACAGATCCAGGAAGACATGAATAGTGGGAAACTCAATCCCAGGGATGCCAAAATGCGTTTAGCTAAAGAATTGGTGACTATGTACCATGGTAGAGAAGCAGCCCTTAATGCGGAAAAGGAATTTATTGCTGTTTTTCAAAAAGGCGCGCTGCCTGATGATATTCCAGATGTTTTTATTCCACAGGCTGAGCTAAAGGATGATGGGACAATCTGGCTTCCTAAACTGCTGACTGCAGCAGGGCTTGCTAACAGCACATCAGCTGGTAAGAGATCTATCATGCAGGGAGCGGTCAGGATAGATGGGGAAAAGATAACTGATCCTGATCATCGTGTTCTTGTCACCAGCGGTATGATTGTACAGATCGGAAAAAGAAAATTTGCCCGTATAAAATTATAAAATTGGGATGTGCACCCCTTCGGAAACGTAATCATATAATACATGGTATTGTTTTTCGAGGGGGTGGGAGCGCTGTTTCGGCTACACCTTTTCTACTGCCGCCGTGTACCAAGAATCCAACTGGTACTCCTTGCCTGCGGAATAACTTTATTTTTTCTAATTTTGATGTTCATTGTTATCGAGCGTAATTTAAAGCCGACCATCAGCCAGATTGCTGAAGCAAAAGCACGGCAAATCGCTACTGAAGCTGTGAATAATGCTATCAAAGCCAAAATAGTCGATTCTGTTAACTATGATGATCTGATCAGTGTTCAGAAGGACTCTCAGGGGCAAATTGTTTTGATGCAACCCAATATTGTCCGCATCAACCAACTGGCTTCTGATACAACACTATCCATTAACAGAGCATTAAAAAGCTTAGAGAAGGAGAAGTTTTATATCCCTTTAGGGCAGGTATTGGGAAGTCAACTAATTGCCAACTATGGTCCGAGAATTAAGGTTTCAATTTACCCCATTGGTACAGTAAAAACCACTGTTTTTGACAAGTTTGAAGAAGCAGGGATCAACCAAACACGCCATCGTCTTTATCTATCTGTTGACAGTCAGGTGCGGGTAGTTGTACCATTGATCACCTCTAATGTTAAAGTAAAAACACAGGTTCCAGTGACCGATACCATAATTGTGGGTCAGGTCCCGAAAACTTATGTTAAATTGGATGCTAAAGCATTGGAACATTAAACAGGAAAAAGTTTTGTTGTTGTATTTGTTCTGTATGAAACGATAGGATGGTGGGATATTATTAGTGTTGGCAGAAAAACTGAAAGACAGTAAGCTAAGTAACACTGATGGCAGAAAAGTGCTTGACAAGCCCTAACAGGGGTAGTAAGATGGAGAACGCTGTCGCTGAAAAGGTGATAAAGGGTAATAGGATAGACAGCGCTGTCACCAAAGGGCTGCTTGAAAAAGGTCTTGACAAAGTCCCAGGGTTGGTGATAGGATAGACAACGCTGCTGCCGAAAAGGCGGCAACAAATCTTGAAAGCCCTAAAAGAGGGTAGCAAGATAAGCGATACAGTTGCTGGGATGGTGAAAAAAGTT
>JAAYWP010000120.1 GCA_012516535.1 Syntrophomonadaceae bacterium | reverse complement strand
GAGATTAAGGTTTTGTGCAATAGAGTTTTAGAAGAAAAGTTCAATCCAGTTGAAGCTGTTCAAAATGGCTTGATCAAAGGCATCGAAGAGTTGGGTAGGCTTTGGACCGAAGGGGAAATGTTTTTACCTGATGTGATGATGGGAGCAGACGCCCTTAAACTCGCCCTGGAGATACTTGGTCCAGAACTGGCAAAAGCTGAGGCAGCAGGGATCAAAAGGGAGGTTAAGGGCAAGATCGTCATCGGCACTGTCAAGGGAGACATCCATGACATCGGCAAAAATATTGTATCAGCCATGATGACCGCAGCCGGTTATGAGGTTTATGATCTGGGAATCAACCAGGAAGTTGCTGCATTTGCTGAGAAAGCAGAAGAGGTCGGCGCTGATATTATTGCTCTGAGCGCCCTGCTGACCACCACAATGCCAGAACAGAAAAAGATGGTGGAATATCTGAAAGAAAAGGGGCTGAGAGATAAATATAAAGTTATTATCGGTGGCGGCCCCACAACCCAGGACTGGGCTGATGAGATAGGAGCAGATGGCTGGTCTGAAACTGCAGGAGGGGCAATCGCTTTATGTGATAAACTCATTGCTTAACAGCAGGGCCAAGGTCAGTCAGCTGGCAGTTTGATAAGCTTTTTATGGGGAGACAAGGGGGCATTACTTCAGTTTTGTAATGCCCTTTTTATCCTTTAAAGGATTATGGTTGATTTTGTCGAATAATAAATAAAAATTGAATCAGCATATCTGTAGATCTAATTCTTCACACCGCTACACTATTTATCCTCAAACATGACACAATATAACACACTCCAATAACCGCACTCATCGCACAATCAGCCTTTTTGGTTTAATCCCCATTTGAAAAGGAGGTATGTAAAACTTGATAGATCAGGCAGCCTGGGAAATTTTTGATGACTGTGAGGACCGGGCAATAATAATTGCTGATGAAGAGAACAGGATTCTATACAGCAATCCATTTGCATTATCACTGGTTTCCTCAAAAGGCTGAAAAATGCAGAAACGCGGCAGGCTGGCCGCAGAGAAGGTTAGCGACATCCGGGGTCTCCCTTTAGAAGATGTATTCCCATGGCTCGATTTAAAAGAGGAACAGATTGAAAAGATCGAAGTAATGGATGATAAGAATCGTATTCTTACATTGAGAGGAAAGATTAAAAAGCATCATATCAACAGCCAACAATATACCTCTATTATCTTAACCGATATAACAGAGTTAACCAAATTAAAGGCTAAATATAAGCGGACTTATTGTATTAAGCAGAAATATGAGCAAGCCCTTGAATCCTTGTTTGAGGGTGTAATCATCACAGATAGTGAAGGAAAAATTATTTATATTAATAAGGCCCAAGAAAAACTAGATAATGTAACAAAAGATGAGGTTTATAATAAGAAAGCCACTGAGGTTTTCAATTTAGATAATGAAAGCAGTGTACTGATGCAGGCTCTCATAACCAAAAAGGAAGTTCCTGAGCGCCATCAGTATTATATCAATATGGTGGGACATGCGGTTAATATCGTTACCTACGGCTACCCCTTAGTGGTTAACGGCAAAGTAGTCGGGGCTGTGGCTATCTGCAGGGATACAACAAAAGCCAGGGAATTGGCAGAAATGGTTCTCGATTATTATGATACCCGTTCGAAGCCTCAGAGCATAAGGCCTGCAGCAGTAAAGACAAAAATTCGCGATAATTACTATACATTTAAAGATTTAATCGGCAATAATGCTGCTTTTAAAGAGGCTATCCGCTGGGCACAAGTATCAGCGCAAACCGACTCAAATGTTCTGATCTATGGACTGACCGGTACAGGAAAAGAGCTTTTTGCCCAGAGTATTCACAGCCACAGCAACCGGAAAAACGGCCCCTTTATTGGCATTAACTGTGCGGCTTTACCTGAGTCCCTTCTGGAAAGCATTTTGTTCGGCACGGTGAAGGGAGCCTTTACCGGTGCCATCGATCGCCCAGGGCTTTTTGAACAGGCCAATGGAGGAACACTTTTTCTCGATGAGTTAAACTCAATGCCCTTAGGCCTGCAGGCAAAACTGCTGCGGGTGCTGCAGGAAGGGACTATACGGCGTGTAGGAGGAATTCAAGATATATCTTTTGATGCACGAATCATTTCCAGTCTCAACATGGACCCCAATGAAGCAATTAAGAAAAAGCTTTTAAGGCAGGACCTTTTTTACCGCTTGGCAGTCGTGTCTATCAGAATCCCGCCCTTAAAGGAAAGGCAAGATGACATCCCTGTACTGACCTCCTATTTTATCGGCAAACACAACAGAAAATTGAATAAAAATGTGAAAAACATTTCCCCTGAGGTCATGAAATGTTTCCTCAATTACCATTGGCCGGGCAATGTTAGAGAACTGGAACATGTTATTGAATGCGCTATGGTGGTAATAGGGGATGGCAGTTATATTACACTGAACCATCTGCCCCATCATCTGATTGAATGCTATGAACAGCAGCAAGATGACTATGATGAAGTAAATCATTTGGACAATGTGGATGCTGATTATCGCAAACACAGTAATGATAACAACCGCAAAAAAACAAGTTATATTTTAAAGCACAAAATAGATTCAACTGAAAAGGACCTAATAGTCAAAATTCTCAGTGAAACACAGGG
>JAAYWP010000119.1 GCA_012516535.1 Syntrophomonadaceae bacterium | reverse complement strand
TGACAATACTTAATAGGGGTAAAGTAATACCTATGTTTCGTTGCTTAAATGGCCTACGAAATGGAAATGGTGTTTTCTAAAATCCAAAAGTCTATGATGATCTCGAAAAATAATATCCTATAAAAAGTTGACACCGTCTTTTATAGATAGCACAGTTCTTGTGCGGAACGGTTTTTGCTATAATGATAACAGCTAATTTATTAAGCAAACTCAACTGGGCGGTAATAAAGATGAAAGGGGGAGCAATGCCTGTTGCCAAGGGGTTAAATATGTCTACTCGCAGGTTATATTAGTTTGA
This sequence comes from Syntrophomonadaceae bacterium, assembly GCA_012516535.1. GTDB lineage: Bacteria > Bacillota > DSM-12270 > Thermacetogeniales > Thermacetogeniaceae > DTU068. Next base: position 2,829 of record JAAYWP010000119.1, on the reverse strand, counting down.
TTAAGATTTTGATCGTATGCAGAACACGGAGCATTGTATCTGGTCATTTTGTCCCACCGTCAGTCTGTCCCATATTAGCAGCTATATACTTCTATACTGTTTTAGAAAACAAAAATATCTCTTGTTTATAAGGCTATGGTATTTTGTTGAAAAGGGGAAGATAAAAATGAAATATATAGAAGGGCTGCTCTCTGCTCCGGTTAGGCAAACACATTCCAGGAGTTATTTGTTTGAACTACATAAAAAATTAAAAGAACAGGAACGATCGCTTGCAGATAGAATCAGGGAACTGAAGCATGATATTATTTTTGGTTCTGTAGAACCGTGCGAGGCCTATAATACAAACTTAGTTCGCCCGGAGATCATTGAATCATGGATTAGATCTAAAAAGTGTGGTTTAGAGATAGATGATTTTGATCCCGCTCCGACACTCGATAGTTCCTCACTAACTAGTCTCATGAGTAAGAAAGCGCCAATTCTAAAGGCGGCTGATCTGTATATTGAAAAACTTAATAAAATAATACTACCGAGTGATAAGTATTCTATCTTCTTTTCCGATGAAAATGGGATTATTCTTCGTGTAGTATGCAGTAAAGATGAGTTGACAGGGAGGACTGCCGAAAGGATCGGGTTGATGCCTGGAGCAATCTGGACAGAGGCCACTGTTGGTACCTGCTCCCATGTTTTATGCACGCTTATAAAAGAGCCTGTTCAATTGTGGGGTCCAGAACACTATACTGAAATTTTCTGGGAGGGGCTTACTTGCTCTACGGCACCCATTTTTGACTCCCAGGGAAAGCTTGTCGGCACCTTAAGTATAGGAAGCAACCACTACTTTCGACAAAATACGCATACGCTAGGTTTAGCAATTGCTACAACTTGGGCAATTCAAAACCATTTACAGCTTATTGCGGAGAATGATATTGAAAATGATGTTCAAAACGCTAATGTTATTGTTATATTGAACGAAAAAAGAGTTATTACTCACTTTAACGAGCAGGCACAGAAGGTAATCTTCAAAGGTAGAGAGTACAGAGAGATTTTGGGTCAATGCATTGACTCGATTATTGGGCATCAAACCGTTATTAACAAGGTGCTTTGCGATGGAAAACCGCTTCATAATGCTGTAATCCAACCAATAGAAACAGACAAGGAGCCTCTTTATGGGGATATATTGCCATTTAAAGATAGTTATGGAAGAGTTAAAGGGTGTATTTTGTTATTAAAGGGCATACGGAAAGAGAAAAAACATGTAAAGAGCTTCTGTTTTGTTAACAAAGATGATGTTACTTTTGATGCAATAGTGGGTAACTCAAAACAAATGGTCAAGGCGATAAATATAGCTAAAAGAGTTGCTCTTAGTAATGATAGCATTCTTTTACAAGGTGAAACTGGTACAGGAAAGGACCTTTTTGCCCGTTGCATTCATAATCTCAGCCGGCCTAATGGTCCGTTTATTGCTGTCAATTGTGCTGCGATACCCGAGAGCCTTGCAGAAAGCGAGTTTTTTGGATATGAAGGAGGTTCTTTTACGGGTGCTGATCGTAGTGGTAGGCCTGGGAAAATTGAATTGGCCAATGGTGGTACTTTATTTTTGGATGAGATCGGTGATATGCCCCTGGAGATACAAGCAATTCTCTTACGGGTATTGGAAGAAAAGAGAGTTATGCGCATAGGTGGTAGACGCTATATAACGGTGGATTTCCGGCTGATTGCGGCAACGAACAGAGATCTTCTAGAATTGGTAAATAACTCAAAATTTCGCTTAGATTTGTATTATCGTATTTCAACATTTAAGATCGATATTCCTCCTTTAAGGGAAAGGGGGCTTGATATCATTGATTTAGTTAACTATTTCATTGCTGCCATTGCAAGAGAAAAAAAGATTAATCCTCCGTCATTAGATGAAAGAGTTAAAGAAAAGCTACTAAGCTATTCATGGCCCGGGAATGTGAGACAACTTGAGAATGTTATACGCTATGCTGTTAACATGTGCGAAAACGGCATTATTCGGTTAGTCGACTTACCAGAAGAGATTTTAGCAGAAAATGAAGTATTATCTACGAACGACCTATTAAAAGAGAATGGGTCAGGAACAGGAATGATACCAGAGAAGCAAGGGGATTTTGACTGTGATAAAAAAACCTTTCCCACGATGAGGGAGTTCGAAAGAGATATTATCAGAGCAGCTTTAAAGCACACAAATGGCAATGTTTATAAAGCAGCGGAAATTTTGGGTTTGGGTAAAACCACATTATATAGAAAAATAAAAAAATATGACCTTTAGCCGTCGTTATTAACTATGATCATGGACCTAACTGTAATCCATATTTTAGACCATTTTAAGATAAATATTTCAAAGTGAATATATATGTTTTATCATGGGATATTTTACGGGAAAGAATTGTTGACGGCGATGTTAGAAAGGCCTAATATTTTAAGGCTTTTCTTTTTTTTAGATTGGTGAAGCTCAGGCATAGATTTTGCTATTTCATAATTTTTGCAAATGTAACAGTATTCGTGTAGCTACTGACACTTAGGATCTACGGATTTAGGGATTCAGGCAGGACTTTCTCAGAGTGCCTGAAAGTGAGGGAGGATTTCTAATCCGGCTGAAGAGTTTAGGCCATAAGCAAGGAGGTGAGCATGTAGCTGTAAGTTTTGATTAATGTTTACAGGGGAAATTATCAAGTGTGAAAAAAATACCATTGTTGGAAGGGGTGGACAAGGATGAGTGAAAGAAGTGAATGGAAATACGAAGAAGACGGGTATACAGTGGTGAGAACCTGCGGTTGGTCGCCGCCCGGAGACCATCCTGTAGGGTGTGGT
>JAAYWP010000118.1 GCA_012516535.1 Syntrophomonadaceae bacterium | reverse complement strand
TTGGCGGGGAGTCCGGGAGTCCAACCCGGCTGCATAGATTTAGAGTCTATGTGATCCTGCCGATCCACCCCCCGCTTATTCACAGCCAAGTTATAGTAAAGCCATAGTTAACATTGTTGCCACACCAATCTGGAGTGGGTCATGAATCAGCCTATCTTTGAAGGTGGGATAGGCTGCAGTTGTCAATCCTAGGGGCATGCCAGGACAAGCTATTTGTGTATCAGGGTGAAGGTCATCTAAATCGATGAACCCTCCCTGGGGAGTTGCATCTATAATATAGCGGTATTTCGCTAGTGCTCTTTTTTGATCCGGCTCTATTTTTACACCAGGGTCATCCCTAAATTTCTCAACTTTAGCTTCATTTATCTCAAAGAGAGCTATCCTTGCTCCCAGTTCTTTTAGTGCAGCAATGGCGCTGGCTCCCACTGGTCCTGCGCCGAGGACAAGGACTTCCTTACCTTGAAGTCCCTTTGCCATACCATTCAGCGCTGCCACAAACCCTTTTCCTGTCGCTTCTCCATTATCAGCTGCAACGCCAGTCAACACATTCAAAGCGATAAATCTTTTATCATCAGCCATAAACAGGATGTTGGCACCTTCTGCTATCCCTTCGGCAATACCAGCCACATCTGTTTCAGCGGTAACCACTGCTTGAAAACCGAGGTGCTGTATGATACTCTGCACAGCAGTGGTGAAAAAGGGGATAATTCCTTCCCCTACAGTAATCGGGATCACAGCTGCCTTATTGTTTTCTGCTTTTGCCAATACCTCTTCTTCGGCGATGCCTGCAGCTGCGCAGGCAATCTGTCTTAAAGTTAAACCTGTCTTCTCTTTCAATTCAGTATCATAGAACTTCAAACCCTCAGGAATCCCTTCTACATCCTCTTTAACCAAACGGGTCACTATGATTACCTCTTCCTGTCTAGATGTTCAATCTCGCTCCATCCAAGTAGGATAAACTGCGCCCTGCCCGGTGGATATTTTTATGACCTTTAATTGTAACAACCAGACGCTCAAGCCCAAAACCAATGCCCACCCAGGGGTCAATAATTCCCCAGGAGGAGTCAAGTTTATGAGGCCCGTAAGCACCTGATCCCAGTTCCAGTTCGCCTGATATCACATCAACGGTGTTGCCGTAGACATGGCATTCATCTTTCACTAATCTATAATCCCTGATCCCGACCGCCTTCATAACTATTGCAGCAAGTTCTCTTAACCTGTCCTCCTGCCGGCCGTCAAAGTCATTCAACTCTACCAGGTTTAACATAGTAAACTCATTTAAATGGTAAGCTCCCTGGGATTCCTTACGAAAACAGGGGCCAATCTCAAATATTCTGACCGGCTTACCCCAAAGTCTCCGTAAATCTTTTAATAAATGATAGAGATTAGGAGCCAGCATCGGACGCAAACACTTATCCTTATCAACCCAAAAAACCTGTTTGATTAAGGGGTGCTCTGAAGTGATTGCCATCTTGTTGAGCATGCCTTTAGACAAAAGAATGGGAGTTACTACCTGGACAAAACCTTCCTGAGTCAAGCGGTCAACCAACTTGCTTTCCAACTGGCAGAGAAGCGGACGAAGGGTAGAATTTTTTAAGGCCAGCAGCTGCTCCTTGTTTCTTTTCACCAATTCCCGCTCCAACTGCTTGAAATGCTTCTCTCTCGCCGCAGTATCGGGAAAAACGCAATCATATAAGGTATCGTCAGCATTTAACTCTCTGAGGCGCTGTCTTTGGGTAGCAGTCCAGGTAACACCCACCACTTCATCCCCCAATAAATCTTTGTTTAAAAGACAATTATCGCGCCGACTAAAATATATAATTTTCGACACTTATTATAGTTTCGCTGGTTATTGCTTGATTTCCTTCTATAATTAATTTATTAATCATCCAGCTGTGAACCATATTGCTGTGCAAAAAATGTCTTTGAGTATTTTTCCAACTTCCAATCGGGAATCCGACAGGACCTGCAGGCTTTAAAAGCCCATTTGTTGCGCAGCCACCGGGCAGCCCGGCTATTCTTGGAAGTAAGTACTAAAAAATCATGTCCACAGTGGGTGGTTATTGCTGCAAAAGAGCCTTTCTGCTCAATTGATTTGATCCCATGGAGAATCCCAGAACGAGATGGCCAGAGTTTAATCTTGTTCAAAAGTATAAAAAAATCAACTCTTTTACGGTAGTACTTTTTTTTGGCTTTACTCATAACCAACCCCCTAAACCTTCTACTGTAATAAAACAATAAAGCAAGCTTGGCACTGTTTACGAGTCGTGATACTCCAGCCCGAAATATTCCCTGATATTTTCTATAACCTGGCAGCGTTTTTTCCAGGCCTGGGAGCGATCATCAGCAGTGATGATCAACGTTGCTGCCCATATGCTGCTGCCGGGTATGTAGTTAGTCAGAGCCTCATCTGCACCAAAGAAATCCTGGTAGTAGTTTATACAGCCGGCCTGTGAAATAATATGTTCGCCTTGAGTTTCCACCTTTCCCGGAGTGATCTGAACGTGCTCATAAACAACTCCCTTCTGCTTACAAGGATCCGGAGGCAGGCTCATTTGCCCCTCAGTATAAAGATCGTAAAGCATCACCAGCATGTTGATCCCTGTCGACCGGTAGACCGCGGTGGGTGTCTGACTCGGCAGTCTAGCATCAATTTCTAATACTTTAAGAACTCCATTATGGTTTATCGCTTCAACATCCATAATCCCCGTCAATTGCAGCAGTTCTGAAATTCGCAAACTTAAATTTTGAAACTGTAGTATCTGATCTTGAGTCAGTTTCGTGGGGGCCAAGACCCTCTTGCAGTCATATCCAGCATCCATCTCCAGATCCGTAACCTGTAGAGGCACATAAGATCCCGGGCAACCTACTACCTCAATCGAATAGGAATCCCCCTCTAAAAATTCCTGAATCAGGTAATCATTATGCTTATAGTCCTCACTGTCAAAAAATAAAGCTAAGTCCCTCTCATTAAGTATTTTTTTGACCCCCATACTACCGCTCATATCAGAAGGCTTAGCTATAACAGGAAATTCACATTGCGGCCAGTAGCGAGGGGCCGGTATCTTTTTTTCTATGAACAGCCTGTCCGAAGCTTTTTTAGATGATGTAATGGCATAGGAAGAAATGTCACAGGCTATGGGGACCCCAACACTATGTGCTGTTCTATCCAGGCAGCTTAACACTGCTTTATCTTCAATTGCTGGAATGATAAAATCGGCGCTTTTTACAAGTCTCTCTAACTTATTAGAATCCTGTAATATATCCAGTTGGCAAAACTGATCACATATGCCCCTCGCTGGAGCAGACGGATTCTTATCGATCAGGAGAACACTCCACCCTGCCTGCCGAGCTAAATAGGCAGCTTCTATACCCTGCAGTTTTCCTCCGGCAACAACAACTCGCATTATAATGCCCTCATCTCCTGGGATTGCAGCATTCTTAATTTCTCTTTTTCCCTTATAACCCAGCCATAATAATCCTCAAGGGAGGCAGCCCTCATCCCCATTTGCTTCAAAACAGGAATAACCCCCTGTACTGTACGGAAACCTTCATTAATATCTTTAGTGCTCTGGGCAACCCCAGCCAGCCCCAGCTTTGGCGGAATCAGAGATGTTATCACATTGGCTCCCGCATTAAGCCTTGCCTGCAGCCCCTCAATACCATCAACATCTAAAGAGGCAGGAATTAAACGATCAGGCATTACAATACGCAGCACAGCAATAATCAACAATTCTCTGATGCGGGGAGGGGTTTGCCATTGCTCCATCGGTGTTCCCTTTTGCGGCACAAAACTCATCACCCTTACTTGGTGAGCCCCCAGTCGAAACATAGACTTGATAGATACAGCAATGTCAGACAGTGTCTCCCCTACACCCGCTAATATGCCGTCCTCCACCAACAATCCACTGTGCATGGCTTTTTGCTTGTTTGAAAAACGGAGATCATAATTTTGGTCAATTCGAAGCTGCTTAAATAACTCTCTGTTGTGGGTTTCCTGGTAACAGGCATACCAATCAACACCTACTAAAGACAGTTCACTTAATACCTGTGCAGGAACAACCCCCGGCGAAATCATCACCGGAAGGCCGGTGTTCATTTTAACCTTTTTAGCTAGCTCCACCAAAGAACTAAAACCATACCGTTTGTAGTAGAAGGGGTCCTCCCCTAAAGTGAGGTCAATTAAATGTACACCCGATTCCGCCGCGCCCATAGCTGCTTCCAATACTTCCGACTCCGTTTTACGGTAGCGCGAGGGGTATCTATTCGATTTTCTATAGTAACAAAAAGTACAGTTATTGCGGCACCATGTAGAGAAATAGATAAAACTGTATAAGAATACCTTGTTTTCAAAATACCTGTTTCTTAAGCTGCGGGCTAGTTTAAAGACTTGGTTCAACTCATCGGGTTTACTCAATCCGAGAAGGTACTGCAATTCAAGAGAGGATAAGGGTTCGCCGCACTCAGCTTTCCGCAAAATATGGCTTAACTTCATGTCGGTGGAGGCCATCACAGATCATCTTCCTTTCTTTCAGAGCTTGTTGGCACGACACCCTACCATAATTCATTTTTGCCTTACTTTTTCATTTATGACTTAATAATTCTGGTCCCTTCTTTCAAATACCGAAACTTTTTCATAACTGCATGCCGTTATACCTCACGGAAAACAGTTGATTACTCACCGGTTGCTATCAAAACACCTACATACAAACATCAAATCCTAATGAGAAAACAGCAACCACTGTATATAATAATGCATAAACCATGCCAATAACTCTTTATACACATTACTTCAACAATAAATCACGCCCTTATCAAACCAACTTATACTTCCTATTTGTGACCGCAATTCCCCCTTCTATGCTAAAATATACAAATAAAAAAACTGCAAAGGGGGTTAATGCAGTGCATCAGACCAGAGAAGATCTCTTTTATATCCCAGGTAAAAAAAGAGAGGTACTCATCGCTGCTCCCCACCACGGATATATCTCAGGTTCTGACTGCTACACCAAAGAATTTGCCGCACTTCTAGCATCTAAGCTTGATGGTTCCCTGCTCTATGCTGAGAACCTCAGGCCGCTGGTGGATCTAAACAAAAACCCCCAACTGGCCTCAACGCCACAGTTAAGAGAACTCTGCCATATTTATCAGAAGTATGCGTTGTCTGAACAGGTAGGCCTTTTTCTGGAAGTTCACGGACATATCAACGGCCATTACGATGTGGAAATCTCCTGCGGCTTTGAATTCGACCCCTCATCTCAGTTTGACATAGAGTTTGAGGAAAGATTGGCTTCACTCAAGAGAACACTGAAACAGGAAATAAGGGACAACTGGAAGGAGGGATTACCCGTACCCCCTCCTTCCATCGGTGTGTACCCATTTGAACAAGATGTTGTGATGAAGGCAACAAAAACCTATCTTTTCCAAAAGATCAGGGAACTGCAACTCCAGGGGAGAAGAATCTTCGGAATACATATTGAAATCTATGAAGATTTCAGAGCAGAAGGCCCTGATTCACCTGCTTATAACTGCCAGTTGGCACTGGTTAACGCCCTGGCCCAGAGCATTATTAAGTCATTCTGTTAGCATACCTAACCTACTAATCCCGAGAAAAAGCTGCGAGTTTTTTCATCACTTGGTGCTAAGAATAGTTTGCTGGTGGGGCCTTTTTCTATCATCTGCCCATCCATCATAAACACTGTCTCGTCAGCTATGCGGCGGGCTTGAAAGAGATTGTGGGTAACAATTATGACACACAACCCCACAGCCAGTTCTTCTAACAATTCTTCAATCAGACCAGTGGAAGCAGGGTCCAGACTGGAACAGGGTTCGTCCAGCAACAACACCTGCGGCTCAACTGCCAGTGCACGAGCTATGGCCAGGCGCTGCTTCTGGCCACCTGATAACTGTGAAGCCGGCTGCTTTAAGCGGTCTTTTACTTCATCCCAAAGGGCAACCCGACGCAGGCAGTCTTCCACTAAAGCATCCAGTTCTGCCCGGCTTTTGCCACCATAATACCTGGGCCCGAAAAGCACATTTTCTTTGACACTGAGAGGCAGGGCTACCGGGGTTTGGTAAACCATACCCACTTGCCTGCGCGCAGTGGAAACATTTTTCACCTCCATAACCGACTGCCCAAATATCCGTATATCACCACGACAGTTAAAACCCCTTTCCAGTTCGGCAGTACGGTTTATACTGCGCAAAAGAGTGGTTTTACCGCAACCTGATGGTCCAACAATAGCACTTATTGAATTAGACTTAAAACCAATATTTATGTTTTTCAAAACCTCTTTACGCCCATAACTTGCACTAAAACCTATCAGCTCAACAGCATTCATCTGCCATTTATCCTTTCTTGTAAACTATTAAGCCAAAGGGCTAAAATATTTATAATAAGGAGTAAAATCACCAGTACCAAGGCAGTAGCATAAGCATAATTCATTGATAGATGTTCATTAAACAAGATATAAAGGTGATAGGGCAAAGCCATAAAGAGCACGTCTGTTATACTCCCTTTGAGAAGGCATGCAAAGTCTGCTCCTAATGATATTTTGGATCACTACTTGATTTTTTCCGTCCCTTCAAGAAAAACCAGCCCAGCAATGGCAGAATAGCCACCAACAGCAGAAAAATCCCGATGCCTTGAAACCAGGCCCGGACCATCTCCCAATTCTCACCCAGCAAAAAACCACAGTAAGTAAGGATCAGTGCCCAGATAAGCGAACCCAGGAAGGTGTATATTGTGAAAGGGATTATCCTTAAACGGGCAGCACCCACAGGTATAGAGATAAGATTGCGGATCGAAGGGATCAATTGTGAAAAAAACACTGCAATATCCCCGTAGCGATTGAGCCAGTTTTCTGCAATTTCAAGCCTTTTTGTGGTCAATCCTAAATATTTACCGTAGCGAAGGAGAAAGGGCCGCCCGCCGAATAGACCCACATAGTAAGAAATAACAGAACCAACAGTACCCCCGATAGTCCCGGCCAGGGCTGCGGGAAAAAACTGCAGTTGCCCTGTAGAAACCAGATAGCCTCCGAAGGGAAGGATGATCACACTGGTAATAGGGATGTTACAGCTTTCAATTGCCATCAGCACTCCCAGCCCCCAGTATCCAAAGGAGGCAAGATATGCAATTACTGTTGTAGTAAACTCTAAGAGCAATTCATCCATCAGCAGAACCCTTTCCCTTCACAAAGCCCCTGCCTATGGGAAGTCAACACTTTTTCGGACAGTTTGCTAAGCCACTT
>JAAYWP010000117.1 GCA_012516535.1 Syntrophomonadaceae bacterium | reverse complement strand
TCACATTTTTGTAGTACAATGTTGTTCACAAGAGATCCTCTCCTTTTGGTTGGTTTGTTTTGGTGCATTCAATTTTACCAAAAGTGATGATCTCTTGTCTTTTTCTTCTTGTTTTCTCCTATAAAAACTTTACACTATGCAAGATCTAAAAATTTATATATTTTTTTGCAAAAAGGGATTGACTGTTAATGGAAGAGCTGGTATGCTTTACTTAGCGAAACTTGTCGAATAAAATAATATACGGGAGAGGGGGACAAGCATGAAGTCAACAGGTGTCGTACGGAAAGTGGACGAGCTCGGCAGGGTAGTAATCCCTATTGAGCTGCGGCGCACTTTAGGCATTGCAGAAAAAGATGCACTAGAGATCTACGTTGATCACGAAAAGATCATCCTGAAAAAGTACGAGCCGGCCTGCATCTTCTGCGGAAATGCCGACAACATAACCCATTTCCGTGGTAAAAACATCTGCCAGGAATGTTTAAAAGAAATGGCTCGCGAAGTAGGTTAATTCCAACAGCTCTATTATAACTAGCTTCTTACAAAACCCCTACTAGAGGGGTTTTGTTTTTGTGTCATCATCTATGGTACAGCCGGTACACCTGGCTTTTGCTCAAATCGAGAGCTTTCCCAACTGCCCGACAGGCCTGATGCAGATCAGCCCCTGCTCTGATGAGGGCATTCACCGCTTCCCTGACAAGCTCACCATCTGCTGACAGAGGAACCTCTGTTGTTCCGGTTTTCCCCTCCACAACCAGGGTGATCTCCCCCTTAGGCGGTATTGCTGAAAAATGCTCCAGCGCACTGGCAAATGAACCCCTAAAAACCTCCTCAAAGTGTTTAGTGAGCTCTCTGGCCACTGCCACTCTTCTTTCAGCACCCCAAATATCGCAAAAATCCTGCAGTGTCTCCTGAAGCCGGTGGGGTGCTTCATAATAAACACCTGTCCAGGGATTATCCTCCTGATCTTTTAGCTGCTGCTGCCGCTCCCCTTTTTTGCGCGATAAAAATCCGAAAAAATAAAAAGGATATGGCTTAAAACCAGAGATAACCAGTGCAGCAATAACAGCAGAGGGGCCAGGCAGCACTGTTACCTCATGGCCGGCTTCCAAAGCCTGCTGCACCAAGATATAGCCCGGATCCGATACCCCTGGTGTGCCTGCATCGCTCACCAGGGCGATCTCTCTCCCCTTATCCAATTCAGCCAGCAGGGAAGATGCCTTCTCCCGCTCGTTATGCTGATGATAGCTTGTGGTTTTGACTGTTATTCCATAGTGGTCCAGGAGTTTGCGGGTGTGACGGGTATCTTCGGCAACAACAAGATCAACCTGCTTCAACACCTGAAGGGCGCGCAGGGTGATATCAGCCAGATTCCCCAGGGGTGTGGCACAGAGATAAAGCCTGCCCATTTATTCCTCCTCCATCTCCATTAGCTCATCATCTTCTTCCCCATCCTCTTCTGTGGCTTCCTGACAATAGCATTCATTCTCATATTTCAGGCAACACATCAAGCGGCCGCAGAGCCCGCTGATTTTACTGGGATTCAAAGAGAGATTCTGCACCTTGGCCATACGGATGGAGACCGGTTCAAAATCCCCCAGCCAGGTACAGCAGCAGATTTCCCTGCCACAGGGGCCGATACCACCCAGAAATTTAGCCTCATCCCTGACACCGATCTGCCTAAGCTCAATACGAGTTTTGAAAATAGCTGCCAGGTCCTTCACTAATTCCCGAAAATCCACCCTTCCCTCTGCAGTGAAATAAAACAGTATTTTCCCTACATCCAGAGTAAATTCCACATCGATCAGCTTCATGGGCAACCCGTGTTCAGCGATCTTCTCTTCACAAATAGCAAAAGCCTCCTGGGCGCGTTTTTTGTTTTCTTCAACGGTTTTTAGATCATCTTCAGTGGCCTTGCGGATCACCTCACGCAAAGGGGCAACGATCTCTTCTACAGGCTTTTCTCGTGGACCTATGACAACAGTACCTGCCTCGATCCCCCTTATGGTCTGTACAACAACCACATCACCCACATTAAGCTCTTCCTCCCCCACCTTAAAAAAGTAGACCTTCCCTGCGGGGCGGAAGCGCACACCTACAACAGTAACAGTACCGCTTTCAGGCAGTTCTACAATTGTATCTTGCTCCTCTTTGAACTCACAAAACTCTTGACCTTCATCCATTTTCATCCCTACTTTCCAAAACTGTAGTGCTGCCGCACTGCAATTCTTTCTGTGCCCGATAAAGGGACAGGCTCAACACCAGTGGCACAGAAACGTTTTCCTCCAGCTGCCTCATCCCCTCCAAGAGCAGGCTCAAACAGGCAGCCAAAGAGGCCTTTCGCTCCAACCGGTATTCCCGTTCCAAAAGGGCTAAAACAGCCTGTAGTAAATGGCGGGCAGCCCCCCGGTCCGTTCCAAAAAAACGCACCTCTTTGAGCAGATCTGCGGGAGTGCCATATTTCATAATTTTGAAAAACCGATCAGCCTTTCTGTTTTCCTCCCCTAACCCTAGTTTTTCTCCACCGCCCCTGAAGTAAACCACCCTGCAGCGGGATACAATTGTGGGCAAGAGAGAGCGTTCATCCTCTGTGCTCAGCAGAAAAACCGTACCAGGGAGGGGTTCCTCAAGAATTTTCAACAAACTGTTGGCGGCAGGCGCAGTCAACAACTCCGGCTTTTCCAGCAGAAACACCTGATGCCTGCCTAAATTGGGCCTGTACCTGAAAAAGGAATTCCATAAACGCAGCTGGTCCATTTTGAGAGAACTGCCCTCAGGCTGCAGGTAATGGTAATCGGGATGCAGCTCTTGCAGCCAGGCCTGGCAGGATAGGCAAGCATTACAGGGGTAACCACCCTCCGGTTTCAGGCAGAGCAGGCCCTGCACAAACCACATCACTATTTCTTTTTTCTTTTCTGAAGAGCGGCCAGCCATAAGATAAGCATGGGCGATGGCTCCCCTTTTTAAATCCTCCTTAAGCTGGTCCCTCACCAGGCTGTCACCCCAGGGCCTCATTTCTTCAACCCCCTTAAAATACCCCTCCTTGATAGCTTCCTTTGATAAATGCTGATAGATGCTTCCAGACCTGCTGATGAACAGCCTCAGGCTGAGGAGTTGCATCAACAACCCTGATCCTCTCCGGGTATTCCTTTATTAAATAGTGGTAACCCTCCCACACCCGCCGGTGAAAAGCCAGATCCTCCTGTTCAAGCCGGTCCCTTTCCCTTTCCTTTCCTCTTTTCAGGCCCTCTTCAGGAGGGAGGTCAAGGAAAATAGTGCAGAACCTTCCCAATCCATTTAAAGCAAAGCGGTTAACCTGCCGCAGCATTTCCAAATCAAGGCCTCGTCCAAAGCCCTGATAAGCAAGGCTGGAGTCCACAAAACGATCACAGAGAACAATCTTTCCTGAAGTTAATGCCGGGAGGATCACCTCAGCCAGCAATTGGGAACGGGCACTTGCGTAAAGCAGTGCTTCAGTCACCGGGGACATCTCCCTGTTAGCGGGATCCAGCAAAAGCTGCCTGATCAGCTCTGACAGCCGGGTTCCCCCGGGTTCTCTGGTCATCACCACAGAATAGCCTTGACTTTGCAGCCTTTCAGCAGCCAGTTTCACCTGGGTGCTCTTTCCTGCTCCATCTGGCCCCTCAAAAACAATCAGCTTTCCTGAATATTCCACCAACTCAACTCCCTACGACAATTCTGATCAAACCCTTTTTCTGGCCTGGCCAACTACCCCCAGCCCTTTCCCACTCATGTAAAAACTCCAGCACCTCACCATCTATCCTCTCCCCTGGGCAGAGCACAGGTACTCCCGGTGGATAAGGGCTAATCAGCTCAGCAGAAATCTTACCCAGCGCACTGTCCCAGGGGACCAGGGAGAAATCTGCAAAAAAGGCCTCCCGCGGTGTCAGCAACTGCTGAGGAAGGGGTAGACCCCTGAAATCAGGGAGAGAAGGGTTTTTCCTGCTGGTAGAGCAGGCAGCAGCCAGTGAGGAAAAACCATCGATCAGCAGATCAGCACTTTCCAAACTGGCCGGGCTTAAAATAAGCACAACATTATAAAGATCAGCCATCTCTACCAGAATTCTTTTCTGGCTGTACAGCCAGTCTGCAGCCTCAAACCCTGTAATCCCCAATTCACTCACATTGACGATCAGCCGGGAGGGATCATACTCATAAACACCGGGCAGCTCAAAAAGTTCATTACCCGGAGCAAAAAGCCCAGGAAGCCGGGAGATCTCCGAGCGCAGCTTATGGCCTAGCTGAGCCACAGCCTCCCACTGCTCCTCCTCCTGCTCACACTGACAGCGAGCAACATCCAAAGAGGCCATCAACAGATAGGAGGGACTGCTGGACTGAACCAGCCGCAGGGCATCCCTGATCCGCTGGTCACCCTCCTCCCTGCAGTGAAGAAAGGCCGCCTGGGTAAAAGCTCCTAACACCTTATGGGCACCCTGAGCCGCAAAATCCGCACCTGCCTGGAGCGCAGTTACAGGGAAGAGAGCACTGGTTACAAAATGGGCTCCATGAGCCTCATCAACCAGCACAACACAGCCTTGCTCGTGTGCTGTTTTAACCTGCTGACAAAGATCTCCGGCCAAGCCGTAATAATTGGGGTGCAGCAGTACAAGCAATGGTTTTTCCTCATTATCTAGCTCAGTCAAAACCCTCTCCAGCCGGCAGGTTTCAACCTGGCCTAACAGCCCCAAATCAGGAGAATACTCAACAGGTAAATACACAGGCCTTGCTCCGCTCAAGATCAAGCCGTTGAACACCGACTGATGGCTGACCCGGGGCAGCACAACCTTTTTCCCGGGACCGCTCGCAGCCAGCATAACAGCAAGAATGCCAGCTGTAGCGCCGTTTACCAGAAAAAAGGTCTCAGCTGCTCCAAAATAAGCGGCTGCTCGAGCTTGGGCCTCTGCAATAACCCCTTGAGGGTCCTGAAGGTTATCCAGCCCAGGGAGCTCTGTGAGATCCAACTGAAAAACCATATCCCCTAATAAGCTGTGCCACTCTGTAAAAGCACCTGCTCCCTGCTTGTGCCCTGGTGTATGAAAACTGATATACCCCTCCCCTGCGTGGCGGGCAAGTGCTGCCAGCAGGGGCGTCCTTTCTAACCCTATATCCTCCACCACCCAGTGATCTACTGCATAAAAAAACTGCCATCACTAGTTATTTTACCATATCCCTTCAGTGATGCCAGCAAAAACCCCATCGGCCTCGGGGAATATTATGATTAGGATAACCACAGAAAAATAAAAAACGCAAGTTGATACTTGCGCAGTCCAGTCGAGTTTTATATCGGTGGCTTATGGCACTCCATGGTGCCAAATCCTTTTAATCTTTTCTTTTATATCACAATAGCGGCTGTCCCCTACCCTTGTTTCTACAATTTCCTTTTCACAGCCTGTGCAAAGAAAACACCCTGAAACCACAATTCCCCCTGCAATACCTCGGGGAGGTGTTTGTTCACAGATCATACAGATGGGCAATAACACACCCTTCCTTCCCGTAGATTTCCTCCTGATTCTCCTTTGGACCATCCTTTCCCCTCCCTGCGTATCTTCTACTATTATACGCAGAATAGGCATATCCCATCCCCTTTTAGAGAGAGCAATACTATATTAGATGCTGTTTTCTCACAGAATCGGTTCCATGATCATGTGATATTGTATAGATAAAAGGGCTCAAATCAAAGTAGCCGCTTCACATTCTTGTTTCTTCCTCTCATCATCACCATTATCGGACCCCTTGTTTCTCAAATATTCCACTGCTATATGATTGGCCCAGACATGGTGAGCATAACACTGATCACACAGAAAATATCTTGTTCCGCCGATGTTTCTTGGACGGGCATGCTTACTTCCACAGGCGTAACACACCTCAGGTAAGCTTTTCTTCACTCCCATCCCTCCAATCCTAGATAGTAAGGCGAAAAGTCCTAGGTGATCATCGACTGCCCTCCTCGGATTTAAGTCCTTTATCTGGATATATTCGGGTCATTTCCCAAAATTCCTTCTAGATAAGGGAAAAATTAATATAAATAATCAATATTGGTTTTAATATGTTAACTGTTTGCTAAACTAATATATCATGTCATAAGAGAAGACCAGAAAAAGCACCAACGGAAATATTCCCCTGCAACCTGACAAAAAGTTGATAAAAAAGTAGGGTGTTTCAGCTATGCGGTAAGCATCCTGTCAATTATCAAAGAAATCGAAAAGCCGGCTGTCAGCACAGCCGGCTTCAGGTGTCTAGATCAGTTTGACAGTTTAATCTTTATCTCCACCGGTTTTACGAACAATAGCTATGGCGCAATCAGGGCAAACCTGCTCACAGATGCGGCAGGCCTTGCACTTTTCGGGATCAGGAACAACTGTTGGGGTGCCGTAAACACCAAGCTCCTCAGACCAGCTTAAGGCTTCTTCAGGGCACTTTTCACGGCAGAGCCCACATCCCTTGCATAAACCGGGGAAGATGCTGAATACCGCTTTCCCTTTATGCACATCTATGCTTATAGCTTTTTTTGTTGCAGCCTTTTCCATGTTCAGGCCACCCCCATTTCTGCTACCATTTGGTAACCCCTCTCCAGGGCTTTGAAGTTCAGTTCCCTCAGTTCAGGGTTCTGTTCGAATTTATAGCCAAGCATTTTCTCAATCGCTTCTTTTGCCTTCTCTAAAGTGACTACTTTGGTGACCCCGATCACAGCACCCATGATCAACACATTGAAAACCCGGGGGTGCAGCTCTTTATTTGCTGTTTCCAAGGCAGGGATCGCCAAGATTTTCTTGGCGTTTTTCGGCAGGTCATCCTCAACACCTTTGATGCTGGCATCATAGATAAACAGGGTCTCACTGCCCACATGCATATCCATTCTCCGGACCGCCCGGTCGCTGAGGGCGATCACAATATCACCGGTCTTGAACTTCGGTGCACCGATCTTTTCATCACCGATCTGGACAAAGGCGATCGATACCCCACCCCTCTGTTCTACACCAAAGTTGGGAATATATAGAAACTCTTTTCCATCCAAAGCCGCTGCCTCGGTCAGGATCATGGCCACTGACTGGACTCCCTGGCCGCCTTCACCTGCAATCGCTATTCTAACAGCTTCACCCATTTGCTTATCCCTCCTTGACCACAGGGACTTTCAGTTCGCCGAGAGGGTACTGTTCGGTCATTTTTTTCTCGACAAACTCCCATGTCTTTTCGGCATTGGTGCGCCAGTTGGTGGGGCAGGTGGATAGGGCCTCTACAAAGGAAAACCCTCTCATGGCCAGCTGGTTTTCCAGGGCTTTTCTGATGTATTGTTTCAGTTTCCGGAATCTAGCCACACTCCCCCTGGCAACATAGGCACCCTCCTGGGTTATGGCTGCTACCATTTCAGGCCCCATCATGGGATAACCGGCCTGCTCTACCTCCCTGCCATAAGGAGTGGTTTCTGTCTTCTGGCCAGGCATAGTGGTAGGGGCCATCTGCCCTCCGGTCATGGCATAGACAGTGTTGTTGACCAAAATCACTGTGATTTTATCATCTCTGGTGGCTGCATTGACCAGGTGCTGGGACCCGATAGCATATCCACCCCCATCACCCATATAGGCGATCACTATCCTATCAGGTCTTGCTTTTTTAATACCCACCATCACCGGTGTGGTTCTCCCGTGGTGGGTCTGTACTGTATCCACATTGAAGAAATCCCAGGCCAGGAGGGAGCACCCGATATCACATCCAAACACCACCCGGTCCTGGATCCCCATTTCATCGATCACCTGCCCCAAAGCCTTTAAAATCAGCCCATGTCCACAGCCAGGGCAGAATTTATGGGGTTTGGTTGCTGCATTCCAGCTTTTCGGCATTTTCGGCTGTATATCCATCACTAGCCCTCCCTTCCCTCTAATGCGTTTTCCAGGTCCGCCACAACCTCTTCAGGTGTGACACCTACACCTGGGCGCAGGAGTGTGTGAATAGGCAGATCCATACCATAAAGATTGTCTTTAACGATTTTCAGCAGCTGGCCGTAGGCTGATTCCACAACCATAAGCTGCTTCGCTTTTGCTGCTGCCTGCCGCAGCTGTTCCTGTGGGAAGGGTCTCAGTGTGATAGGACGGAAGTAACCGACTTTCAGCCCCTCACCAGCCAGCTTCCTGACCGCCATCGCTGCAGAACGAAAAACAACCCCATGGGCTATGACTAGTATATCGGCATCATCTGTATTGAATTCATCATATTCGATAATCTCCGGCGCCATCTGCTCATACTCCTGGATGTCCTT
>JAAYWP010000116.1 GCA_012516535.1 Syntrophomonadaceae bacterium | reverse complement strand
TGATGCACAGTTTGTCCGCCTTCTTTTCCCGTGTTGACCACCAAGCGGAAACCGTCAGCAGCAATCCCCAGCTGCTCAGCCAGTTTTGGCACCAGAGCTGTCATCCTGCCCAGCATTTCCGCTTCTGCCCCTTCATCCAACAGAGAGCTGACATGTTTTTTGGGGATCAACAACACATGGGTTGGGGCAACAGGATTAATATCCCGGAAAGCCAAAAAGTCATCATCTTCATAAACTGCATCACAAGGGATCTCATGCTTTGCGATCTTACAGAAAATACAGTCAGACAAGCTAAAACCTCCTTTATGTTTATTCATTTATAACCGGAGTTAAAGCAATTCTTTACCCTGCTGTGCTGTAAACTGCAGGGACTTCTCCTCTTGATAATATTCTACCGCAATTGTAGCAAAAATTAACACCCCTGACAGCCCTGACTTCCAAACCATAGGTGTATGATTAAAACTACTGTTCTCTTGCAGCAAACTGCAAGCCGGAGATCGCTTCTCCCCATAACAGGTCACCTTCCAGTACACCTGCTAGCTCTACCTGTATCAATGCACCCCGGAGTTTCCCTTTCCCCGGGTCATTAAAAAGAACCCGCAGATAGTTATCTGTAACACCCTCCCACCAACCGGCTTTTTTCCGGGAGGGCCGCTCTGCCAGCACAGTTAGTGTTTCACCCACAAATCTACGAGCGAAACTGCCGGCCTGCCTAGATGCCAGCCTGTGCAGTCTTTTACTCCGCTGGTCCTTGATGCCCGGAGCAACTTGGTCCGGCATTTCCGCCGCAGGAGTGCCGGGGCGGGGAGAATATTTGAATATATGGAGGTCTCTGAAAGGGAGTGAGGCAATAAACCTATATGTGTTTTCAAAGTTTTCATCCCTTTCCCCGGGAAAGCCCACCATCACATCTGTAGTAACCGCCAGACCGGATATCTTAGCCGCAGCCCTCAAGAAAAGCTCCCTGTATTCCTCTGTTGTGTAGGGCCTCCCCATACGCCGTAAAATTTCATCATCACCGGCCTGCAGCGGGATATGGAGGTGGCGGCAGAAGCGGTGAGAAGATGCTATAACATCAAGCAGTTCATCTGAAACATCAACAGGCTCCACAGAACTCAAACGGATGCGGAAATCACCGGGGAGCTCAGCAAGATCCCCCAGCAGTGATGCCAATGTAACACCTTCCTTCAGGTCTTTCCCATAGGCTGAGGTGTGGATCCCTGTCAGCACTATTTCACGGTAGCCAGCACAGATAAGCTCACCTACCCGTTCTTTGACCAGCTCAGGGGAAAGGCTCCTTATACCCCCTCTGGCATAAGGAATAATACAGTAGGCACAGTACTGATCACAGCCATCCTGGATCTTAAGGAAGGCCCGGGTGCGCTGGGGATTATCCGGCAGGGGAAGCTGCTCAAACTCCTGATAACCATCAAGCTCTCTGACAGCATTGATCCCTGACACAGTTTCCCCAGTTCTTTTCTTATGGAGCAGTTCTTCTACCAGTTTCACAACCCTTGTCCGTTCCCTGGTGCCCACCACCAGGTCAACCCCTGGGATGGACAGGACCTTCTCCGGGTCAACCTGGGAGTAGCATCCCACTACAGCAACAACCGCATCAGGCTCTTGGGAGATGGCGCGGCGGATCACCTGTCGTGACTTCTGATCCGCGGTGTGTGTCACAGTGCATGTATTGATGATATAAACATCAGCCGGGCTTTTGAAATCCACCAGCTGGTAACCGCTCTGCCTAAAGAGCTCCATCAGGGATGCGGTTTCCTGCTGGTTCACCTTGCAGCCTAAGGTGTAGAAAGCGACTCTGCCTTTTTGCTCAGCCACCCAGGTCACCCCATTCATAAAGAATTAAACTTAAACTCACCAAACCTGCGGTCTCTGTCCGTAAAATCCTTGGCCCCAGAGTCACACTTGTGAAGCTGTTATTGATACAGAAATCGACCTCCTGCCGGCTAAATCCCCCTTCAGGGCCGACAAACAGATAAACAGCTCCCTGATTCGGTTTGTTTTGCCGCAGATAATCCTTGAGCCCTGTCCCTTTCTCCCCTTCCCAAAGGATAAGCCGGTGGGCATCTTTTTCTATATTTTGCACCAGCTCTGTCAGGGTGGTAATAGGCATTATCTCAGGGATCTGCACCCGGCCGCTCTGGCGGGCGGCTTCCCGGGCTACACTCTGCCAGCGCTCCCGGCGTGATCCCTGACGCTCAGGGGGTATCCGCACTATAGTTCGTTCGGTAAGAGCCGGGTAAACCCGCCATACCCCCAATTCTGTTGCCTTCTGAATAATGAATTCGAATTTATCCCCCTTAGGTATACCCTGCACCAGTACCAAAGGAAGAGGGGACTCTACCTCTTTACTTTGCTCTTCTAACACCTTTACATAGACCGACATCCCCTCAGCCCTGGTGATCTGTGCTCTGTATTCCCTGCCCTCATCATCCCAGAGCAGTATCTCCTCCCCTGGGGAAAGCCTCAAAACCCGCAGGATCTTTTTGGCATCCCGCCGGGGCAGCGGAAAGTCTTCATCTAAAGGCACAGCAGGCACATAAAATCTGTGCACCTGATATCTCCCTTCTATCTAAACCAAAAACAAATTCTGTATTATGCCTTCCTACAGAGAACCGTCAGACTGAAAATCCGGAATCCCCGTAGATTATAGTGGATTATACTTTTTATAATACCAGAGTTCTGATTAGCTTTCATCTACCGGTTTGTCCGCCCCAGCCATTAACCAAAAACCATGAAAAAATGCCAAATTTGCTTTCCCAAAAGCAGGATGATCTGATTTTATCAAGAATGATGAATCAATAATCTTTTTAAAAGGAGAATGTTATGAAACTTTTAAATCAGTTAAAAAATATAATCACACTCTTTTACAGGAGTATGAGAAGATTTCCCATAACTCTATTATTTTCAACCGCTGTGGCGGTTATGCTGATTACAATATCAGAGCTACAGCCAATAGATAATTGGGACTTGGAAGAAACACTGTTCAGGATAACCATGATTTTTGCACTGGGTATTCCCCTTTCCTTGTGTCTCAAACTTTTATGGGAGAGGAAGGAGAAGAGGACATTACTTGAGTCTAGCGGTTTTGTCATGACCGGTGGTTTAATACTGATCTTGTATTACTTTTTCCTGTTAAACGAACTCAACATGGTATCTATCACAAGATACACAGCTGTCAATCTCGCCTTTTATTTGGGTTTTCTGTTTATACCCTACCTTCCCCGCAAAGATCATTTTGAGATGTATATCATCAAGCTCGGTACCGGCTTTATCATCACAGTTGTTTATACAGCTGTGCTATATATGGGGCTGGTAGCGATCCTCTTTACACTGGATGCTCTGCTGGGTGTACCAGTGCCTGGTAAGCTGTATCAATATACCGGGGTTATTTTGGGCTGTGTTTTCGCCCCTGCTTATTTTCTGGCAGGCATCCCATTGAAAGACCACTCACTGGAGCATGAAAACTATTTAACAGTATTAAAAGTACTGCTCTTATACATAGTGATCCCCCTTTTGACAGCCTATACAGCAATACTCTACATATATTTCATCAAGATTATCGTCTCCTGGGAGTGGCCTATCGGTCTTGTTTCCCATTTAGTGCTCTGGTATGCGCTGATTGTGACTGCGGTGCTGTTCCTCATCACACCCCTGAGGGATGAAAACAAATGGTCAAATATTTTTTCAAAATGGATGCCTATTAGTATACTTCCCATCCTGATCATGATGTTTATTTCCATGGGAATCAGGATTAATGCCTATGGAATAACAGAGAACAGATACTATGTTGTTGTCATGGGTTTGTGGATTTTCGGCATCATGGTTTACTACGCATTAATAAAAAAACCCCTCAATATATTACTCCCCACTACCCTGGCAATCATCGCACTGCTCTCAGTTCTAGGCCCCTTGAGCAGCTATTCAATCTCAACACTAAGCCAAAATAACAGGTTGGAAGCAATACTGCTTAAGAATAACATGCTGGCAGATGGGAAAATACAAGCTGCACCTGCTGATATTTCAAAGGAAGACAAAATTGAAATCAGCGGTATATTGGCTTACTTTAACACTAAGCATAGTTTAAGTGATGTCAGATATCTTCCTGAGGGCTTTAATATGAATGATATGGAAGAAGTCTTCGGCTTCCCCTACGAAGAGCCGGATCTTTCATCTCCTGAAGACTTCTTTTTCTTCACAAGAAACGAAGCTGAGGTAGGTGCAGTTGATATCAAAGAGTATGATTATATGTTTGATGCCGGAATTCTTTATTACGATACAGCTGATCATCCATTAAAGGCAGATTTCGATGAGGAGTCAGCTATACTGAGGATCAGTCAACAAGGCCTTCTGCTCTACGAAAAGGATTTGAATCCCTTTGTCAAAGAGCTGTTAGAAAAACATGGTGGGCAAAAAGATGATCTTTCAGCTGAAGAGATGACCTTACTCGATGAAAATGAAAAGATTGAGGTCAAGCTCAGCTTTAAAGCCATACATGGAAGCGGAGATGCTGCCGCCGATAATATTGTTTTGCGAGGTTTTGAAGGCTATCTGTTTGTCAAAATAAAATAATGAAGATAAAAGAATTAAAGCAGCAGGTATCTAATTGCCTGCTGCTTTTATGTCAACTAAGAAATTACCCCTCTTCCAATAAAGGTTTTTCAGCCCATAAAGGCATCTTTCATCTTTTTGAAAAAACCCTTTCTTTCCTGGTATTGATCGGCTTTCACTGTTGAATCGAATTTTCTGAGCATCTCTTTTTGCCTTTCACTGAGTTTGGTAGGGATCACCACCTTGATCTTTACGATCTGATCCCCTCTGCCATAACCCTGCAGGTGGGGTATTCCCTTGCCCCGCAGATAGAATAAAGCACCGGGCTGTGTCCCCTCAGGCACCTTCAATGTAGTCTTTCCTTCCAATGTGGGAATCTCTATCTCATCTCCCAAGGCAGCCTGGATAAAGGAAATGGGGAGTTCCATGATCACATTATCCCTTTCCCGCTTGAACACCTTATGTGGGCGCACCCTGATCTCCACAAGCAGGTCACCAGGGGGTCCACCTGCTGTTCCCAATTCTCCCTCTCCAGCTAGGCGCAGCACAGAACCCGTGTCAACACCTGCCGGCACCTTGATCCGTACTTTACGCAGCCGGCGCACTTTACCTTTACCACCGCATGTTTTACAGGGCTTTTCGATGGTTTTCCCTGTACCATGGCAGTTGTCACAGGTGGTCACTGTAGAGAACTGGCCAAAGGCAATCCTTTGGGTCACCCGCACCTGTCCGGTCCCCCCACACTTATAACAGGTAACCGGTTCGGTACCAGGTGCAGCACCGGACCCTCCGCATTCCTTACAGTCCTCCCAGCGGCGGATGCTCACCTCCCGTTCAACACCAAAAGCTGCCTCCTCGAAAGAGATTTCTAGATTCATCCGCAGGTCTGCACCCCGTTGGGGCCCACCCCTTCTACTGCCAAAGGGGCTGCCACCACCGAAAAAAACATCAAAAATATCATCAAATCCGCCAAAGTCAAAGTTACCGAAGCCACCAAACCCACCGGGGCCTGCACCTGCACCCATATCAAAAGCCGCATGACCGAATTGGTCATACTGTCTCCGCTTTTCCGGGTTGCTTAAAACCTCATAGGCCTCCTGGACTTCCTTGAACTTCTTTTCGGCCTCTTCCTTATTATCCGGATTCATATCAGGATGGTACTGGCGGGCAAGCCTTCGGTAGGCCTTTTTAATCTCAGCCTCCGAAGCCCCCCGGTCCACACCCAGCACCTCATAATAATCCCTCTTCCCCATTTATCTCACCTTTCCGGAACCGGTCCGGTTCAACCAATCCTATTTTTCATCATCATCCACTACATAGTCAGCATCCACGGTCTGGCCCTCTCCACCGGGATTCCCTGCTCCGGCAGCACCTGCGTCACCTGCTGCACCCTGAGCTCCTGTCTGCTGATATATCTTGGATGTTACATCATAGATAGCCTTGGTCAGTTCCTCAGTTTTGTTTTTGATATCCTCAATGTTCTTACTGTCAATGGCCTTTTTGAGCTCATCTTTGGCACTGTTGATCCTATCCTTTTCAGCCTGAGGGATCTTATCTCCCAGATCTTTAAGGGTCTTTTCCGCCTGGTAAACCAAACTGTCCGCTTTATTGATCGTCTCTATCTCTTCACGTCTCTTTTTATCTTCCTCAGCAAACTGCTCCGCTTTCTTCACCATTTCATCGATTTCTGCTTCAGAAAGATTGGTGGAGGCAGTGATTGTGATCTGCTGCTCCTTACCGGTTCCCATGTCCTTTGCTGATACGTGAACAATACCGTTTACATCAATGTCAAACTTAACCTCGATCTGTGGCACTCCACGGGGAGCCGGTGGGATACCAACCAGCTGGAAGCGGCCTAGGGTTTTGTTGTCCGCTGCCATAGTCCGCTCTCCCTGCAATACATGGATATCCACACTGGTCTGGTTATCAGCAGCAGTTGTAAAGATCTGGCTCTTTGATGTGGGAATAGTTGTATTGCGCTCGATGATCTTGGTCATCACACCACCTAGGGTCTCTATTCCCAGAGAAAGTGGTGTAACATCAAGCAGAACGATATCCTTCACCTCACCTGCCAAGACACCACCCTGGATGGCAGCTCCCATAGCCACAACCTCATCAGGGTTAATTCCCTTGCTGGGTTCTTTGCCCAGTACCCGCTTGATGGTTTCCTGAACCAATGGTACCCTTGTTGAACCCCCTACCAACAGGACCTTATCGATATCCTTGGGCTCAAGGCCTGCATCAGCCATAGCCTGTTTCATGGGCCCTACTGTTTTTTCCACCAGGTCGCTGATCAGTTCCTCAAACTTGGCCCTGGTCAAGGTCATTTCCAGGTGCTGTGGCCCTGCTTCTGTTGCTGTGATAAATGGCAAACTGATAGTTGTCTGAGGAATCCCTGAAAGTTCGTGTTTTGCTTTTTCAGCGGCATCCTTCAAACGCTGCATAGCCATCTTGTCTTTGGAAAGGTCAACACCGGTCTGTTTTTTAAACTCCTGCACCAAATAATTGATAATCCGTTCATCAAAGTCATCCCCACCCAGGAAGTTGTTCCCACTGGTGGCTCTGACCTCTACCACATCATCCCCTAACTCCAGTATGGATACATCAAAGGTTCCACCACCAAGATCATAGACAAGAACTATATGGTCCTCATCCTTGTCCAAACCATAGGATAAAGCTGCAGCTGTCGGTTCATTGATGATCCTCTCTACTTTCAAACCGGCAATACGCCCGGCATCCTTGGTGGCCTGCCGCTGGCTGTCGCTGAAGTAAGCGGGAACTGTGATCACCGCTTTGGTTATCTTTTCCCCCAGGTAAGCCTCTGCATCTGCTTTGAGTTTTTGGAGAATCATGGCAGATATCTCCTGGGGTGTGTAATTATGGTCATCTATCTTTATGCGATGATCGCTTCCCATATATCTTTTAATAGAACGCACTGTTCGCTCCGGATTGGTGATCGCCTGTCTTTTTGCCAACTCTCCCACCAAACGCTCCCCATCCTTGGTAAAAGCAACGACCGATGGGGTGACACGGGCACCTTCAGATGTGGGAATAATCGTAGGCTGCCCGCCCTCCATGATAGCAACACAAGAGTTGGTTGTGCCCAGGTCGATTCCGATAATTTTACTCATCCTCATTTGCCCCCTTACAGCAAGAGTTTTCCTTTTCAGTTTCTTTACTTTTTGCTACTATAACCAGAGCAGGTCGGAGTACTTTTCCCTGCAATAAATATCCCTTCTTTACCTCCGCGGTAACAGTGCCCTCCGGGTACTCTGAGGTTTCCACCCTTTGAAAGGCCTCCTGATACTGCGGGTCAAAGGGTTTACCCACTGACTCTATAGCTTCTACACCTTCCTGAGCCAGCAGGTTGCACAGCTGTCTGTAAATGATCTCAATCCCTGTATACATGTTTTCCGGTAATTCTTTTTTTGCGGCTTCCAAAGCCCGTTCGTAATTATCGATAATCGGGAGAAGTTCCCGCAGTAAACGTTCATTGGCTGTGCGCCGGATCTCAGCGGTTTCCTGCCTTGTACGCCGGCGATAATTCTCAAAATCCGCTGCCAAACGCAGAAAACGCTGGTTTAACTCATCTAGCTCCTTCTCTTTAGCAGCAAGTTTTTCTTCAAGACTTTCTTGAACATCATCCTTATCTTCAGGATCTTCAGGCGAGCCTTCTATTTCACCTGTCACTTTGGCTTCTTCTTCATTGTGTAAACCGTTCTGCTCACAGCTCAAATACTTTCCCTCCTCGAAATAATCGCAATACCATAACCCAAACAATTAACACAAAGCATACATCAGCTTTTAACCTCAACTGTTAAAATGTTACACTAAAAGTTTATTTTAATAAAAGCTCTCCTCTGATAGGGCTTCGGAGAGAACTTGAGTAATATGCTCTACCACTGTCATGGCACGAGCATAATCCATCCGCATGGGGCCCAGCAACCCCAGTGTTCCCACAATATTCCCCCCGATGTTATAAGCAGCAGTTACCGCACTATATTTGCTGGCCTGCTCACTTTTAATCTCCTCTCCGATCTTCACGGTCACCCGGTAGGGATCCGCATCCTGCAGGATCGTTCTCAAATTTTCTTCCCTTTCAATAAAGTTCATTAGCTTGCGGACCTCTTCAATATCACTGTATTCCGGCTGTCTTAAGATTCTATTGGTGCCCCCCAGGTATAGGTTTTCTTTCATTTCCTCCTGAAGTACCACTTCCATTATTTCCAAAATATGATTAATGGTCCTCCGGTACCTGTTCAATTCATTATATACATCTTTTAATACTGTACGAGTTATCTGTGTAAAGCTCAGTCCCTGGAAATAGTGGTTGAGCACCAACTCTATATATGCCAGGTCATCTGCTGTTATATCTGACGGCAGATCCATCGCTTTGCTATGAACCCATCCCGTTTCAGCCATGATTACCAAAAGAGCCTTTCCCGGCATAAGCTGAATAATTTTTATCTTTTTGAGTACATCATTCTCAAAATAGGGACCGGAAAGAAAAACCAGGTAATCGGTCAGCTGGGCCACTGCTTTTAGTGTGCACTGGATAATATCAGCCAATACCTTTACCTTCTTCGCAAATATTGCCCTGATCAACTTTTTCTCCCGCGTCGTCAACTCAGTTTTCTTCATCAATTTATCTACATAATAACGGTATCCTTTCTGAGAAGGTACCCTGCCTGCAGATGTGTGAGGCTGTCTGATCAGCCCTATCTCCTCCAGATCCGCCATTTCATTGCGTATTGTTGCCGGGCTGACGCCTAAATTGTATTTACGGGCAATACTGCGGGAGCTCACCGGTTCCGCTGTTTCAATATGACTTATCACAATAGCCTCTAATACCTGTTCTTTCCGCAAATCCAAACTCATCGGCGTCACCACCTTTTATAATTAGCACTCCTATCAAATGAGTGCTAAAGCTCTAGAAATAACATACCACCACGCCTTTTGGATGTCAATAGCAATGAAAAAATGCAGCTGATGGGTATTCACTAAACAAAGTGAGATAAAACATAATTAGAAAGGAGCTGTCCCTTTTCTGTAAGGAAGACAGCCTCATCGCTGATAGCCATTAGGCCATCCTCTACCATTTTTTTTAATTCCTTACCATATAATGATTCAAAGGGACAGCCGAACCGCCTGGCAAAGCCTGGGCGGGAAAGCCCCTCAGTCAGGCGCAGCCCCATGATGATGGTATCGACCATCTCTTCTTTTATGCTCTGATGTTCCTCAAAAGACCGGGGTAATTCTCCTCTTTCTACCATTTCAATGTATTTTTGAATTTCTTTTTCATTGCCATAGCGTACATGATCTAGATAACCATGTGCCCCTGCACCCAGCCCCAAGTAAGGCTTGTTTTCCCAGTAGGTAATATTGTGCTTGCATTCCTTGCCGGGCTTAGCATAGTTGGAGATCTCATAGCGGATAAAACCCGCCTCTGTCACCATAGCTGCGGTTTCCTCCCACATGGATAGCTGCATCTCTTCACTGCAGGCTTCCAGTTTACCCTCTTTCAGTTCATCTGCCAGAGGGGTGTCCTCCTCCAGGGACAATCCGTAGATAGAAAGGTGTTCAGAATCTAACCCGATAGCTGAACGCAGATTATCACGCCAAGACTCTAGACTCTGTCCAGGCAATGCATAGATCAGGTCCAAGTTGATATTATCAAATCCTGCCTTTCTTGCTGCATCATAAGCAGTATAGATATCTGATACAGAATGGGACCTCCCTAACATTTGCAGTTCTGCTGATTTGAAGGATTGAACACCCAGGGAAAGGCGGTTTACGCCCGCATCCCTCAATAATTGAAGCATCTCCTGAGTTGCTGTACCCGGGTTGGCCTCTATTGTGATTTCAATCTCCGGGGAGCAGGCAAAGTTTTCTCTGCAACAGAAGAGTATCCGGCAGAGGGACTCCGCCGGGAGCACTGTAGGTGTCCCACCTCCCAAGTAAATGGAAGTTATTGCTTCATTCGGGTAACGGGAGGCATAAAGGGCAATTTCTTTTTCCAGTGCCTGCAGGTATCCCGTCACCAGCATGCCATCATCTGGAAGTGGCATAGAATTAAAGGAACAGTAGCGGCATTTCTGCAGGCAAAAGGGAACATGGATATAAACAGCTGTCATTCCTCATCAACCCGTAGCACCGCCAGGAATGCCTCCTGTGGGATTTCTACCCTGCCCACCTGTTTCATGCGCCGTTTCCCTGCCTTTTGCTTTTCCAGCAGCTTTCGTTTTCTGGTTACATCACCGCCATAGCACTTCTCCAACACATTTTTTCGCAGTGCTTTAACCGTTTCCCTGGCGATCACCCTGTTTCCGATAGCTGCCTGGATGGGAACATCGAAAAGCTGCCTGGGTATCAGCCTTCTGAGCTTTTCCACAAGGGCACGGCCTTTTTGCTGAGCCTGATCCTTATGTACAATCATAGAGAGAGCATCAACCTTCTCTCCATGTACCAAACAGTCCAATTTCACAAGATCTGCCGCTCTGTAGCCTGATATATCATAATCAAAAGAAGCATAGCCTCTGGTACAGGATTTGAGCCGGTCAAAAAAATCAAAAATAATCTCTGACAGAGGAAGCTGGTAAATTACTTGCACCCTTTGTGGGGATAGATAGTTCATTTCCATGAACTCGCCCCTGCGTTCATGGAAGAGATCCATTACCGCTCCCACATAATCAGATGGGGTTATTACATTGGCCTCAACATAGGGTTCCTCTACCAGAGCAATCTCTCCTAAATCCGGCCAAAGAGCAGGGTTGTCAACTGTAACAACCTCTCCGTTGTTCTTGGTCACCCGATAAACCACATTAGGGGCGGTAGTGATCAGTTCCAAGCCGTATTCCCTCTCCAGCCTTTCCTGTATGATTTCCATATGCAAAAGCCCCAGAAAACCACAGCGAAAACCGAAGCCCAAAGCCACAGAAGTCTCAGGCTCATAATGGAAGGAAGCATCATTGAGTTTAAGCTTAGCCAGCGCATCCCTCAGATTTTCATAGTCATTGGCTTCCACAGGGTAAAAACCGCAGAAAACAACAGGCAGCACTCTCCTGTAGCCTGGAAGGGGCTCTGCTGCAGGTTTAACCGCATCGGTAATGGTATCACCCACACGGGTGTCAGCCACCTCCTTTATCCCAGCAGCAAGGTAGCCCACTTCCCCGGGCCCCAGCTCCTCAACCTGGCTCATCTCAGGGGAAAACACCCCTACTTCGCTGACCTCATATACCTTACCTGTTGACATCATCATGATCTTCATCCCACTCCGCACTTTGCCGTGGAAAACCCTGATATAGGAGATGGCACCCTTATAGGGATCGAAATGGGAGTCAAAAATTAGGGCCTGCAGTGGTTTATCCTCCTCCCCCTGGGGTGAGGGTATCTGATGAACAATGGTTTCCAGCAGTTCAGGGACACCTGTGCCATCCTTTGCCGAAACATGCAAAATGTTTTCTGCATCCAGTCCGATCACCTCCTCGATCTCCCGGGCTGCCCGCACCGGATCAGCTACCGGCAGATCGATCTTGTTGATGACCGGAATGATCTCCAAATTGGCATCCAAAGCCAAATAGGTGTTGGCAATGGTCTGAGCCTCAACACCCTGGGTAGCATCCACAACAAGGACAGCGCCTTCACATGCAGCCAGACTCCGGGAAACCTCATAACTGAAATCCACATGCCCCGGGGTATCGATCAAATTCAGCAGATACTCCTGGCCATCTTTAGACCTGTATTTCATGGTTACTGGGGTCAGTTTGATGGTGATCCCCCGTTCCCGCTCCAGGTCCATCTGATCAAGCACCTGGGCTTTCATCTGTCTTGACTGCAGTGTACCGGTTAATTCCAAAAAACGGTCAGCTAGTGTGGATTTTCCGTGATCAATATGAGCTATTATACAAAAATTTCTGATTAGTTCCTGTTTCATTAATATCACCTTTCTTAGCTGATGGTACTGGCCTTTCTTTTCATACCGAGCCGCCTCTTAATCAAATCCAGCACCAGTTGAAACTCCTCTAAACGCAGGAGATAAGACAACAAGAAATATACTAAAATTCCTGCTCCAACCCCCCCGCCGACAGCGAGCAGCTGAGCGGTTTTGGCAGCAGTACCTAATACACCCTCCAGTATACTGACAACAGCATAAGCTGACACACCTGTAACCAGTGCAGCTAAACTAGAACCAAGTGCAGACAGTGTAATCCTTTTCCCGTCAACACTGCCGATCTTCACCTTGAGGAGAAGGATCAGCAGCAGCATATTGACCATCCCTACCAGAGAATAAGCCAGAGCCAATCCGCTGTGTCCCATCGGTTTAACCAACCAGATATTCAAAATTATGTTCAATATAACTGTACCAATACCTACAGCAACAGGGGTCCTGGTATCCTTCAAGGCATAGTAAACCCTGTTTAAAACTGTAGCCCCTGAATAACCGATAATTCCAAAAGAATAATAAAACAATGCGATTGATGTAGCAGCTGTGCTCTCAGGAGTGAAATTTCCCATTTCGAAAAACAGCCGCACTACCGGGTAACCGATTGCGATCAAGCCTGCCACACAGGGAATAGCCAAAAAATTGGTGGTACGAATACCTAAAGAATAGATACGGCGAAACTGTCCCCATTCCATGCGAGCAGCATGCTCTGTGAGGGTAGGGAAAACAGCGGTGCTGATAGCTGCAGCAAAGATCCCTATCGGTATCTGCATAAAACGCTGTGCAGTACGCAAAGCAGCCAACTGTCCACTAGGCAGACCAGATGCTAGGTTCTGGCTGACAAATAAATTAAACTGAGAAACTGAAAGTCCGATCAAGACTGGGAACACAAGGGCGCCGATCTGTTTGATCCCCGGATGACTGAGTTGCAGAACCGGTTTGTACCGGAGCCCTAACTTCAATAACACAGGCAGCTGTACAGCAAAATTCAGAACCGCTCCAATAACGACACCGATAGCGAAAGCCACAATACCGATGCGGGGCCCCAGCACCCCTCCTACTACCACAATAGACAAACTGTAGAGCACAGATCCCACTGCAGGGGTGACAAAATGCTTATAGGAGTTTAGTATCCCCATGGCAACCCCACTCAAACCCATGAAAAAGGTCTGAATAAACATAATCCTGGTGAGGTAAACGGTCATACCGATCTCTGAGGCATTAAAACCAGGAACCAGCAGCCGGATCAGATCCGGGGTAAAGAGCATGCCCAGTGAAATAGCACTGAGCATCAAAATGACCACCAAATTGATCACAATGCTTGCTACCTGCCATCCCTCTTCATTCTCTCCCTTGGCCAGATATCCGCCAAAAACAGGGATGAAAGCCGAACTCAAAGCACCCCCAACTAGAAGCATATAAATAAAATCAGGTATAGAGAAGGCAGCATTAAAAATATCTGTTATTCGGTTTTGACCAAAAATATAATAGAGCAGGGCCTCCCGCACATAGCCCAGTATACGGGCGAGTATCATGCATATTGTTATGATTCCAGCTGCTTTAGCAATTTTTGAACCCTCAGACATCTTCTCAGTCCCTGTTAAAAAAATAGAGCACTCAAAGAAGATATTATCACTTTGTGACCAATAACAAAAGTATTTGTGAACACATTATTTTGCTTTCTGTATGTAATAACCAACATACATATTGTATCACTAAATCTGTCAAAAATAACAGGAGCCTCTTGTGGAGGCTCCCATAAAGCTAGCCATTCTAAGGTATGTCACTGCAAACCTTCAGCTACCGGATTCTTGAATCAGTTCTGCCAAAACCTCTCCTAGACAGCGCCCTGCCAGCAGGGCTTCTTCAAGAGTGTTTTTGTCACTCCCGATCTCCACCAAAATCGCCTTTGGGGAAAGGTTCTGGTTATAGCAGCCATTTTTTATGCGCACAGCTTTAACTATACCCGGATACTTCTCTTCCAGCCGGTTGGCCACCTTACGGGCTAGAGCAAGATTTTCCCTCCAATGAGGGTTGGGAATTCCCTGCCCATTGCCGATAACAAACAAGATCAGTGCTGATTCCTGTCCATTAATAGTGGTTGTCTGCTTTTTGGGGATTCCAGCATCTCTATGCAGGTCGATCAAAACCTTTAACTCAGTATGCTCATTGAGCAGACGGCTAGCTGTTTTTTTTGACTCAATATATGATCTGGGAAAATTCGGGTGGTCATGGATTGTTAGATCCTGCACCCCCCGCACCCCGTTTTTCGCTAGGGTTTTTATGATCTCTTCCCCCACCAAGGTGATGCCTCCATTTTTCCCCTGTACCTTGCTTTTTTTGTCCAATGGAATATAGGTCTCTGCATTATGGGTGTGGTAGATGGCCACTTCAACAGGCTTTTTTGCCAGCTCTTCTTCTAAAGAAGGCTTTTCCAGATGTAAAGGGCTTTCTGCAGGCAGTTCTTCAATAGGATAACTGCTACTCACCCGAACATTCCTGCCAGCGGTGATACTGTAGGGCAGGCCCTTTTGCAAAACCCCAACAAGGTCAAATGGGTCAAAGCCGCATAAAAAACTGCATAACTCCCTTGATATAGACACTTCCTCACTCTGTTTGCCGCCCAATTCAGACCGCAGGAGCATAGTATATGAAAAATCACCGATACCAAAGCCCATCAGGCAAAAAAATGACAAAAGCAAAACCGTGAAGCCCTGTCCCAACCTAGGTTTTTCTTTAAACCGGTTACGCAAATCCAGTTCCCCCTTGAAAAAGCTATCTGTCAAATCATATTCCAACAAGTGGCAAAATATCACTGAATAACCAATACCAGCCGGAATATTCTCCGGGGGGACTGAGCAGGATTTCACTAAAACATAGTGTAAAGTTTTTATAGGAGAAAACAAGAAGAAAAAGACAAGAGATCATCACTTTTGGTAAAATTGAATGCACCAAAACAAACCAACCAAAAGGAGAGGATCTCTTGTGAACAACATTGTACTACAAAAATGT
>JAAYWP010000115.1 GCA_012516535.1 Syntrophomonadaceae bacterium | reverse complement strand
TCACATTTTTGTAGTACAATGTTGTTCACAAGAGATCCTCTCCTTTTGGTTGGTTTGTTTTGGTGCATTCAATTTTACCAAAAGTGATGATCTCTTGTCTTTTTCTTCTTGTTTTCTCCTATAAAAACTTTACACTATGCATAATGAGGATGAAAAAACAATACTTCATTCTGGTATAATATAGTAAGTAGTTTTGAAGGAGTGAGGGTTTTGGAACAGAGAAGAGCGGGACTGAACAAAGGAGGTCATGGTCCAAATACCGAAAAAGCACTGGAACTATTGAAGAACAAAGAGAATCAGCTGAAAGTCGTTGATCTGGCTATTCCCTTCAGAGACGGCATCATCTCTTTTATAGGTATTATAGACCGCAACCCTGAACGGAATTTAGGGGATTATCAGAATATGGCATACTTTCTGCTCAATGAAGAGAAACAGAAAGCAGTGGTTATTGACCCTGGCCTGAGAGAAGGTGATTGGATCAGGGATATACTGGGGATCCAAAAGTGTGATGTTATTTTTTCACATTTTCACCTGGATCACTGGATCGGTTATGAAGCGTTTTCCAATGGGCACTTTTTTGCTTCCTCATTATGTAAAACAGTGCTTACTCAAATGGTAGGTGCGGAGAGAACGGGAAAAAGCATTTTTGTAGAGGGCCGTCTCAACGATTATCACCGGCGCCCCTTGCCTCTAAGAGCGGTCAATGACGCAGAGCGTCTCCTTCCTCTACAGGAAAGCGTTAACACAGTTACTGAACTCCATCCCTATATAAACTCTGACTTCGGTTTGGAATTCTTTGAACTGCCCTACGGGCAGACTGAGGGAACCCTTTACGGCTTGCTGAAAGCTGAAGGGTTCAAAATTCTTTTTGCCAGCGACCTTTTTGTGATGATCAATAACCGAATCATGGTTGAACCCCACTATGCCTTCAAACCTGAAATCATGGTGATCAGCGATATTATTGTCATGCTGCGGTCTATTCTGGGAAAAAGCTTGCGCATCCACATCGATGAAATAACCAGCAATTATATGAAACAGATTGCCTGCCCTGATTTGCTGGCTATGGGACACGGTGTTTTCGAGTTTTCCAAATACCGCTCAGAACTAGAGCACCTGCTTCAAGAATTGGAGGAGTTTCTCCGCATCTACAAAGAACACATTATTTAAAATTGGAAGCAGGGAAGCGTTCTTTTTGCTTCCCTGCTAGTGGGCTATCCCCCTGATCGTTCAGTTTATCCCTGCTGGCGCAGGAAAAAAAAGAAAACAAAATCGCGGTCAACCCGTCCCCCTGATCGCGCGGGGGGACAGGCCCGGTGATCCGGGCCGATCAGTCAACCTGTCCCCCTGATCGGTCTAACCGGTCGGATCATCGTTTTCTCTATTATCTCCATTATCTCCCTTAGCTCCATTATCTCCGTTATTATCCCCATTATCACCGTTGCCGCCATTATCATCTCCTACAGGTTCTTCAGGTTCCTGAGGTTGTCCAGGCTCCTGAGGTTCATCATCACCGTTGCCTTTAGGTGGATCCGGTTCGGGCGCCGGTTTGGTGCCAACTCTCACAACCCGGTTTATTGGCCGGTAATAGTCGTTGGAAAGCAGGTGTTTGGTGCCATCGATGATCCTGTAGGCACTAACCCTGTATCCCTTTGCCCCGCTGTTCTCCACCACTGTCTTGCCTTCCAGCAGGTTAGAGTCTTTTTTGGTGATCACCTTGGGCTGGATCACACTGTTAATAGATGTCTGCAACTGCACCTTTTTTTTCTGCTTGGTGTTCCCAAATATCTTCATGGTCAAAACACCCCTGCCCACATGGGTCTTGATATAGATATAAGAATCCATATTATTGCGAAATTTCAGATCCTGATAGCCGTATGATACAGCAGCATCACGACCAAGGGGTGCATAAGCGATAGCCAGGGAGTGGTTGCTCCTCTCCACAATCTCAAGGCCAGCAAGGAGAACAGCATTATAAAGGGTTGTAGATACCTGGCAGACACCACCACCAAGTCCAGGCACAAACTGATTGGCTTCAATAATTATAGCCTCACGATAACCCCTTTTCGCAGTGCGGGGACCTACTCTACCATTAAACGAGAACACTTCCCCAGGTTTGACCAGAGAACCGTTCAATGCTTTAGATGCCAGAGCAATATTATGAGATCTGTTAATATTGCTGGCATCAAAACTGGTACTGTATGAGGCAAGCAGCCCATTGATGCCCATTGCCTGCACATCTTCTGTGGTAACTTCAGGTTCTTGCTCTCGAAATTGCAGTTCTACCGTAGCTGTAAAAGGCTTATTAAAAGACAATAATTCCTTAAAACTAGACTCCAGATCAGCAGTCAAACCGGGTTTCCCGGGTATAATGCTGATCTTGTCCCGGTCATCGATGACCAAACGGGCGTTCTGGGGCTTGTCACCAATATTCTTTGTTAAAGGTTCCAAAATTTTTTCCGCTTTACTGTAGTCAACCTTTACTTCCTGATAGGGCACTTCTATTTGATGGAGATAAGCGTCCCAGAATTGGTCAATTCGCTTGAACAATGACCCGGATTTACCCAGAAGGTAACATTTGTCAACTACCTTTTCAGCATCCATGGAAAAACCAAGCTCAGCCCTGGTCGTCTCAAGCTTGTTTTCACCTGCTACAAGCTCTACTGGAGCAGATAAAAACTCCTGCTGGGAAAGCTCGATCTTTTTGCGAGCTTCTTCTTTTGTCAGGCCGCCTACATCGATCCATTCTACCCGCACACCGGGCAGAATCTTGTCTTTATAAGACAAAAAAAGAAATGATACACCGCTGACCACAACAACCAGCAGTACTGCAGCAATTCCTAATAACAGCAGTTTCTTTTTCAAAGCTGTTCTCCTCCCCCATTTCCTGCTTATCTAATAATACGCAGGAAAACCCCCGGCGTCACATAGATTTTACAAATCTTCATTCAAAATTAATTCCCGGCAAAGATCAGCTATACGCTCCCATTCCTCTTCATCTTCTATTTCAGATAAGTATTCCTCTCCATCCTCATCTCTAGATAATTTAAAAATATACTGCTCATCCTCACCAACAGGTTGAAGAATGACATATTCCTCATCATCCAGTTCAAATCTATCTATAAATATAAATTCATGCTCTTGTCCTTCTTCATCTTCGAGAACCAATTGAACATCTTCTTCCCGCTCAAAGGTCATCCTTTCGCACCTCCTTGTTTTCTGCGCCAATCAAGATAGTTCTCGAGGATCAAGCAGGCTGCTACCCGGTCAATTAGCTGTTTTCGCCGGCGCCTCTTCACATCCCCCTCCAGCAGAGCCCGTTCTGCTTCCATTGTTGTTAAACGCTCATCCCAGTAAATAACAGGTATGCCTGTCATTTCATGAATCTTCTCCCCAAAAGCAACATAAGATGAAGCTTCTTCACTTGGCCTGCCATCCAGGTGTTTTGGGAACCCGATCACCACCTCTTGTACATCATATTCCTCAATCAGAGCACAAACAGCAGCCAAATCCTCTTTTTTATTTTTACGCTTGATTGTAGTCACCGCCTGGGCTGTAATCCCCAATTCATCACTTACAGCCACACCGATCCTTTTCGAACCCATATCAATTCCTAGTATCCTCATAAAACGCTCCTAATAAACCTTAATATAAAAAAAGGGGCATGCTGCAGCACAGTACCCGCAAAGCAGGCACTCCTCTTCACGCACATGAGCCTTCCCGTCATCCCCTAAAAATAGCGCCCCTTGTGAGCATCGTTCAGCACATTTCCCGCATCCCTCACACCAGGGGTCGATATGCAGCCTTCTTTTTTCGCTGCTTATCAGTTTTTCTAGTTGATCAGGAATCGGCAGCCCTTGAGCTGCCAGAACATTGATATCCACTTCCCAAGGTGCTTTCATCCCAACAGCCACAGCTGCTGCAAAAGGACGACTGAATGCAAATTCAAGGGCTTCTCTGGCTTGAGGCAGGAGATTGCCTCCCCCCAGAGCCTTCATTAAATAAATACCCTTACCTGCAGCAGCAGCAGCAGCTTCGGTCAAGAGATCCTCCATTTCCTGGCGTGTTCCATCATGAATCCCCAGCCCTTTGATGTTAAAAAGAGGATGGATCACATCGATCTCAGGGAACTCCAGCGCTCCCCGCACTCCTGCGATCCGGTGGGTTGAGATCCCTACTGCTCTTACCAGCCCCTTTTCCTTAGCCTCCAGCAGATAATCCAGAGCAGCTCTGTGCCCTCTAATGGTAAGGGCTGATTCCTGCTCATGGAGAAGAAATATATCAATATAATCCCGGTCCAGCTCTCGCCTTGCTTTTTCCAAGCTCTTTTCCATTTCTTTGGCTGTCACAGCATAAGATTTTGTAGCTATAATCAGTTCTCTACCGGGAAAAGAGCGAAGCAGCTCTCTGAGATAAGAGTAGCTTTCATAGAGTTCAGCAGTATCAAAAAAATTAACCCCTTGCTCAACGGCATATTTGAGAACAGCTACACCTTCAGCAAGAGGCAAACTTGCCTGCAGGGGTCCCATGGTTAATAAACCAAAACACAGGCGTGACACTCTGATGCCAGTTTTGCCTAAAAACCTGTATTCCATTTAGCGATTTTTCTCCAAATAACTGGTTAATAGTTCTTCCAATAGTTCATCACGCTCATATTTCCGGATCAGGTTACGGGCATTGCGGTGATTGGTGATATAAGCGGGGTCTCCGGAGAGAAGGTAGCCTACCAACTGGCTGATCGGATTGTATCCTTTCTCCTTGAGAGCATTATAAACTATCAGCAAGGTTTCCTGAGCGGAAACCCCTTCTTCACCGCGAAATTTATAGGCCATCGTTTTATCCAGTTCATCTGACATCATTATGTAGTCACCCCTGGCTTGATAGGCATAGTTTCTTAATTCTATATTATTTAAAACTATCCTTCCCGCAAGGTAAATTTTTCTAGATTATGAGTTCAGCAAATCACGCGCTATCTCTAAACCTTTTTTCAAAGCTGCATCCAATTTTGCTGGATTCTTACCCCCAGCCTGAGCCATTTCCGGTTTACCGCCGCCACCGCCATCCACTATAGGGGCTATATCCCGCAGCAGCTTCCCTGCATGAAGCCCGCGGTTTTTTACCAGATCCTTGCTCACAAAACACACAAGACCAACTTTATTATTCAGCGGGCTACCAAGGATAGTCACACCTGAACCGAGGCGATCCTTTAATAGATCCCCTAAAGAACGGAGAGCATCCATATCCGGCACATTTACCTTGACAGATAACAGATTAACCCCATCCACACTGACAGTTTGAGCCAACAAAGAATCAACTTGGCTGACCAACACCTTATTGCGCAGTTGTTCAATCTCTTTTTCCTGCTCATTAAACTGCTGGAGCAACTGCTGCAACCGGGAGATAACACCATCAGGGTCCGATTTCAGCAGTTCTGCTGCTGTTTGTAATGCCCTGGCCTTATCCTGCCAGTAATGGAGCAACTTCTCCCCGGTCAAAGCCTCAATGCGCCGCACCCCAGTGCCGATACCGCTCTCTGATATAATATGGAAAAACCCTAATTCACTGGTCCGGCGCACATGGGTGCCTCCACACAGCTCTTTACTGAACTCCCCAATAGACACTACCCTTACAGTATCACCGTATTTCTCACCGAAAAGAGCAATCGCATCCTGAACCCTGGGGTCCTTGTGATCCGCTTCAAAAACATCAACTATGACATTTTTGATTATTTGTTCATTTACCAATTCTTCCACACGGGTCAGTTCTTCATTTGTAAGGGGAGCAAAATGGGAAAAGTCAAAGCGCAGCCGATCTGGTGCAACCAATGAACCCATCTGCTGTACATGATCCCCCAAGACTGTACGCAGTGCATTGTGCAAAAGGTGTGTTGCAGTATGGTTGCGGGCTGTTGCTAGCCGGTTCTTCTCATCTACCTCTGCCAGCACTAAATCACCTTTGTGCACAGTTCCACGGCTGACAGTGCCGTAATGGACAAACACCCCATCAGCAACACTTTTTGTATCATTAACTGTGATCTCACCATCAGGCCCGAGCAGGATCCCCTGATCTCCTACCTGACCGCCGCTTTCAGCATAAAAGGGTGTTTGGTCAAGAATAACCTGAACCTCTTCCCCTTGAGAGACCTCTTCTTTTTCAGTTCCCTCAACCAAGAGGGCAAGTATCTGAGAACGGGTGGATAATGTATTATACCCTTGAAAATCAGTTTTACTGCACTGATATGTTGTGCAGACACTGAAGCTGTCTGATGGCATAGTTTCCGCCCAGGCAGCTCTTGCCCTGGCGCGCTGCTTTTCCATAGAATCCCTGAAACCATCCAGATCCACATTCATGCCTCGTTCTGCCAGAATCTCCTGGGTTAATTCCAGCGGAAAACCGTAGGTATCATAGAGCCTGAATGCAATCTGGCCGGGAAGGCTTTTTTCGCCGGTCTTTTCGAACTTATCCAAATAGTCCTCCAAGATCTGCAGGCCCTGTTCCAGTGTTTCACGAAAACGGCTTTCCTCCTGAGTGACGATTCTCTCAATGTATTCGGAACGATCTTTCAGTTCCTTATAAGGATCCTGATAAAGATCAACGGTCTTTGCAGTAAGCTTATGTAAAAACAGATCATCTATCCCCAGCAGCTTCCCAAAGCGCAAGGCACGGCGTAGAATTCGCCGCAAGACATAACCGCGCCCTTCATTTGAGGGGATCACACCATCTGCGATCAGAAATGCTACCGCTCTGGCATGGTCTGCAATCACTTTGAGGGCAACATCAGTGTCAGGGCTGGCCCCATAGCTGACTCCTGAAGCCTTAACAGACTCTTCTACCAAAGGGAAAAGCAGATCTGTTTCAAAATTGTTCGGAACATTCTGTATCACTGAAGCAATTCTTTCCAGTCCCATCCCAGTATCGATATTTTTGCGCGGCAATTTACTGAGACTGCCGTCCTCCTCACGGTTAAACTCTGTGAAAACCAGGTTCCAGACTTCCAAATACCTGCCGCATTCACATTCCACTCCACAATCAGGAGAGTCACACCCACGCTCAGGCCCCAGATCTACGAGAATCTCCGAACAGGGGCCGCAGGGCCCTACAGATCCTGCCTCCCAAAAGTTGCTTTCCTTCCCCAATGGAACGATCTTATCCCTCGGCACACCGATCTCCTGATGCCAGATCTCTGCAGCCTCATGATCATCATAATAAACAGTGATCCAGAGGTCTTTAGGGGACAAGCCCAGTTCTTTGGTTAAAAACTCCCAAGCCCAGGCTATTGCCTCCTTTTTAAAATAGTCCCCAATGGAGAAATTCCCCAGCATTTCAAAAAAAGTATGGTGGCGGGCTGTTCTTCCCACCTGTTCCAGGTCAGGTGTGCGCAGGCACTTCTGACAAGTAGCGATTCTTGGGTGCGGTGGCACAGCTTTTCCCTGAAAATAAGGTTTAAATGGCACCATACCAGCAACGGTCAACAGTAAACTGGGATCATCCTTGGGAATAAGAGAGGCGCTTGGCAAGATTAAATGGTCGCGTAAACTGAAATAATCAAGGAATTTTCTTCGTAATTCCGCTCCAGTAAGCAATATTCAACACTCCCAGGATTTTCTCATTATCAAAAGTCATTATAGTATACATTTTCATTTAATGTCAATAAAATTGGTGTTTATGACGGTGTCAACTTTTTATAGGATATTATTTTTCGAGATCATCATAGACTTTTGGATTTTAGAAAACACCATTTCCATTTCGTAGGCCATTTAAGCAACGAAACATAGGTATTACTTTACCCCTATTAAGTATTGTCAC
>JAAYWP010000114.1 GCA_012516535.1 Syntrophomonadaceae bacterium | reverse complement strand
TTCTTAAAGATTTTCTTACCTGCTTTTCAGTGTTGTGACGGATCAACAAAGCCCATGATCCGGTGTCTGTGTCCATCTACTTCATTTGTTTCGAAAGATACACTATGAGTATGATAGCCCCCGGGTAGTTGGATGGCTGGGCCTGTCATAGAGAAATAGCCATGGGTGTGGCCGAAATCAAAGGTGGTGACACCTCTGATGTCATGTACATGACTGCCATCTTTCGGCTGTGGTGGGCCGGTAACTCCAGGGTGCAGATGGGCATGCTCCCGGTTGCAGGTGGTTTTGCCCCCATGAGCGTGCACATGGGCGTGGAAATCATAGCAGGGGTAGCCCTGGGATTCGCATTCTGTTGACATGAACAACACTCCTTTCTTTTAAATGATTTTTTTCGCCTGAGTATCTGTTAATGGGCGAGTAGCTAATAGCTGTTTTAATATAAGAGAATAACAGGAGGCTATATATAGTAACCGTTACAAATTATGGAACGCTTAAAGTATTGTATGCCGGTTTTAGCTCTGCTGTTACCCCGGTGCCCCCTCGGTGCCAGGCTTGCTTTTTTGTCTTATTGACCCTCTATATTATTCCAACGGCTAACCACCAACCACCAACTTGCCAGGCTTGCCTTTTTGCTTTATTTGCCCGCCTATTTTCCAAAGACTAATCACCAAATAGGCTTGCTTTATTGTCTTATTCAGCAGCCTTGTCTTGGTTTGCACCGGGACACTCAGTATTACCACCAATCGAGTGGGTCAAAGTGACTGTTCTCTTGACTCAGAGCCAAAGTGCCTGTCCCTTGAGCGTATGACTAAAAAAACAGCCGCTTACACGACTGTTTTTTATCAACTGTTATGTATCGTTGATTTATGACTTCTGCCGGTTGACAAGGGAAAGAACGGCAGCTCCTAGGCTGGTGATTTTCAAAAGCCACCCTACGAGCATGCCGGCATAGGGAATCCATGTGATAATGCCGATAAAAACTGCCCCTAAAAGAGTAGAAATATAGAGTTCGGGCTCTTTTCTGCCAAGAGAAGTAAGGACTTTTTTTCCTAGCAGAATGCTCAAAGAGGCAAACCCCAGGTAGTAGGCACAGGCCAGGAACAGCCAGAGCATACCTGCCAGGGGGATGCCCAGGAGGGTGATGAAGAGCAGGATAGTTGTCGGCAGAGCCAGGAATGTGATCAATATTCCCCAAAAAAGACTCAAGATAGGGCTGACTGCCAGTTGATGAGCAGTTTTTGCGGTTACTTTTGGGAAAAGAATACTGACAAGTACAAGCACTACAGCTGTCAGAAATAGGCTTACCAGACGCCACCAAAAAACTGGAGAGCTTGGTGTAGGAAAAGGAAAGCCCTTCAACCACTGAACAATCTGCTCACTGAGGGCCTCTTTCAGGCTCAAACTTACCTCACTGCCAGTTACTACAGCACCGGGATCCCTTTCCAAAGTGCCCCCGACAATGACCAGATCACCCATGATCTTTGCATTTGATGCAAGCTTCACAGACCCACCCACAGCCACTAGATCACCTGATACCTGACCTCTGATCAAAGCTGGCCCAGCAACCACAACAACATCCCCGGCAGTTCCATTAATATCTGCTGGGCCGCCTATAGCTACAACACTGCCTGCATTGCCGTTGATTTCTGTGTTCCCGAGGATATTCACAACACCCTGCCAGACCTCTCCGTCAACACGTGTGGAGCCAAATATTACTATTGTGCTGTTTGCCTGCTCCCCTTCATGGATATGGATATCCCCTCCGGTGACCACCATGTCCTGTGCCAGTGCAGTTGAGGGGGTGAAGCAGGTTATGACCCCTAATACTGCGAGCAAAAGGAGAAAGACTGATATTTTACTCTTGTTTTTCATGATTGTGTTTTTCATGATTGCTCATTTCCCTTCCTTCTCCGGTTTCATCAGAAACCCCGGTTTCATGAGAAGGCTGTTCTTTCAAGGGTTCAGGCTGGTCAGATTCCTCCTGCTCAATATCCGGCTGGATTTCACTATTTGGTGCAGTTTGGTGATCACTGTTTCGGCCTTTGAACCAGGGCTTGTTGGTGCCGAAGCGTGTTGCTAGAACGGTACCCATACCTATTAGTGCAGCCAGCGGCCAAACCAGCCAACCGACCAGTGGTATGGCTTTCACGATCCAGATGAGCACTATTCCTTTTAAACCCTGTATAAGAGGCCTGTTGTCCACAAAAGAGAGATAACTATTGCCAAGTGCCTGATCCAGTTGCTGACCTGTGAATAAGGCCATAACAATAATACCGATCAACACCAATATAGGCAGGCAGATAGCCAGAAGGATGGCAACAGGTATGCCGATGACCGTCAGAGTAAGGGCAAGCAGAACCACCGGGAGGGCGAGCCACCCCAAAAAGCCGATCCCCAACAGGCGCAGAGGCTCTGCTTCTATGCCTTTCTTCATTGCTATCAAATTATTGGGAAAAACAGCCACTGCTGCCGCGGTCAAGGCCAGCAGTCCAAGCAGGGAGAGCAGCCATCCTGAAAACCGCTGCCAGGGGCTGGGAGGCTGAAAATTAAATCTGTAATCATAATTGTAATGATGGGGGGTTGAGTATCTGTAGCCTCCACTAATCCTCTCCCGGGAGGTGATTCTGCCATTGACAATCGCTCCCTCCTCCTGTTCAATAACCCCAGCGATGGCAGTGACATTACCGGAAACAAAGGAGCCGGAATGTAGCCTGATATTACCTGCCAGAGCAGTGACATCTCCGTAAACAGTGCCTTTAACATCGATGTTCCCGCTTATTGCCACCACATTGCCTCTGATCTGCTCATTGGGTTCTATGGTGATGTTGCCGGTGAAGTGCACTATATCACCATTATGGATAGACTGCGGTTCAGCGGTTTCTTGGGT
The DNA here is from genome assembly GCA_012516535.1 of Syntrophomonadaceae bacterium. GTDB lineage: Bacteria > Bacillota > DSM-12270 > Thermacetogeniales > Thermacetogeniaceae > DTU068. Next base: position 4,579 of record JAAYWP010000114.1, on the reverse strand, counting down.
CTCGGTCTGGGCAAAAGCTAAAGCTGGTGTCATGCATAACAGTATCAGAAGCAGTAAAAATAGGCCGAGTCTATACTTTTTTGACATATCGATCTCCCCTTAAATCAAATATTTTTTTAGGCAGTTTTGTTTTCCAGCAGCCTGCCCAAAATGAGGCAGGCGATAAACCCTGTAACCAGCATAAACACCCAAGCGGTAGGGGGGAGCAACCTGATAAGCATGAAGAAGGTTTCTCCCCATGAAAGAAGAAGTAAAAGCTTTTGCTGCAATCCGGTGAGCACAGCATCAGCGAAAAGAGACAGGTAGTTTCCTACCTGGTAAAGCCATGCTGCCAAAGGTGCTGGCAGCAGGCTGAAGACTGTATCCACAAAAATACCGACAAAGCGGCTGATATGATGGATTAACAATAACTGTTCTGCTCCGGTTAACAGCCAGCTGGTAATGCTGAAAGCAAGGAGGAAAATAGCTGACAGCACCAGTGTTAAATTCTTTATGTTCCAGGGATCATGCAAGATCAAAGGGTTCTGCTTTAGATCTGCTGTTTCACCTTTTTGCCTGTGGAGGGCATTGAGGACTGATTTGGTAAATCCTGGTCCCGGTTCCTCTTCAGGAAGTTTGAGTAGATCAAAGACCCCCTCCCATTCTTTCAGTTCCTGGCTGCATTGGGGACAGGACTCAATGTGCTTTTTGAACTGAGCTGCTGTTTCCCTTTCCAGTTCACCATCCAGGTATGTGGTTATCTGTTCTTGGTAAACACATCTCTTATCGGTCATCAACTGTCCCTCCTTTGCTCCAGCATTGGAGCCAGAATATCCTTGAGCAGCAAGCGTCCCCGACGTATTCTGGTTTTAACCGTGTTAAGAGGTATTTTCATAATCTCTGCAATCTCTTCATAGCTTAATTCATGGCTATGCCGCAGGACGATTGGTATTCGGTAATCCCAGGGGAGGGAGGCTATAGCCTTTTCCACCATTAAGCTGACATCTTTTTTGACTAAAACCGACTCAGGGGAAAAGCGGTGATCGGCCAACTCCGCATTTATCTCATCCAGGGATACCCGGATGGTTCCTTTTTCTCGTTTCCGCCGGCGCCAGCGGTCCCGGGCGATATTTGCTGTTATAGTATAGAGCCAGGGGAGGAAATCAGCATCTGTCCGAAAGCGGGGAAGTGCATGATAAACTCTGATGAAAACTTCTTGAGCTACATCCCTGCCTTCTTCTCGATCGGCTAACAAATGTACAGCCAGTGTATACACCTTATTTTGGTAGCGTTCCACCAGTTCGGCGAAGGCTGTTTCATCCCCCTGCTGGCTTAAAACTATTAGTTCTTCATCAGTCTTGGACATTTAACTCCTCCCCGGTTTTTCTATATGGTAGTACGTAAACAGCGAAAAAAAGTTTCATTGGATTTATTGATGGTGCTAGGCTTGCTTTATTAACTTATTATTTTAAGTTTATCGCGGGTATCCCGTGGTTACTATACTGCCCTTGAAAATGAAATTGAGAACAGATGCGGATCGTATTATGGATTTGCTAAAAACAATGAAGCAGGCCTGACTGGAGTGGATGTCGGAAGCCGGAATTCAGAGGCCGGAGAAAGATTAAAAGGCAATAAAGCAAGCCTGGTGGAAATGGAAGTCAGATGCCTGATGTCAGAAACCGGAATAAGCAACTCACGGATTTAAAAAAGCAAAAAGGCAAGCCTGGCACCGTGAGGGTGGGATTGGTGGTGGTTGTTAGTTTACTTTCACAAAGAAATTAGTGTGATTGGTTAATTGTTCAAGCTCTTTATCATCAAGGATTTTTTCAATTTCCAAATCAAATTCAGATTTAGACAAATCAACCTCATATGGATACTCCAGGTATTGTAAGTCACTGTTAAAATAGATCCGCACAATCGGTTTAGCCGGGTCCTTTTTATGGGTATCAACTACTTGCCCGATCTGCCCTGTATTAAGCATAACAATAGAGCCAATAGGATAGGGGGATACGTTGGATAAAACTGCATTAATTGATCTATCTTCAAGGGATGGAGATTGTTGTTTGATAAAATCTATGGCATGGGGAACAGAAAAGGCCTTGCGGTAAGGCCTGTTAGAAGTTAGAGCATCAAAAACATCAGCAACCATAACAACACGGGAATATTCATGTATTTCTTCCCCTTTAAGGCAGCGGGGATAACCGCTCCCATCTAACCGCTCATGGTGCTGGTAAGCGATGATCGAAGAAAGCGTAGGGATTTCATAATAACTGCGCAGTGTGTTAAACCCGTAGAGGGAGTGCTGTTGAATATGCTTATATTCCTCAGCAGTCAATTTACCTTTTTTATTTAGGATCTTTTTATCTATGTGGACTTTACCGATATCATGAAGAAGGGCTCCGATGGCTAATTCTCTCAGTTGCACCCTGTTATATTTTAGAGTAATCCCAGCCAGTATGGATAAAATAGTAACATTGACTGAGTGATTAAAAGTATAGTCATCATATGTTCTGATATCAAAATAGTTCACCAGAATATCTTTGTTGCTAAATATTTCATCTGCCAAATCGTCAACAGCTTTGCGGACAGCCCAGGTATCTATATATTTATCTTTTTCCAGGCTGTGAAAAGCTTCTTTAACTAGTTTGACAGATTGAATACGGGTCTGTTCTGATACAACATCAGCAATATTCAGATCTCCATGGAAAAGCCCATCTTCTATATAAAGAAAACCTATGCCCAGTTCAGCTAAGCGTTTAATGTAATTATTTGTCAAACTCAAACCAGAAGCTAACAACAATCGTCCATCACCGCTGTAAACAGGTCGCGCGATGATCATTCCAGGCCTTAAATATTTAAGGCTGACTCTTCTCATCAACCTGCCCTCCTCTTCCCTTCGCGGTAATGGCTCCAAAATACAAAATACTCCTTCATTACCTAAATATATCTATTTCTTGGCATTTCGTCAATATATTTGTGAAATAATTAGGTTTTTAGCCTAAAACAATTAAAAACTGTCAGGTAGAAGCAACTGATGGCGGTTTATGAGCGCATTGTGGCTTTTATTCTAATTTTATTTAACAGCAGGCCGAGTGCATCATGAATATCCTTGACTATTATATCTGCGTTGTTCAGTGCCAGGAAGGCAGCCCCTTCTTCTCCGAGGACAAGGATGCCCAGAGCCGCTTTTTTAAGCATTAAGCTATCATTTACACCGTTCCCGACAGCTACAACCCTTTCAGCTCCCAGTGACTCTACAAATTGTTCTTTCTCCAGCGCACCGTTGGAGCTTTTCAGTACCTTTATCTCACCTTTTATATTTCTGCATTTTTGACAGACTGTGCCATAGGTATCTGCTGTAACAATATAGATATTAAGAGCACCTGCCAGTTGGTTTAATTTCTCTTCCACACCTTGAATCAGACTGCCATCGAAGGCAATTGTGCCGTTGTAGTCAAGAACCAGGTGCTGCAGTGATAGGGCACCGAGCCCGGGTATGTCTATCTGGATCAAATGGTATCACTCCTAAAATTTTTATAGGCCGGTGAAGATGAATTTCTCCAGCTACATGTTTGCATAGATCTATTCTATTATACCGGATTATTGAAGGGATGATCAGAGCACAAACTTTGTTATTGTATGAGAGATGTATTATAGAAATGTATATAGAAGCGATGTAAAATAAAATCATATTGTTGTATACATTTGGCTACGGGGGATTTTTATGCTAGTGGAGGAGCTGTATTCGAGTTATTTCGATAATAATTGTAGCAGTTTACCTTACAGCAGTGACAGCGATTATCTGACAGATCTGCTATCCTTTTTGGATATTATTTTAAATGTGGCCTGCGCTTACAAGGGGATGAACGAGAGCAGCGCACCTCTGTATGTTTCAGATGCTCATCTGCGCGGCCTTTCTATTTCACCTGTCGAGATCGTTGACTCTCTTTTGTCCTATCGTCGAGACGAACGTTCAAAAGAAGTCTCACCTGAGATTAAAAGGCAAATAGAAATGGCATACTCTCACATCGAGTCCAGGCTTGAGGCTTCTAGGGCAGCGGGTTTTACGCCCAGGGTGAAAATACTTTCCAAAAAGTTTCATCTCAGCGATTTCGAGCGATTTTTACTGCTGTTAGCTCTGTCATCTGCATCTGACAGGAAATATGAGTCCATTTATGCTTTTCTCCACAACAGCGTAAAAGAAAAGCTGCCCACTAAAGGGTTGGCAATCTCCCTATATAAAATGTTTTTTCCCCTTGATGATTACCACATTGGGCGCACCCTAAGAGGTGAGGGCAACTTTTTCAGATTTCTTGCGGAGAGCAGTGGGTCAAGCACTGAGGCCAGACTGGCAGATAAGATCATCCTCAGCCGCCGGGTCAGCGGTTTTATATTCGGAATCAATCAAATCGATCCTGAACTTGAAGGCATTGCAACCATCTTTGACAGGACCGAGAGGATAGATGATATGGGTCGGTGCTATAATTTCGGATAGTCTGGTAAGATAAAAACAAAATGGCAAAGGAGAAGAAAGCCATGTCAAAAACCAGACAACGATATGATGAGGAATTCAAAAAGAATGCAGTTAAGTTGAGTTACG
>JAAYWP010000113.1 GCA_012516535.1 Syntrophomonadaceae bacterium | reverse complement strand
TCACATTTTTGTAGTACAATGTTGTTCACAAGAGATCCTCTCCTTTTGGTTGGTTTGTTTTGGTGCATTCAATTTTACCAAAAGTGATGATCTCTTGTCTTTTTCTTCTTGTTTTCTCCTATAAAAACTTTACACTATGGGATCAGTAGGTGATCAGTGGCCCAGCACTGCAGCTGCTATAACCGCCCCGGTTTCCTGCACCCGGTAGGCGACCCCCTTGACCAGCACATCCTTTAAGGGAAGACTGCGCATCCAAAACCCCTCCTCCACCATGGCCCGTACCTGCTCCTCTGCTTCTTCCTTTGTGCAGTAGCCCTCATATTCCATGATCACACCATAGGTGTCAGGGCTGATGCCAACCCCAATAGCAGCAGCGATCAGTTGCCCAGGAGTGGTGCTAGTGAGATAGCCATAAGCGGTAAATGTTGGCGTCCCCGGCGGGATCCACAGATCAGGAGTATATTGAGCATCAGGCGGTAAGATGCTGCTTACACGCACCAGGTTGAGGTTGCCGATACCCGCATCGATGAGAGCTGCGTCAAAGGCATTTAAAGGGGTCCTGCCTTCTCCATGCCCAACAACCAGTTTAAACTTATTTGGAACAGGAAACACAAACTCGCCTCCTCGCCAGATAATACGCTTTATTATATGGCGATGCAGCCGATTTGGTACCAGACAAGCCTTTGGTTATGGACACTGCTCATCAAGCATATAAATTAAGGAACAGAATTTTAAAAGGAGGCGGCAGGTGATGAGTTTCCTGGTGGCTTTTTTAGCTTGTGCAGGCACTCTTTCCGCTGCACTGGCACTTTATTACTGGCAGCTGGGTGATCACAACATCCTCTTTGACATAGAAGCTGTCCAGGACTTGCTTGTTCAGCATAACCCCGAAAGAGCTGAAATTATCTGCCGCTGCTCCATCCCCCTCACCAACAGAGGTGAACAGCAGGGGATGGTCAATAATGTATTCTGTCAGCCGGTTTACTGCGGAAAAATCATGAAGGGGATGGAGATCAAGTCCCAGATCAATGTGGTTAAAGAGCAGGCCAGGGAAAACGGCTACTGGGAATCGCTGATCCTCAAAAAGAATGCCTATTTTTTGACCCAACTGGAGGTCAGGATCCGCCACAACTCAGTGGATATTCCAACTCTCATCCGCCAGGTGCCCCGCCTCACCATAGTTATCTACTATCAAGTAGTGGGGCGCAAAGGGATCCAATGGAGGTTAGCTGAGCTCCCTTTGCCCTTAAAGGAGGCACAGCTGCCAGCAGGATTAAAACAGAAAAAGGTGGTTGAATAGTGTGCCTGTACAGCTAATCCCTGTGCAAACAAAATTGGTCACACCTGATGATGATCTGCTGGAAGTGATCAGAGAATATTGCGGCCCACTTCTCCAAAAAGGGGACATTTTAGTGGCTGCGGAAACAATGGTTGCTATTACCCAGGGCAGGCTGATCAGGCCGGAAAACGTGAAACCGGGAAGGTGGGCACTCTTTATCTCCCAGTTCATACACCAAGATGGCAGCCTTTCTTCACCCTTTGCCCTGCAGGCGGTGATGAATGAAGAGGGCACGCTGAAGGTGATAGCTGCCTTTATAGTCAGCGCTTTCACCAGGGTTTTCCTCAGGCGGAAAGGTGATTTTTACCGCTTGGCAGGCAAACAGGCAGCTTTAGTGGATGATATCACCGGCACAATACCACCCTTTGACAAATACATCGTCATGGGGCCAAAGGAACCGGAAAAAGTGGTGGCTGCCATCAAAGAACGCTTTGGGGTAGAGGCAGCTATTATCGATGCCAATGACCTGGGCAGGTCACAAATCCTGGCTGCTACTGAGGATGTTGATCACAGGCTTCTCCTGCGATTATTCAAAAAAAATCCCGCCGGCAACGCGGACCAGCAGACACCTCTGGTTATCGTGAGAAGGAGATCATAATACCTTTTTGTGCCACCAGTACATCTTTTTGCATATATTGTATCAGCAGTTTTAACAAGCGGAGGGGTTATGATGGCCCTGCAGAGGGATGAAATCAGTATCGATATCGCAGGTGTGTCCATGAAAGTATCCAGGTTCTCCACACTCTCTGATGCCTTTGAGGTGACAGCTGTCATCCCCAGGGTAGAGCTCAGAATCTGGCGCTACCGGGATGGTAAGCTGGTGGAGGTTGAGGAAAAGATCCTGAACAGCATAACCATTGCTCATTCCCCCCGCCACCCTCTTGCAGGAGAAACTCCTGTCAAAAACCCACCCAAATGGAGAATAACCTTTGGCCAATAACCTTAACTGCCGAACCTCTCTTTTAAGAGGGCTGTCAAACTCTCCCGGTTGTTCAGCTCCCGGTTTTCCTTAACCTTTGCAAAGAGATATTCTAAAGCCTCACCCACCAGGGGGCCAGGTTTGATCCCCAGGATCTCCATCACATCAAAGCCATTGAGAGCCAAGTTTTTAATAGAAAAGGGAGGCAGCTCAAAAAGGACACTATCGATCTCCCTTTTGAAATATTCCAGATTGCTGAGATTTCTGTATTTGCCGCCTAAAATATCAGCCCGGCGCAGTTCTATTAGATCACCCAGATTATAAAGGCCCATCTTATTGATAAACCTGCGCACAGCCTTCGGAGTCTTTGGATAGGGGTACATATGGTGGTAAACAAGGAAAGACACCTTTTCGATAAACCCTCTGCTGAATCCCAGCCTCCTTAAAATGCGCCGTGCCATGATGGAACTGATCACCTGATGGCCGTAAAAATGCACCCTGCCTTCATGGAGGCTGATGCATTGAGGCTTGCCGATGTCATGCAGCAGTCCAGCCCAGCGCAGGTGCAACTCCGGGCGGATCTCCCTCATCACCAGAAGGGTATGGCCAAAAACATCTTTGATGTGACAGTCATTCTGCTCTATACCATAGGTGTCATTAAGCTCAGGCAAAATATGCCGCAGAACCCCGGTCTTGCGCATTTCATCCAAATAGATATCCGGTCTTTTGCCCACAATAACTCGGTTGAGCAAAGCCCTCACCTGGTGGGGGTGGATGCTACCTGCTGCTGGAGCGCAGCGCACAAGCGCCTCCTCTGTTTCCCGGAAAACTTGCCACTTGAGACCCGCATCATCAAAAAGCTTCATCAGATAAAACACTTTCAACAGGCGCCGCGGCACCTGCTGAAAGCAAAAGTTTGGATCCCTCACCAGCCGGATCATCACTTCTCCCGAAGCAATCTGTTCTGACACTTGCCAGGGATCGATCAAAACACCTTCCAGTGGGTCATAAGCTAAAGCATTGACAGTAAAATCCTGTTCCAGCAGATCAGAAAGGGAGCAGGCAGCAGAAAGCTGTTCCCCAAATGAGAGCACATGGACAAGAGTTTCCCCCTCCCGCACCAACACCTTATCCTGCAGGCGGAAAGTTCTATCAAAAAAGGCTTCAACCACCTCCAGCGGAGCACTGGAAGCCACCTTCAATTCCTGGGGTTCCAAGCCTAGCAGGCAGTCCCGGACACCCTCACCGATAGCATAGGCCTCATACCCCTCCTGGCTCAGTATGGATATAATTTTGATTACAGGGGCCGGGATGGAAAGCCGCATTCCTTTTCTCTCCTTTAACAGCAGCATACAATTTAACTTATAACACCCAAAACCACTTCTGGCAAGACCAGGATCAAAAAGAGCAGAAAGTTAAGCTTACTTCCACCACATATGGTATGATTATATTAAAAATATTAATATAGAAGCAAAATTCACCCATGATAACTGGCAACAACTGCAGCACAACTGCAGGGGAGATAACAGTTGTCCAGAGAAGAAGAATTTTTTCATTATCTCAAAGGTTTTTTCGTTGGTCAGCAGCTCAAGGGAAAAGCAGGGGTCATCAAAGCAAAACAGTTCAGGTCGCTCTATTTTGAGAGGAACCTACCCCAGCTGAAAGAAGAGTTAAACCGGATCACGTCTAGCGCGCCGGAATACCGTGAAGAATTGTACCAGCAACTCCATTCCCTTTTTAGCAGCCTTTTGATGAACAGTTCAATCCGTCCTGACAATACAGCACCGCCCCCCCCCAGTCAATATGCAACTGCAGACAGAGATATTCAGCTCTTTTGGCAAACCCACAGATTCTATTATGTAAAAACGGACAACATCATCGATGAACTGGAAGTAGAAGTGGATGGAACAAAGATTGTTTTTGATGTATCAGAAATAAGAAAAAACAGAGACCATAAAAAGAGGCAGCTCAGCTACCGTCTGCTGGACAAAAAAGAGGAGGGCACACTGACTCTTGGAGTTTCAGCAGATAGAAAGAGAAAAAAGTCTGCTGAGCTGGTAAAGCAGCTCAAAGAGAATGGGGTGCAGATAAGCGCTGCTGCGGTAAAACAGGCGATATCGCTGTTTGAACAGCAAGGGGAAATGGATCTCTTCATATACAAGGATCCCCGGTACTTCCTGGAGGAACAGTGTTTTAACTGGATATACCAGCAGTTGTGGAAAGATTTCAGCGGAGAACAGCTGAAAAAACTGCAGCTCTTGCGGGAGGCAGCCCTCAAAATCATCTCCTTTATCAGCCGGTTTGAAGAGGAACTGCTCCAGATCTGGTTGAAGCCTAAATTTATCCTGAACTCCCATTATGTAATCACACTGGACCGGATCGCAGACAGGAATCTTAGACTGCTCAAGCGCTTGCTCTCCCACCCGGGGATCAGGCAGCAAGCCGCTGAATGGAGAGAACTGCGGCTTGTTGATGATACCTTCCAAATAACAGAGTTGATCGATGCTGAGGAGAGGCTCAGCAAGAGGTATGCCCACCTCCCCCTGGATAGCAGGTATTTTAAAGATTGTGAAGGGGAAATCCTCTCCCGGTTCGATCAGTTAGACAAAGAACTGGATGGGTGGCTGATCAGTAGCGAAAACTACCAGGCGCTGAACACAATCCTTCCCAAGTTCAAAGAAAAAGTGCAGCTGATCTACATTGATCCCCCTTTCAACAGGGAGCAGGAACCGGGCTACAGCTACTCAGTCAAATACAGGGATGCGGCCTGGCTCTCCCTTTTAGAAAACAGGCTGCAGCTGGCTCACCAGACCCTGAACAAAAAGGGATCCATCTTCGTGCGCTGTGACTATAACGGCAACATGTATGTGCGCCTCTTGCTGGATCAGGTATTTGGGCCTGAATGCTTTAAAAATGAGATCATTATCAAAAGGTCCGGGATTCAAAAGGAAGCAAAAAACAAATTTCTGGTGGCCACAGATTCCCTTTTCTACTACACAAAAAGCAGTAAAGGGAAACCGAAGGTCCTCTATGAGCAGAGGGAAACCGGCTGGCTCCCCTTTGTGCACTACCCTGGCATCAGAAAAAACAAAGAACGGGTTGTTTTTGGCTGCACCCTGGAACCACCTGAGGGAAGGCACTGGGGCCTGAAGCAGGAGTTGATCGAACAGTGGAAAGCAAAAAACTGGGTGCGCTTCCGCTGCAAAAAGTGCGGCTATGAGCACTATGAAGGCAG
>JAAYWP010000022.1 GCA_012516535.1 Syntrophomonadaceae bacterium | reverse complement strand
TTCCGATAATAATAATTATGTTAACTAGGATATGAATACCCGTGAATACCCCTTTTTGCTTTCCCTTCTCAATCACGGAACAAATAACTATTGTTCTGCATTTTAGGATACCTCCCTATGGTTTTAGCCAATAAAAAGCCAACTGCTGATTATTAAGTGCAGTTGTTTCTTGGGCTATTTCTTGATTAATCAAAGATCCACTTCGATAACTTTTTCGCTATTCTGAAATCTAGGAGAATTTATCACATTAATTTGGTTTTCTTTGATATCTGAACATGTACCCGTTACCCTTATCAAAAATAAAACAAAGCCTGTATTTGCTTTGTGAGCACAAAAAGATCGTCAAAGGACTTCTGGACTCTAATCTTCTTTGTATCTCCTATTGGCTCTAACTACACTTAAAGCAGAAACTGCTAGAAACACAAATAAAAAGAAGCACGCATCCCCCATAAACTCATGAAATTTATCAGATATTTTAGAATAGATGCAAAGTAACTTTTTAAATATATGTTGGCACAAATTTAGCCTCGCAAAAATCTTAGGTCCCCCTCCCCCATCCACTGGAGAAATACACTCATATTTGCGTTATAAAAACCGAAAAGATGGCAATGAGTAGTTTTATACCTGCAGTTTTTTCACTCATACCTATGCTATATAAAGATGGATATTTATGCCTGACCTGGCATTTGATTGTATCTACAAAAGCTTTATAGAATACGATTAAGAAAAGTAACAGTTAACAAGACATAAAGAATGATAAAACTAACCAGGCCAATAACCGTGATGATTTTCACCCAATAGGATTGTGTTGAGAAATGTTGGCCAGAAGGGTAAGCTGATCCATTAGCTTTGAACCCATGAAAAAATATAAGAAGTATCATCAGACAGATCCGGTATCGCGTCAGGCAGTTTGTGAAATGATCCATTAAGGTTTTTCTCTATTGCTGTTAAATGAAAATGACAAGCTGCAATTCCCATATCGATCCTTTGAATATCATAACCAAAAAGTTTGATAAAACCAGGGGTTTTACACTCATAAAAATGATACAAATTATCATCTTTAACTATTCTCCAGGGCTGCTTGTTTGAAGCAGAAGGCGCCAGCCGCACCATTTCCAGGGCGATCCAGTACTCCCCAACATCTGATTTGGATAAAGGTGTGGAGAAGTTTTTATAAAAAAATAATTCTTCCCATGGTTTCCGCAGGTTTTCATGCACTATAAACCTGATGACTGAGTCTATTAAGTGCTTTTTATCAGAGGGATATCCCACAGGAGATATCACAGGAAAAAATTCATCATCCTTCACTGACATCGCTTTGGCAAACTCACCTTTTTTAAATGTCCCTCCCAGCCAACAGCTACCAAGCCCTAAAGAAGTTATATACAGAATCAGTTTTTCGAACTCATAACTTAGCGCCTCTAAAGCATAATACCGTTTCTTAATTGTCGCTCCAATATAATTAACTGCACCCTTAATGACACCATATGTTCCTAGTTTCGCCGCATTAGCTGCCGTTTTCGTTTCTAACAGCTTAAAGTTTACCTTTGCATTAAAGGGATTGGAAAGAGTGGCAATGTAGTCGTTTATTTTTTCTTTAATCTCATTTGTCAAAGGTTCGCCTGTATAGGTTCTCACAGAAATACGCTTTTTGATTATCTCCTCTATCGGAGCGTTAAAAATTGTGTTCATGGTCCCTTTTAAACTCCCTTTCAGCATATGAAAAACTAATTATTACGGCAGCAGATAAATCTAGGGCATGGCCTGCCACATTATTTAATTCTTCGCTAAACAACTTCTAATATCCTCTCAAAAAATTCCATAAGCATGTACTATGCCTGATATCGCTAATTTAAAAAAAGAAAAAACCACCTTTTTTTTAGGTGGTTTCTTCAAACACAAGGTATGCCGAATCCCAAACTGCAGCTGTTTGTCATCCTTTTAAAATATACACCTTATACTTTTTTCACAGCAGGCTGATCTGGACGATGCTGCCCGCAGAGAAACGCCATCTAACAGCCAGACACTCCCATCGGTGCTGTTTTCGAAATAATCAAACCTGACAATAAGTTCTGATACATCGCAAGGTACTGGTACCTCAGTTATTGCCTCGTGGAAGGTATAACCCCTGTTGGGGTCGTGTTCCTGGCTAAATTTGAAGATGGGGACAATTATAAGGTCTACATCATTGCCGAAATTATCCACATAAAAAACCCTGGCAGTGAGGAGGGGTATCGCTGCCGCTGTTGTGTTGCCTTTAAACAATAGATTTTCTGCAAAGCTCAGCTTATAGACGCAGCCCGGAGTTACAATAACTTTTTGCTGCAGTGATACCGATTTATTTATTTCTTCAGCGCTGTCAGAACTTTCAAACCGGGCTGCAGACAGCCCTTCGTAGGCAACAATAGTGACATTCGGGTTGTTATTCACTATGGCAAAATTCGGATTAACTTGCTCCCAGTACTGAAACGGGTAATCCGGTTCATTACTGCGTATTTCAAATCCCCCGTTTTTGATCAGTTCCCCAGTTTCACAGCTGCACCTTGAGGATTTATACTTCTGCATCTTAACTCACCCCCTTACAGTCCAGGCAACAGACCGGGTCCCAGGGCACAGGGCGCAACTGTACCGCATCCAGGATCCATTGGGTGTCTCTTATATCTGTTACGGAAAAATCAAACTGCACATAGACGCTGGTCACATTGCAAGGCACAGGGACATCGGCAATCCTTTTATGGAAGTTAAAACCTTTATCCTCGTCATTTTCACCGCCGATTTTGGCAATTGGAATATTGATCAGGTCAAACTCAGTGCCGCCGTCATCGACCCAAAAGACCCTTCCTATTAGCCGAGGGGTATCCCCTGCCCCGTCCCCGCGGTTGCGGAAGTTTTCAGCAAAGCTGAACTCCAATCTGCAGCCAGGTGTTACAGGTACGATTTGGCGTAAGGAAACTGATTTAAATGCGGGAGATTCGGTTTCTATACTAGCAAACAGTACTGAAAAAGTTCCTTCATATGACGTACTGTAACTTACAACTTCGGCCAGGGCACCAGACTCAGGCAATTGACGCCAATAGAGAGACGGCGAACCTATGCTACCGGAAATATCTTCAAAGTTCCCATTTCTAACCAGGTTTCTCGTCTGGCAAATGCCCCCTGATGAAGCACATCGATCCTGGGAACAGGAGGAGACAGAAGATACGGCTTTCAGGCTGACACCATCCAGCAACCAAATCGTGCCCCCTGTATCTCTTACAGAAAAATCAAACTGGACCGTTACTTTTGACACATCACAGGGTACAGGTATATCAGCTGTTTTTTGATGGAAGTTATAACCCTTATCCACTTTATTTTCAAAAACGCCGCTTGTAGCAATCGAAATATTGATCAGGTCAAATTGGTTGCCGGCACTATCTGTATAATATACCCTCCCCACAAGACTAGGAAAAGTAGCAGGACTACCAGTTAGCAAGTTTTCCGCAAAGCTTAACTGGTAGATGCAGCCTGGAGTCACAGTGACATTCTGCTGAAGTGATATTGAATGTTGCTCCAGATCAGAGGCCTCAGTTCTAAACCATGCTGCTCTTATTCCTTCGTATTGCACAGGAGTCATATCTGTAGCTGCCTGACTTACTATTGTATTTGAAACCGGATTTACCGCTTTCCAATGTGCAAATGATTGAAAATCATCAGTGCTTAATATCTCGAACCCGCCATTTTTAATCAGTTCTCCTGTCTCACAGGGACAATCGGGTAAATGGCAGCATTTTAGACTGTCTATTTCTATTTTAAGATGCTTATCGTTATCTATTTTTACAGGACTGTCGTGACTGGGCTGAACTTTATTGGCCAAATTAGACACTCCTTTCTATTTCATAGTTGACCCTCTCACATGCATAAAGCTATAGAGGGCATTGTTAGCCTGCCGCAAACTTGTGTTAACAGCAGGCGGAAATCCGTGATACGGCCTGCAGAGATACGGCATCCAGGTTCCACACAGAGTCTGGGGTATCTATTATATAGAAGCTGAACTGCACAATAATTCCTGATACATCACAGGGAACAGGAAGGTCCGCTATCTGTTCGTGCAGGTTATATTTCTCATCTACTGCCGTCTTTTGTATAGGGATGTTTAAAAGCTCATATTCATTTTGCCTTCCGTCCAGGTAAACAATCCTTGCTATAAGCAGATGAACTATACTATCCGTCTGGCCGAGGGTTACGAGCCTTTCGGCAAACTTCAATCTATAAAGGCAGCCCGGTGTCACATTTACATATTGGCGAAGAACAAGGGTTGAAGGAAAGGGGCCTGACGGCGAGCTTGTGCGGACACTTGCCGCAGCGCGGCCTTGGTATACATTTTCAGTATCTTTGACCAACTCTATATCCAGAGTCCGGCTTTGTACTATCCAGCCGGCAAATACCTCGGAGGGGCTGAAGCTGGGAGTTTCAAACCCCCCGTTTTTAAGCAGCTCTCCCTTTTCACAAATACAAATCTTCGGGATGCACTTCTCCTTCTCTTTGGGTGAAATTGTTACATGTATTTCATTACCTTTGTATATGGGCTTTTCCCCTGGAATTAATATTGTCATAATAATCACTCCTTGCAGCAACAGGCGGATATTTTAGATAGGGCACGCAGTGATACACCATCTAAATTCCATACAGTGCCTCCGCTGTCAGTTATGAAGAATTCAAACTGCACAATAATCCCGGACACATTGCAGGGTACAGGGAGCCTTGCAGCCATGTGGTGGAGGTTGTATTTCCTGTCTATTTTTGTCTTTTGAATAGCTTTATTTAAAAGGTTGTATTCGGCGAAACCCTGGGATACATAAAAGATTCTCACTATGAGAGTTGGCAGGTCAGTACCGGTCTCACCTAAAGCCACAAGTCTTTCAGCAAATTTTAACCCATACAAACATCCGGGTGTCACAATCACGTTTTGGCGTAGTTGCAAGCGCCTTGATTCTGCTGTTGGTGTAACTGTGGTTTGAATGCTTGCAGCGCTGTTTCCTTCATAAACGTTGTCAGTAGTCGATGACATATTTATACCTTCAGAGCTCAACCCCAAACTCCAGTCGGAAAAGACCTGGCCAGGGACAACGCTGAGGGTCTCAAATCCCCCATTTTTAATGAGCTCTCCCCTTTCACAAAAACAGCTCGGAGGCAAACACTTTTCTATAGTTTTAGAGTAGGTTACATAATTATCGTCTCTATTGTAGTTGTCAGGTCTGGACTCTGGATTGAGCATTGAATCTCCTTCCGGATTAAAGTTTGATTCATTATGCATATTACATCACTCCTTTCTACTGTACTGTATTATATGTAGGTTTTTCCATATGTGACATCATTTACATTTATATGCTAGCCCCTGCATTGCAGTTTTTCCGGCGGTACTTGATACACTACCATTAAGGCATGACAAAATCCCTCTCTTGTTTTCAAGAAAGGGATTTGTAAAGAAACGAATCATTGAGTGCTCTTTTTTCCGTTTTGATTACCTTTTTATAACTGCTGTTCCGGAACAGGGGTTATGCTGTCAATTACGGAAAACTATCGAAGCAAAGGAAGCGAAAAGAACGTCCCTTTGCTTCCAAAACAAAAACGACCGGATGTGCTCCAGCCGTTGCGTTATATTTTTTGAACATCTAATCGAGACTGAAGAAGCCCCTCTCGCTATTATTTGCCCACCGACCTTCATTTTTATTATCATATATACTGCTGTCGTTCTGCCTTGAAAGTATCCTAATAATTCGCCGCTTAACCATGTCAATTTCCTCAGATATTTCCTCAAGCTTTGTTGCTAGTTCTTTGCTATCCACTGCTACTCACCCTCCTTAAGAAACTAAGAAATAAAAAGGTTTGGGAGACGACTTTTCTATATCTTTCTATATATAATTGTAAAGGGGGGAAATGTTGGGAAATTTTGCCGCTCTTGGTGTCCGCTTCGTCTCCCAAGGGGGCCTTCGATTTATTGTTACCGGTATCGTACCATCTTTTGTGGGGGTTGTCATTATGCGAAAGTACCAAACTTAAGGGCCAGAACTTGTCACGACTTGACAAAGGGAGCCCACTTTGCCTCTTTACCCTTTTTCCTAGCCTGAATAATGTGATATACCTGAAGAGCCAATACTACCCTAGCTACCTTCTTCCATGAAGTGAAATCTATCCCTGACAGTTCTTTGATTTTGCGCAGCCGGTAACGCAGTGTATTGTAATGGATAAACAATTTCTCAGCCGCATCCTTCAAATTTCCATCGGTCTCGATCACTACACTCAAGGTTTTTAGCAAACTGGTCTCATGTTCTTTGTCATATCTGATCAGTTCACCTAAATGTTCTTCACAATAATTTTCCAGTTCTTCTGTATCTGTTATTCGTAAAAGAAGCCTGTTTATCCCCAAATCATCATAATGCACAATCTCATGAGATGAATCCATCTGCACAATCATTTGTATGCTCTCAACGGCTTCATGAAAAGCTGTAGGTAGTTCAAAAAAATCATAACAGACCCTGGATATGCCTATTTTTACCACCATATCCTGGTTTTCTATGACTTTCTGTAATTGGGGAATCAGGTGCCTGGCAACCTGTATGGACTCCTCTTTGATTGACGCTGTTGTCTCTGTTTTAGGGATCAGAAGCATTACATTCACATCACCGAGATGTGCAACTAAGTATCTATTGGAATGGGAGCTCATTGCATTTCTGATCACCTTTTCAAGCTTCTGAAGATAGTGCATCTTGGCTTGAATACTGGCATGTGAAATTCCTTGCCCCAAAGGTGTCACAAGCTTAATGACAAAGAGCACTTGCGGTTTTGTTAGATCCCATTTGTAGATAGTTCCCCTATGAAGTGCATTGGACCTAGATTCCATCCGCCCCTCTAATAAATCTCTAACAAAATCATTCAGATATCGTCTCTCTATCTCTTCGACCGCCATGCGTTTCTGAAAATCCAATGCCATTACCAGTGCCGCCTGCTCCGCAGCTGTAACATCTAAAGCATGTAATTTTCGGCGGTGATCAAGAATACAAAGATAGCCGTAAATTGTTGTGCCGACCTGTATAGGCAACAAAAAACAGGACAGACCTAGTTCGTGGTCTAATTCTACTATGGTCGCTTGATTATTGATAGCAAAAAGATCTTCTATCAGCTTGGTTTTGAGCGCCTTAAATAAATGGGCAGTCGATTCATCTGAACAAGCAAACAAATTAAACTCCCTGTCCAGCAAAAATACTGTGGACCCTATAATCTCGGAAAAGGCAGTTGCCATGGCATCTAAACCTTTCTCTTTTAGTACAAGATTAAGAAGTATATGATACAGAGTTTCTCCTGTTTGAGTGGTCATTTTGCTGTAATCCCTTTTCTGTTTGATATCGTCAAATTATAGTTAAATATGTTATTTTCTGATTCAGTATATCACAAAGCAACAGCAGACGACAACAGGCTTATATATACTAGACGGTGTCAACTTTTTATAGGATA
>JAAYWP010000112.1 GCA_012516535.1 Syntrophomonadaceae bacterium | reverse complement strand
TCACATTTTTGTAGTACAATGTTGTTCACAAGAGATCCTCTCCTTTTGGTTGGTTTGTTTTGGTGCATTCAATTTTACCAAAAGTGATGATCTCTTGTCTTTTTCTTCTTGTTTTCTCCTATAAAAACTTTACACTATGGGGCAACGCCTCTCGATACGCGTGCTATAGCTCACTTTTTTCTCCTGCCTATTAATGGATAGAGCCATTAACCTATAAAGGTCGTTTTTGTATTTGGGGATAGGTTGTCGGACAAATGGTACACCTTAGGAGCCAAGCATATTAAGATAGAAAATGTACCCTAGCGTTAAGTTCATAAACGGTTTCAGCAACATCTCCTCCGGCATGCCCTTAAGGAGAGTTGTAAAACAAGCTATTATGACGATTGCCATGTATGCGTGCATGGACTCTGTCATAGTGGCCCCCTGCAACCAGGAGATGCTTCCAACCTGGTTTGCCACAAAGGCTATACTGGGCAGGACTGCTATTGCCGGAACTAACAATACTTATCGGCAAAAACATGGTTGGGCTGGTAAAAGAGGGGAAATAAAGTTATGACTGTTATGGTTAGTGTCAGAGTTATGAGTTAACAGGAGGTGAGTTTAGACGTAACAGATGGAATTGGACTTAGGGTTGTGTTATTAGATTCACAATTATTAACAAAGAGAAACAAAGGAGGAGTTGAATAGTGGACTTACAGACATTGACTCAGGCGGTTGGAGAACTTGATGAAGAAAAGGTTCTGCAAATGTTAAGAGAATTTGTAGCGACAAACCCTAGCCTAGAGGAAACCCAAAAGGTTGTCAGCGCCTGCCAGCAGGGAATGGCCAATGTGGGTGACCTGTTTGAAAAGAACGAGTATTTTGTCGGCGACCTGATTTTTGCCGGGGAACTTCTTACAGCAGCAATTGAGATCTTGAAGCCCATACTAGGCAGCGGCAACACCGAGAAAGTCGGCACAATAGTTTTGGGTACGGTGGAAGGAGATCTGCACGACATCGGTAAAAACATCTTCAAGAGCATGGCCGAAGCTGCAGGATTTGAGGTGCACGATCTGGGTATAGACGTTCCGCCTGCAGTTTTTGTGGAAAAGGTTAAAGAAGTGAAGCCGCAGATAGTGGGAATGAGTGGCGTGCTTACCCTTGCACTAGACTCTATGAAAAAGACGGTTGATGCGCTGAAAGAAGCAGGGCTGCGCGACCAGGTTAAGGTCATTATTGGTGGTAACCCTGTTACTGAGGAAGCTTGCAGACAGATCGGGGCAGACAAGTTTACGACTAATGGCGCCGAAGGTGTCAAGATCTGTCAAAACTGGGTATAACAGAGGATAAGTTGCAAAGATTTCACATATATCTAGAAAGCGAGGGTATAATATGAAAAATACAGAATTGCTGTTTAAAAAGAGAGTAAAACTATTTAAGGATGCAACGAAATTTAATAAACCCGAAAGGGTCCCCATACTTGGTAATATTTGGTCATATAAGGTGTGCGATGTGGGTTATAAATTAAGCGAGGCATTGTTCAATTGGGATATCTACGAAGTTGTTATGAGAAAATTTCACGAGAAATACAACTTTGACGTATATGCAGATACCGGTTTTAGAAATCCACTTGCAATTACGAGAGCATTAGGAAATACGAGTTATATAATAAATGATGAAAATAACTCAATTAATTTGCCAGATGATTTTTGTGTGATGAGCTTAGATGATTATGATCTTTTGATTGAGAATCCTGAGAAATATTTTTGGACCGTATATATGCCTAAAAAATATCCAGGATTAAATAAATCCAGGATGGTCGAAGGCATGAAAGAATTTATGAAATATCTACAATACTTGCAAAAAATCGGTGCAATCATGAAAAATGAATACGGCGTTCCAGGACACGCAGAAACAGTTACTAACCTGCCATTTGATCATCTTCTTAATGGCCTGAGGGGAATAAAGGATCTATCACTTGATTTGAGAAGGTACCCTGATAAAGTTAAGGATGCCTTAGATTCTCTTAGAAGATATTTCGATTTGTATGATCCGGCACTATCGCCAGAGCGTGAGGAAGGTAGTAGTGAAGATTTTTGTTTTGACTTTTTTGTTCCTATGATCGCACACCCAATACTAAACCCAAAACAGTTTGAAAAGTTTTACTGGCCATATATTAAAGAAATTATTGATTATGCAGTTGCAAAAAATAAAACAGTATTTTTATGGGCATTGGGAGAAAATAGCAGATTGTATGATATGTTCAGTGAGATTCCGAAGGGTTATTGTGCTATATATCTTGAGCAAGATGACTTGTTTGAAGCCAAGAAAAAAATCGGTAACAACATGGCATTAGTTGGTGGTTTTCCGACGACACTTCTATCGCAGGGCACCAAACAAGAATGTATCGATTACGCCAAAAAGTTGATTGACGAGCTAAATACTGATGGGGGTTATATTTTTGGTGCTGATAAAATGATTACATTCCGAAGAGATTGTAACCCAGAAAATCTAAAGGCAATAAACGAGTTCGTCTTAAATTATACTAATTAAATTATACTAAGAAAATTTACTAAAATGAGGTGAAAAAGATGTGTGAAAAAGATTTATTTACTTATCCCGAGGGTTTTGAAGAAATGCTAAAAAGTCTAGATTTTATTCCAGAAGGACAACGACGTATTATAATGAAACTATTTTTTGACTTTGCGGGAATGGGTATTATAGCGTAAATACATGTATTTACCGTCATGTTTTACATTAGCAGGACAAAAGTCTTTGCTGCTGATTAGCTAGTTTGAGACAAAATTTACCTAAGCTGTGAAATAGAAAACCGTATTATCAGCAGGCTGCATTACATCTTTGATTAGTTCTGGCTTCTTAAATAAGAATAGAGCCAGAACTATTTATTTGTGGTCGTATATCTGCAAAAATCAACCCTGAAAACGGGTAACCAGTCAAGCCTCCACAGTAGAGAGTATTAATAATGACTTAGTTTTCGTACTCTTATACTTCTTTTTGGTAAAAAACCGAGGCATGCAGTAGATTAAAAAGCAACTATTGGAGCGAAGGTATGGCTGATCAGGTACCTGTCCCCGTGTCCCACTGTCCCGCCGCTAAGAGAATGATTTGGTTATATAATAATTCATTACCAATCCTATAGGTAATATACCTAGAAGCCCGATCCAGTGGAATAAGCTGAAACCTAATACTGAGCTGACGAGCAAAAAGCCTGGAGTTGATAAAATAAAGATCGATTTCCGGGCTGCTGTTTTTTTATCTTCGGATTTCCACTGAAAGAGTTTCAGATAATCTGATGTCATGACCTCAACATAATGGGATTTTATCAGCATTGCAGAGGAAAAAGCAAAAAAAGGCCAGATGATCACAACGGACCAATTGGGATTGCTCATATAGAGTATACCTAACAACACTAATACCATATATGTAGAGAGGTTGTTTATACTGCGCAGGAAGGTTTTGATGCATACTTCCACCAATGTGTTAGCTGTGGTGCGTTCATTAAACAAATGGTTAATTCTTGAGTAAAACACAGGCTTCTTTCTCTTGGT
Source organism: Syntrophomonadaceae bacterium (assembly GCA_012516535.1). Classification (GTDB taxonomy): domain Bacteria; phylum Bacillota; class DSM-12270; order Thermacetogeniales; family Thermacetogeniaceae; genus DTU068. Next base: position 2,863 of record JAAYWP010000112.1, on the reverse strand, counting down.
ACTGGGTTTTTTGATGTTTACTCCCGAAGCCTTTAACATAAAAGCCGCATGCTTTAATCGTTCACTGTTTTCACGTGCTATGTCATCAAAAAAAGCCCCTTTTATGTCAAGGCGGAGTTTGATGAGCAAAAGCAGTGTCAGACCCAGCAATATGCAGCAGGTACATCCCAACAAAAAGTTGTCAATAAGCAGGGGAACTCCTTTGATAAACAGTACTTGTGTGGAGATAAAAAAAATTATGAAAGTGATCTTTTCTATCCAGGAAGCCAAGCGCAGGGAAATAAACTGTTTTGTAAGGCCTATATTCATCTTGAACAGGAATGTAATAACCAACAGCAGTGCCAGCTTTTTGATAGACAAGCCGCAGCCCAGGTGCAGGAATGGGGCAAGAATAATAATGAGCAATAGTGTTGTAAATAAGGAGCATAGTGCAGAATAAGTGATCCCGCAGATCATGATCCGCCGCATCCATTCCCTAAGCTGGAGCAGAAAAAGCTGGTCAGCCTCCTCAAGGAATAACCTGATTGTTCCTGTCCAGCTGTATAAAAAGATGAGCAGTAAAGGTATGTTAATGGAAAAGTCAGCGGCCCAAGGGGGGAGTTGGCCCCATAAGCGTAGATAGCAGATAACTGCAATAATAACGCCGGGAATAATGATGTAGAGTGCTACTGTCCAATCGATGACTGGGCGCCATGCAGTGTATTTTAATTTCCACTCCGAACGCAGGCGTGTGAAAAAAAGCTTTTCGGGTGTCATTGTCTGTACTCCAGCAATTTATTAAAACACTCCAAGAGGGACCCATCAGGCAGCCCGCAGATCTGCCGGATTTGTGTGAGGTTCCCTCTCATCAAGAGCCGGCCTTCTGACATCAATATGATAGAATCGCAAACTTTTTCTGCTGTATCCAGGGCATGGGTGGACATCAAAACACCTGCTCCCCGCCTTCTTTCCTGTTTCAGCAGCCTCAAAAAGTCAATGATAGCCTGTGGATCAAGGCCCATAAAGGGCTCATCTACAATGTAAATATCAGCCTGTAGCAGAAAACCGATAACCAGCATGACTTTTTGCTGCATTCCTTTAGATAATGTTTCGGGCAGGTAGTGCTTTGCATTATCCAAGCGAAACAGCTTGAGCAGCCTGTTGCTGCGTTCTTCAAATACAACCTGATTGATGTTGTGTGCTGCAGCAGCCAACTCAAGGTGCTCCCATACAGTCAGTTCATCATAAAAAACGGGCTGCTCAGGAATATAGCTGTATCTTTTACTGCTTCCATTTAAAATTACCTCTCCATCCATTACTGGTAACATGCCTAAAATAGCTTTGATGGTGGTGCTTTTTCCAGCACCATTGGGGCCGATTAAGCCGGCAAGCTCGCCCTTCTGCAAGGAAAAATCAATATTTGTAATGGCATTTTTGTTATCTGTGTAGCCAGCGTGTTTGATCCTTACCTCTAACAGCTGCTTCAAAGTTACCCCTCTTTGCCGGGAGAAGGGAACCTGTCCCTCGCCGGAAGCAAAAAGAACGTCCCCCTGCTTCCATGCTTCCCATATTTACAGTGTTTTCATTTTTATTCTAGTGATGCCAGGCAAAACCCTGCAGCAAAAGCGATAAGGACAGACAGAATCCGCCCCCAGCCGGAGCCTAGGGAACTGAAACATCCGCTAAGTTTTTGTATTTATGGAAAAGGTGGCAAACGAAAGGTCCCTGTGCCACAGGTGGTTGGACTGAGTTTAGTCTGAGTAGGTTATGCAGGGGTTCTGTATCAGTAAAAGGTATTAAATATATTGGCAGCTAGATAAGCTGCGTAAATCAAAATCAGGATAATGCCTTCTCTTTTATTGATCTCATGAAATTTTTTGTTATAAGCAAAAAAACCAAAGGTTCCCATTACTACAGCAAGGCCTACGAAATGAATCGTATAAAAGGACGGCGGTACTGGGATTCCATTAGGAGTCACAGCAGCAGCTGCCCCAGTTACAAACAAAATATTCAAGATGTTAGCACCCAGTATATTTCCTATAGCTAACCCTCCATGGTTGTTTTTTACTGCTGCAATACAAGTACTCAATTCAGGTACACTTGTTCCGAAAGCAACCAGGGTAGAGGATATCACCACATCTGGAATTCCCATTCTTTCGGCAAGCACTTCTGCAGATGCAACTAAAGCAGAAGCGCTTACTGCAATAATAAAAGCTGCAATAAAGATTTTTGCAATAAAAGCAGCAATTATTCCTATAGATTTTTCTGCATTATGGTCCTTTTCTTGAGAATTATTATTGCTTTCACGCTTAATTAAATAAAATATATAAACCGGAACAAGCAGTAATAGGATAAATCCCAACCACTGAGGAATCAGCCCACTATCATTGCCGATTTTATAAGGTATGGTTGTGAAAAATAAAATCATGATGGCTGCAATCAGTATGCTTAATTTTTGTGAGGTTTCTTTGCTTGTAGGGATTTTTCCAAATAAAGCTGCAATGCCAAGTATTAAGCTTGTGTTGGTAATAATTGATCCAATTGCATTACCTAACGCAAAATCACCATTTCCTTGTAATGCAGCAACAACAGATGCCGATAATTCCGGAAGTGTTGTCCCAAGTGAAACTATTGTAGCGCCAATGATCACCTGTGATAGCCCTAAAATTTTCGAAAGTTTGGCTGCATTATCAACCAGTGAATCTGCAGCCTTTGACAATACAATTAAAGATAATGCCAGAATAGATAGTACAATAAACAAATTCAAGTTTGCTAAAATATGGTACATACGGCTTCTCCTTTAGCGTGGTCAGCGTAAGGTTTCTGATATTATAGTATAACCATCTAAATTGACAAAGTAGATGAAATTGTTGGTCCGTCAGTT
>JAAYWP010000111.1 GCA_012516535.1 Syntrophomonadaceae bacterium | reverse complement strand
CTCCCCAAAGCCTGCTTTTTGGGTTTAAGGGGATCAGTGTGCACTTTTTTAAGAGATGATAGTTAAAAAACACTTACAGGAAAATATAATAGTTTGGTTTAATGCTGCAGTACAGCACCTGGGGTGTTTGCTGCAGTTTTGCTTTTTTTAGCTGTCATCTCTCAGAGCTTGAGAAGATAAGGGGGATGATGTATGAACCTGCGTTTTCAGGGTCTTTATAAAAGCTATCATGGTAAAACTGTCTTGGAAAATATCAGCGGCAGTATAAATGGTAAAGATAAAATAGGGTTGATTGGAATTAATGGAATCGGCAAAACAACACTGGCCAGGATCCTCGCAGGAAAAGAAACACCTGATCAAGGGGAAATCAAGCTCTCCCCGGCAGATAGCACAATTCTGTATATAGAGCAGTATCCTCTGTTTGACGATACAATTACTGTTTTTGATGAGTTATTGAGGCTGGCTGTTTCAGACAGCAGCAGTAATCTAACTGATATCGAAATAAAGGTTAAGATGACTCTTAACAAGGTTGGTTTGGATCAGCAGAAGTGGGGGCAGAGAGCGTCAAGTTTAAGCGGTGGCGAAAAGACCAAACTGGCACTCTGCAAGGCCATGGTCAGCAGTTATGACCTGCTTATATTGGATGAGCCTACAAACCACCTTGATCTAAAAAGTTATGATTGGTTGGAGGAATTTGTACATAGCCTTGATAAACCGGTACTGGTTATTTCCCATGACCGTTATTTCCTTGATAAGGTGGTAAATAAAATATGGGAATTGACTGCTAAAGGTATTAAGGTGTATCCAGGCAATTACTCAGATTATAAAGTGCAGAAGGAAAATGAGCTGAAAACCATTGCCAGAGAGTATGAGAAGCAGCAGATGGAAATAAGGCACTTAAAAGAAGTAATAAATGAAAGAAAGAACTGGTATGAGGGTGCACATAAGGCTGCTGGAACACATGATTTTTACAGATCCAAAGCGAAAAAACATGCCAATGTATTTAAAGCGAAAAGAAAACAGCTGGAAAGGATGGAAAAAGCTGCGATCAGCAAACCGGAAAAAACAACTGCTCCGGGCTTTCAGGTGATCAATAAAAATATTATCAGCACTAAATTGCCGCGGTTTCTGGTAAGAGGGAAGAACCTGTCCAAAAGCTACGGTGAGAAGAAGATCTTGCGCGGGGTTTCATTTGATATCAGGCGCGGTGACAAGATCGCTGTTATCGGTGATAATGGTGCAGGAAAAACAACCTTTCTTAAAACAATATGCGGCTTAGAGAAATACAGTGGAACAATCAGCATCAACCCCTCGGTAAAGATCGGCTATTTTGCCCAGGAACTTGACAGCCTGCATGATGATGCATTTGTACTGGACGAAGTTTTAAGTGTGGGAGCAACTGTTGATGATGCCAGGTCAATTTTGGCGGCTTTACTTTTTCGAGGTGATGATGTTCATAAAAGAATTGACAATCTAAGCATGGGGGAGAAGGGCAGGGTTGTTTTTGCCAAGCTGATCCTGTCAGGTGCAAATCTCCTTGTCTTGGATGAGCCCACAAATTATATGGATATCCCATCAAAAGAAAAGATCGAGGATGTGCTTGATGAATATATGGGTAGTATTATTTTTGTCTCCCATGATCGGTATTTCATTAAAAGGCTGGCCAATAGGGTCTTTGTGATAGATAATCAGAATTTATACTGTTATGATGGCGGTTATGACTATTATTTAGCCAAATGTAAAGAGCAGAAGATGAAGGAGGAAATCGGCGTAGAATACAAGGATTTAGCTGAGAGTATCAGCAGATTAGAGTGTGAATTGGCCTTTTTGGGCGGTCAGCTTAATGAAGTTGTGGATGAAGAAGAAAAAGAAGCATTGAGTAAAAAGTATTTGGAGGTGGCAAAGGAACTAAATAAACAAAAAGAAAGACTGAAGGGGTAGAGAGTGTATATTTGATGGACAAAATATTTATTTTTTGTAAACTATAGATGGTAAAGAAGCCGCAGAAAAGGGTGATTTATATCATATGAAGAAAAAGACAAACTATATGGCTTTAGGAATGTTAATAGGGACCGCAGTTAGCGTGGGAATTTGCTTTACTTTATATGCTTTCACTAGGGATCCGATCTTTATTGCTTTCTCTGGATTGGGTGCTGCTTTTGGGATGGTATATGGTGTTGGCTTAAACAGAAAATTGTAACTGGTGCCAGGCTTGCTTTATTGCTTTATTTTGACCAATTTTAAAATAGGTACGGCATTGGGTGGAGTAATTGCCGTACCTTTATTTAACATCATCATTGGTAACCAACTGTTTATTGTTTTTTCTGGGGCGGTATAATTTTTGACTTGATCTATGTGCTTTCAATCTTCCAGCATCAATTTTGCCAGGAGATGGGGCAATCAGGCACTGATGTCAGGTTGACTTTCAATCTTCCAGCACTAATTTCGCCAGAAGCAGTGGCTCGATGTATTTCCCGTCTTTATAAACCCTCATGTTTCCGCCTGAGATTTCATCGATCAAAGCGATCTCTTTATTTTCGCCTACTCTGCCGAATTCGAATTTGATGTCATAGAGTTCCATACCCTTTTTAGCCAACTCTTCTTTGACTATTTTGCTGATCTCTATGGTGAGGTTTTTGATCGTTTTGTACTCCTCAGGTGTAAGGATTCCCAGCATGACAAGGGCATCCTCTGTGATAGGTGGGTCCTGGCGTTCATCATCTTTCAGGGTAAATTCAACTAAACCATCTAAAGGCTGTCCCTCTTTTGCATACATGCCGTAACGCCGTAGAAAACTCCCCACAGCCCTATAGCGGCAGATGACTTCCAGCCCATTGCCAAAAACTTGAGCCGGTTTAACAGTCATGGTTGCCTTTTCTATATCAGCATCTATGTAGTGGGTAGGTATGCCTTTCTCTTTTAATATCTCAAAAAAGTGTTTTGTCAGTCTCAGTCCTGCTCTGCCTGCTCCTTCCATAGTTAAACCAACAGTATTTGCACCTGGATCAAATACACCATTTTCTCCTGTCACATCATCCTTAAACTTCAGCAGATAATTTCCATCTTCCAAAGCAAAGACATCCTTTGTTTTACCCTGATAAACAAGTTTCATCAGTACTACTCCTTTTGACAATTTAGATTTTACTTCATATTTTATCACATCGGTGCCAGGCTTGCTTTATTGCTTTATTATGTGAACGATTACCGGAATAAGGGTCAAGTACTTAGTTTCTATCTTGTAGCATTTCATTTGTTCCGGTTGCGATACCGGGTTTTAGAGGATCAGTACCCAGTTTTAATGTAAAATACCCAAATTAATGTGTATAATAATATATAACGATTACAGGTTAGTACTGTCAATTATAGATAAATAAAATTTGTGGGAGGTATATTAATGAAGGAAGTTCTCAAGTTTTTGACTGACAACCCAACTTTTTATTTTGCTACTGTGGAAGGGGATAAGCCCCGGGTTCGCCCTTTCGGTTTTGTGATGGAATATGAAGGTAAGCTGTGGTTTTGCACAAACAATCAAAAGAAGGTCTACAAGCAGTTGCAAGCAAACCCCTATTTTGAGGTATCTACAGCAGCACCTGATGGTAAATGGATACGCTTGAGGGGGAAAGCTGTATTTCATACTACTCCTGAGACAAAGGCAAAAGCACTGGAAGTAATGCCTGAACTGAAGAAAATGTACTCAGTGGATGACTCAATTTTTGAGGTATTTTATATTGAAGATGGTGAGGCTGACTTCTGCTCCTTGACCGGGGAGACTAAAACAGTAAAACTGTAGGTGTGAAAAGGAGACAATAAACATGTTACACCAGGCGGTTCTTCCTGCACTATGGGAGAACCGCTTTACTCGTTCTTAACGAAGATGCGGTGTGAGGCTTTTTCTTGAGCGGCTCATTATCCAGTTTCTATATAAAACCCCAAATTTATGTGCTATAATAATAATTCATAGTCATTATAGGTCGGGGCTGATTTCTGCTCCATGACCGGAGAGACTAAAACAGTAAAAACTGTAGCGCGGTGATATCAAGAGTCCTTTGAGGTGAAATGATGATTCATGGTGGAGATGTTCTATCTTATAGTGGCAAATACGAAGGTGAGATAATTGATTTCAGCAGTAACATAAACCCCTTGGGGCCTCCGGATGGACTTAAAGAGGTATTAATTGCTGCCTATAATGAACTTGTGTGCTATCCTGACATAAAATATCGAGAACTGAAAGCCAATGTAGCGGCATATCTGGGGTGTGATCAGGACCAGGTGATCCTGGGCAATGGGGCGATGGAGATTATAAACAATGTGTGTCTCCTGTTTAAAAGGGTAGTGGTTTTCACCCCATGCTTTATTGAGTATATCAAAAGACCAAAGGTGCTTGGAAAAAGGGTGTTAAAGCTTCCATTGGCTGAAGGTTTCAGCATAGACCTTGAAAAACTTGAGAATATTTTACAAGCCGGGGATCTCTTGATCCTTGGTAACCCTAACAACCCTACTGGTCTGAGAATACCGGAGCCTGTGCTTAAAGCTGTATATGACCTTGTGATTTCGAAAGATGCATTTTTGTTGCTTGATGAGGCATTTTTTGAATTCTGTCCAGCTGATTATGATAGTATAAGTTTGTTTAAAACAGAGTCTAATGTATGCATAGTGAGGGCAGCCACTAAGTTTTTTGCTCTGCCGGGGCTCAGGTTGGGGTATGGATTTGCCCCAACAGGTTTTGCCCAAAGGTATACGGAAATTGAAATGCCCTGGAGTGTGAATGCCTTTGCCAATGCGGCGGGAAGGTGTATTTTCAAAGACAAGGCCTATATTGAACGAACGAAAAAATATATTAACAAAGAAAGGGAATATATGTTAAAGTGCCTGTCGCAGGTAAAATGGGTCAAGGCTTTTAACAGCCATGCCAATTTTATTCTATTAAAGCTTATGAAATATGATGAGGATATTGTATTTGATAAGTTTATCAAACAGGGGTTTATGATAAGAAAGGCCTCCACCTTTGACGGCCTTGACAAATCCTATATCAGGGTTGCGGTGAAGGACCATCAAAGCAATCAGAAGCTCATCGATCTTTTTCAGGGGTGGGCTTGATGGGTTATTTTCGTATTGGCATTTCCATAAATTATTGATTAAATCGGGCATCAATGGATATATCTGGTATGATAAGTTAACACAATTTTGTTCATCGTACACCTTGATCTGATTTTATATAAGGGTTATAATTTCTTTAAAACGAAATATAGGCAACATTCAGGTACTTTGTTTAATAGGGAAAGCGGTGAAAATCCGCTGCAGCCCCCGCTACTGTAAACGAAGACGAATCCACAAACCACTGGCATATGCCGGGAAGGGTGGAGGAGGATGACGCGTGAGCCAGGAGACCTGCCTGAATGGTATTACTTCGGCGGGAAGTATTAGCTATTGTTAATAAAACCATCTTCTCGGATGGTTTTTATTTTGAAAAAAACTCCCTGCTGTAGGGAGTTTTTTTTAGGAAAAATGCGGAGGAAGTAAATGGATAAGGGCTTTATTCAAGTTTATACAGGTAATGGCAAAGGTAAAACTACCGCTGCGCTGGGTCTTTCGCTGAGAGCAGTCTGCGCAGGGAAAAAGGTTTTTTTTGCTCAATTTATCAAAGGAAGGAAATACAGTGAGCTGGATGCTGGGAATTATCTTAAGGGATTACAGATTAAACAATATGGGGGAGGCCGCTTCTTTAAAGAACCAACTGATGAGGATATAAGGCAGGCTAATGAGGGCTTAAAAGAGTGTGAGCAGATATTGGCATCAGCTGAGTACGATCTGGTGGTGTTAGATGAGATAAATGTAGCACTCCACTATAAACTATTCCCATTAGAGAGAGTATTGAAGATGCTTGATCATAAAAACGAAAGAACTGAAGTTGTTTTAACCGGCAGGTATGCCCCACAGGAATTGATAGATAAGGCTGATTTGGTAACAGAGATGAAGGAAATAAAACACTATTATACTAAGGGTGTCAAAGCGAGGAAAGGTATAGAAAAATAGGTTAGAAGATCAGAGAAAATAGCGATTTTAGATATAACTACGGACTTCTAGGAGTATAATCATGAT
>JAAYWP010000110.1 GCA_012516535.1 Syntrophomonadaceae bacterium | reverse complement strand
TCACATTTTTGTAGTACAATGTTGTTCACAAGAGATCCTCTCCTTTTGGTTGGTTTGTTTTGGTGCATTCAATTTTACCAAAAGTGATGATCTCTTGTCTTTTTCTTCTTGTTTTCTCCTATAAAAACTTTACACTATGGGTGTTTATGGCAACTTGCAATGAAACCACTATATTATTTTTTCCCAGATAAAGCCAACAACAACTTTGAGCAGGCCAGCTGCAGGTACAGCAAAGATCAGCCCTAAAGGGCCTGCCAAAAAGCCTCCGATCAAGAGAACAAAGACTGTTGCCAGAGGATGCAGCCCAACCCGTTCACTTAACAAACGAGGGGTGAGGAAACTGCCTTCTATCTGCTGCACCAACAAAAAAATACCCAGCATCAACACACCCTTCCAGCTACTGATGGAAAGGGCAAAACCGACCACTGGAATTGCTGCCAGTACAGGGCCGAAAACCGGAATCAGGTCAGCGATAGCGGTAAAGATCCCAATTATGATGGCAAAAGGTATTTTGAGCAGAGCCGCCCCTATCCCTGTAAGGAGGCCCACTATTAAAGATATCAGCAGGTGTCCCCGCAGAAATTGGCTGAAGATCTGGTCACCTTCTCGCAGCAAAAAAACCAGATCACTGCGCAAATTAGGGGGCAGAAAAGCTAAAAACTTTTTCTTCAAGTGGTCGAAATCTCTGATGATATAATAGGCTAAAAAGAGTGCAAGCAGAAAACTGGGCAGCAGGTAAAGGGCCTCAATCAGCAGCTGAGCAAAGCTACGCATCCCCTCAAAAATAGAGCTGCGGATATCGCCGATTGTTTCCTTAAGAATTTGATATGCTTCAGGGGGCAGATAGGTGCGTGTCAGCAGTTTGTCAAAAAAGCTCTGCACCCTCGCCCATGTTTCGATATAAACAGGGATTATACTGGCAAAGGATTTCAGTTCTTGATATAAAGCCGGTACAAAAAATCCAAAAAAAATGCCGGCGATGATCAATCCTGCGGCATAAACAGTTAAGATGGATTTTTTTCTGCTTATCCCCCTGTTTTCCAAACTGCGGACAAGGGGATAAATAATGTATGCCATGATACTGGCTAAACCGAAAGGTACAAATACAAAGCGGACATAATAGAGAAACAGCCCTCCAAATAGCACCACAAGACAGAGAATAAGGATGCTCAGGGTCCGTCGCTGCATACAATTATCCCCCAAAGGTTAACGGCGCATCATCTCCAGCATTCCTCTCGATATGCCGCGCAGGACACGCCTAGCACTCTCGCCCATCTCCTCTGTTTTTCTCATTTCATTTCCTTGACGAGATGAAATAAATGCCCCCAAAACTGCCCCAAGCAATCCACCTGTCACCAACCCGCTAAGATAACTTCGCTTTGCCATGACCCTCACCCCTCGCTGTAAATTTTCTTTTAAACCTCATCTGCATTGATAGACATCAGATTTCCATCCTCACAGATCTCATAGACCTCTCCATCTCCCCGAGTGCTAAACTCCACATAGCAGGACCAGCAGTAATACTGATCCGAGCCTACCTTACCGGTTTGTTTGCCATTACATATCGGACACTGCACCTTGTTCACCTCTATTTATGCCGGTACAACCAGCAATGATCGCTTCCTTTCCCCATGTGGCTACCATTTCCGGGGACATAACCATTCTGCCGGTCAGCAGATCACCCACCAGGCCTGTTGACACTTCATAACCTAACAGCTTTCCCTCAGTGACATCGAAGATCACATCGTTCAGTGTCCCCAGATTCTGCCCGTCCTGGGTCAAAACCAGTTCATCCTCTTTTTGGTTTAGACTTGTGGCTTCTGGATAATCTCTCTCCTCCTCCAAAACCTCCGCGCTTGACACAGTTACTGCATCTTTGCCGATGCTGTTGATATTGGTAAAGGAAAGGTGGCGATCTTCTACCACCAGGCAGATTATTTTCTTTTCAGGATGACTCCACAGAAGATCAGTCACCACTCCTATTTCTTTTCCTGTGTCAAGGCTCACCACCGGCAGCCCAATAATCTCCCGAGCCTTATACAACTGACACCCCTTCTCCATTTAAGAACTTATGGTTCTAATATTATTACCGCTTTGACAAAAAAAATGCACCCTCAAAGGGTGCAAGGTTTTAGAGCGATCTTTTGATAATGCCTCCTCCCAAGACAAGGTCATCCTCATAAAACACCACCGCCTGACCAGGTGTTACTGCTCTCTGGGCTTGGGCGAATTCCACACGAACCTCCCCATTCTCAGCAGGGGAAATAACAGCTGGTACAGCTTTTGAGTTATAGCGGATCTTCACCTGTGCCGGGTAGGGACCATCCAGTGATTCTATGGCGATAAAGTTCAGATCCCCTGCCACAAGCCCACCGCTCAATAATTCATCTCTCTTCCCTACAATAACAGCATTGCGCACCGGGTCTAGTTTAATGACATAAGCCGGATACCCTAAAGCAAGGTTGAGCCCCCGTCTCTGCCCGATCGTATAAAAAGCCACTCCCCGGTGCCTGCCTAAAGGGTTTCCTTTTGTATCATAAATAATACCCGGTTGGGCTGCTTTTGGAAAACGCTCTGTTAGAAAACTGCGGTAATCATTATCCGGTATAAAACAGATCTCCTGGCTCTCTTCTTTTTCAGCCACCGGAAGCCCCAGTTGATGAGCGATTTCTCTCACCTCTTCCTTCAGGTACTCTCCCAGAGGAAATTTCAGCAGGGGCAGTTGCTCCTGACGAAGGTTATAAAGCACATAACTCTGGTCCTTGCTGGGATCAAGCCCCTTTCTTAAAAGCCAGCGGCGGCGCTTTTCATCATAAGAAACACGCACATAATGCCCCGTTGCCAGGTACTCTGCTCCCAAAGAACGTGCCTTCTCCCATAATGCTTGAAATTTAATGGTTTTATTACAGATAACACACGGGTTTGGGGTGCGGCCCTCAAGATATTCTCTACAAAAGTAATTGATCACATTTTTTTCGAAGACATCCCTGAAATCACAGGTATAATGAGGGATCCCCAGGTATCTGGCAACTTTACGAGCATCTTCAACAGCAGGCAGCGGACAGCTCTGGCTAACTACCATAGTGATGCCACAAACATCATACCCCTCTTTTTTAAGCAGGTAGGCAGCAGCAGAACTGTCAACCCCTCCGCTCATAGCCACAAAAACCCTGCCATAACTTTTCGCAACCATCAGTTTAGTATTCTCTCCTCAGCATATCTACGACCTCCACCAGATTATCCAGGACATAATCGATATCCCCTTCAGTGGTAGAGCGCCCTACAGTCATCCTAATGGTACCTGCTCCCTTCTCCGGAGAAAGGCCGATAGCCTCCAGCACATGTGACAGCTGTGAAGAGCCTGAACTGCAGGCAGAACCTGTTGAAACAGCGATCCCCCGCTGATCAAGGCCGGTGAGCAGGCATTCCCCTTTGGTTCCCTCAATAGTAACATTAACATTGTGAGGCAGCCTTTTTTCCGGATGCCCATTCAGCCTGGTCCCAGGGATCCGCTCCCTGATACCCTGGATTAATTTCTCACACAGTTTCCTGTACCTTCTGCTTTCAGAAGCATGTTCTTTCGCTGCCAGTTCAGCTGCCTTTCCCAGGCCTACAATACCGGGGATGTTCTCTGTCCCCGGGCGCTTGCTTTTCTCCTGTCCTCCCCCGTGGAATAGGGGCTCAAGGGGAGTTCCTTCCCTGATATAAAGAGCACCTGCACCTTTTGGCCCATAGATCTTATGGGCTGACACAGAGAGTAAATCAACCCCCAGCTCATCAACGTTTAAAGGCATATAGCCTGCGGTCTGAACAGCATCAGTGTGAAAAAGGATTTCATACTCTTTGGCGATTTTCCCAATCTCCTCTATGGGCTGGATGGTGCCGATCTCATTATTGGCATGCATAATTGTGATCAAAATAGTATCAGGCCGAATGGCT
>JAAYWP010000109.1 GCA_012516535.1 Syntrophomonadaceae bacterium | reverse complement strand
TTCGGGCGAAGAGCTGATCGCAGGCGTAAGCTCTACAACGGCAGGATCGAATGCCAGTATTATCAGTATTTTGGACCCCCTCCCCCAAAAAGGAATAGTTCTCATTGACACTATTCTTTTATGGGGTATAATTGTTGCATGCTTAATCTAGGAGAGGTAGAAACAGTGTCAACAAAACTCAAAATCAATCCAAGCAAAATATTAAATAGCATATTACAGTTCATAAAAAAGATACTCCCCATTATCATCGGCTCAGTACTTATGGCAGTAGCATATAATGTACTGGTTGTACCTCATGGACTACTGTCCGGTGGGCTTTCCGGTATCGCGCTCATTGGAAAGTATCTGTTCAATATACCGCTGCCAATTGGTATCTTAATCTTAAATATCCCGGTGTTTATCCTTGGTTTAAGGGAATTAAATCTAAGGTTTATTCTATATAGTCTCATTGGAACACTGATTTTGACAGCTGCTCTGCCGCTTACAGAACCCTATTTGCCTGTTCCTGAACTGGATCTCTTCCTGGCTGCGGTTTTTTCAGGTGTTATCAGCGGTATAGGCGGTGGTATTATTTTAAGGTCCGGGGCCTCATTAGGTGGTTCTGATATCATAGCCATGATAGTCAAGAAAAAATGGAATATCTCAATTGGGGCCTGTTTCTTTTATTTTAATGTTTTTGTTATTCTCTTGTCTTTATTTCTCTTTGAGCTGAAGATCGCCCTTTATACTATTGTCAGCATGTGGGTGTTGGGAGCTGTGACTGATAAGGTTATCAAGGGATTAAGTGATTATAAAACAGTAACAGTTATATCTAATAAAAATCATGAAATAGCAGCAGAAATCTTGGAAAAACTCCATAGGGGTGTTACCCTTTTAGAAGGGAAAGGCGGCTATACCGGAGAACACAAAATGGTTATCAACTGTGTAGTGAACAACTATGAGATCCCCAAGTTGAAAGACATAGTATTGGCTTTGGACCCCAATGCCTTTATGTTTATATCAGATACTGCGGAGGTATCTGGCAAAGGTTTTACTATGCCTATGTAAAAAACATCATTTGATCCTAACCGATCAGCTTTAAATGATACGGGATCATTAATAGCTGCTTGGCATCTGTCAGCTGTCAATCAGTGTTTCTTTTTCCTTTCGACTCATTTTTTTAATATGATACTCCCTTTTTATTGCTTCGCTTTTATTGTCAAATTCTTCAGTATAAACCAATTGCAATGGACCCCTGCCACGTGTGTATTTAGCTCCCCTACCCTCTTGGTGAGCCGTTAACCTTTTTTTCAGATCATTGGTCCAGCCTGTATAAAAGCTACCATCTCCACATCTCAGTATATAAACATAATAAATCATCTTTGCAGCCTCATCCTTTATAATGGGATAATAACAGTGCTTCACAATTATCGGATATAAAAAGAAAGGTTTTTATAAATCATTGTCGTATTATGTAATAGTAGTTCATGATAATAAATTAAGGATGAATTCTAATGGACGAGTTAATAACTTTCAAAGGATATCGTGATGGAGTTACCTTAATCCTTAATGACAGAGAACCGGATTTTCAAAAATTGCTAAACCACTTGAAATCCAAACTGTCTCATTTAAACTTTTTTAAAGGTGCAGTGGTCAATATCGATATTGGTCAAAGGGATGCTCTTTCCCCTGCTGAATTGGATTCTTTAGCAGAAATATTATCAACCAAAAATATTAAGATAAAAAGTATTATTTTAAATGGCTCCAATAATCAAAAACCCAGCGAGTCTAAAAACCTGTTAATACCATCTTACGAGAAATTCCATAGTGATGCAATAATGGTTAAACGAACCATCAGATCAGGACAAACACTTTCCCACTCAGGCAGCATCGTTATCATCGGGGATGTAAACCCAGGAGCAGAAGTGACTGCTGAGGGAAATGTGATCGTCTGGGGCACTCTCGGCGGTTTGGTTCACGCCGGCAGCGCAGGAAATAAAAAAGCATATATTATAGCCCTTAACCTGAATCCAACCCAATTACGCATAGCACAGTATATCGGCTGTGCGCCTAAAGAAACAGCTGATCTACCCCGAAGACCTGAAATCGCCTATCTTCAGGGCAATAGAATCGTTATCGAAGATTACAACAAAATGAAAAACATGCTGGTTGATTTTTTAGAAGGCACTTAATCAGTGCCTTAACCTAACCCTTTTATCCAAGAAAGCATACTTCTTTATAAAAAACCTCCCTTTTGGGAGGCATTTTTCTAGTTTTTCTTGTTAAAACGGCGTAGGAAATTTTGGGTCCTTTCATGTTTGGGATTTTCGAATATCTCCTCAGGTGGGCCTTGTTCGATAATAGTGCCACCATTTATAAAAACGATTCTGTCAGCAATTTCACGAGCAAACTGCATCTCATGGGTGACTAACAGCATGGTCATATTTCCTTCCAGCGCAATCTCTTTAATAACTGCTAATACTTCTTCAACCAGCTCTGGATCCAATGCTGAAGTAACTTCATCAAACAGCATTATTTTAGGATTCATAACTAATGCTCTGGCAATGGCTACTCTCTGCTGCTGTCCACCTGACAACTGCCTTGGGTATTGATCCAGTTTATCCTTAAGTCCCACTTTTTCTAACATTGTAATGGCGCGTTCTTCAGCTTCTTCCCTGGAAAGGCCAAGGACATGAATCGGAGCTTCTGTTACATTACGCAGCATTGTCATATGAGGAAAAAGATTGAACTGCTGAAATATCATCCCCACTTTGCTACGTACTTTGCGCAGGTGTTTTTCATCAGCAGGCACTAGGTTACCATTGACTCTTTTATGCCACAATAGTTCCCCGTCCACTTCTATAGTTCCGGAAGTAGGCTTCTCCAGTGTCATCAGCATGCGAATTAAAGTAGTCTTACCTGAGCCACTGGGCCCAATTATCCCTATTTTTTCTGCAGGAGCTACATCTAAATCAAGCTCCTTAATAACCTCTGTATCACCAAAAGATTTACTCACTTTTTGATATCGCACTATTGGTTCAAAATTCTGGATGCCATTGTTGCTAGTTTCTGTTACAATCTCTGACATCATTTCCCTCCTCTCCATAAATGCTAATTGTATACCCAGCAGCAATCATTATCGTTGATTTAGGCGAAGTTCAAGCCACCGCACTCCCAGTGAAGAAACATAACTGAGAATAAGGAAGATAACCCCTACCATTGTTATAGGCTCAAGGTATCTGAATGACTGAGCACCAATGATTTTAGCAGTTTGCAGCACTTCCACTAGAGTAATGGCAGATAGCAGTGGAGTATCCTTGAACATACCTATAAGGTAATTTCCCATTACCGGAATAATGGGTGGTACTGCCTGTGGGATAATGATACTAATCCAGGTGCGCGCTTTGGAAAAGTTTAATGCCTTTGCGGCCTCCCACTGCCCGCGTGGTATGCTGTCAATACCGGATCGATAAACCTCAGACAGGTAAGTGCTATAATGCAAACCCAGTCCTAATACCCCTGCGACAAGTGGTGTTAAAACCAACCCAAATTTAGGAAACACATAGAAAATGAAAAACAATTGCGCCAGAAGTGGTGTGCTTCTGACAAATTCAATAAATGCTTTAACAGGTAATGACAAAATCTTTACTGATGAACGACTGGCTATAGCTAACAGCAGCCCCACTACTACAGCAAAACCAAAAGCTAAAAATGTAGCAATCAGTGTTATTTTAAGTCCTTCCAACAGCAGTGGTAAAATCGATATTGTGAATTCCCAATCCCACATCTCTTATAACCTCCCCGCGGATAATCTTTTTTCCAGCCTTCTTATTGCCAAAGTAAGCGGGTAGGCCAATAAAAAATATATGATCAGTACCAGGCTGTAGACTTCGATTGTTCGCATTGTTACATTATTGATCATCGTTCCACAAAACATTAAATCATGGAGCGTAATCAGCGAAACCAATGCAGTACTCTTTATCAGTTCTATCAGGTAATTACCCAAAGGAGGCAGCATAATCAGCATTGCCTGCGGTAGGATAATCCTTTTCATAATTAAACTAGGAGACATATTAAGCGCAATACCTGCCTCAGTTTGACCTTTTGGGATAGCAAGGATAGAACTGCGTATTACTTCTGAGGCATATGCACCATAGTTTAGACCCAAAACAAGTACCCCTGTCATCATTGCAGATAATTCGATTCCGAAAAACGGAAGCACAAAATATACCCAAAATAACTGGACTAAAAGTGAAGTACCGCGAAATATTTCTACATATATCTGAGTTATTCCACGAACAATTGCAAATTTAGATAATCTGGCAAATCCCGCTATAAATGCCATAATAAAAGCTAAAATTGCTGCCATTACGGTTAATTCAATTGTTACAACAACTCCTTTTAGTAAAAACGGCACCAATTCTAGGGTATGAATTATATTAACCCCCTCTCCTTCTCTTCACTTACACTTGTTTTTTATCCCGGAGGCACTCTGTTACAGATTGCCTCCGGTTTTCTTATGGTTATTACCAAACGTTTAATGCATCTTCAAAGGTCACTTCAGGACCAGCATATTCTGATTCAGTAAAACCAAACTCCTTATGAATTTCGGCTACTCTGCCTGATTCTTTCAATTTTTTCAGTTCAGCATTATATGCCTCACGTAAGTCATCATCTTCTTTTCTAAAAGCAGATGAACCATATCCCGCTTGTTTTTTACCATCAATCACTGATATCTTAAAATCCATAACTCTTTCGATTGTTGGGTCATTTGCATTTTCAATTAAAGTATCCATCGCAGGACCAGTCATGGTACCACAATCAACCCGGCCTGCTTGTAGTGCAGAAATTACTGAAGGTTGATCAGAAACTGTTTCAATTTGGTCTTTAGATACACCTGCTGCCAGTAGCCAGTCATATTCCTGACCACCTGCCATAGTAGCTACTTTAACATCGGGGTTTGCAGCAATATCTTCATAACTGTGCAGATCAAGCGGATTGCCTGCTTTCACTGCTAATGCTCCACCAATTTGATACTCCGGATCTGCAAAATCAACCTCTTCAGCTCGCTCTGGTGTTATATACATACCTGCAGTGATAACATCAAAACGGCCTGCTTTAAGTCCTGGAATAAGAGAACCAAATTCGGTTAGTACGCCGTCCATCTCGGGTATACCCATGTTTTTGAACACTTCACGTGCTATTTCCACATTCAAACCCGTAAGTTTACCATCAGGAGTGGCATATGCATAAGGTGCTTCGTTTGCAAAACCAACAGTCACATACCCTTGCTTCTTAATTTTTTCTAGGGTGCTTAGTTCCGCATCAGTTGAACTGGTGTCATTACCACACCCCATCAAACAGATCATTAGCCCTAACAATAAAACAGTAATCATTGATAATCTTTTCATCTTTAGTCCCCCTTTTCCTTATTAATTAATCTCTACATCTTGTTAATAGCTTTCTTATAAATCCCCCCTCTTTCATTACCCTTAGAATGTACTGTATCTAAATATACCCGGTCCACAACAAAACAGCCGTTTAAATTGCGGCACCGATCTGGAACCAGTTTAAAGAATGTTCAAAATAATGGGGATAGCAGGATCACTGCCGTATGAGGATTATGAACTAGATCAATACAACTGGCGTTTGTAGTAGGTTGCCTGTTATTTGCTATGTGATGTAATTGTAGTAGAAATAAAAAAGTTTTATAATAACACCTTCAATTGATTTTTTATAATAAAAACAGGTATTATTATAAAACATTTAAGCTCATCCGACAACCTCTAATATATTAGAAGTTGTCTCTTGGATTAATAATAAGTTCTATATAAAACAATAAAACCATAACACAATAATTATGGTCTTATATTCTGCAAATCTCTTGCTGATATCCTCGTCTAGGACACAAATAGCAAACAACAGCTTGTTATGTGTACATATTCTCCAGTAGTCAACACCCATCATAACTGCACCAAGTGCAACAGTTAAAATAACTAGGATTACGAATACGATTTTTTTAATTTGTTATTGCACTGCATAATAAATGCCTCTTTACATCATCTATAGGGGTTAATCTGCAGCATTTCACCCAGATCGACAAACTGATATCCCTTTTGCCGCAGCTTGGTAATTATCTCAGGCAGGGCTTTTACTGTTTCTGTATTAGCACTGTCACAGTGCATCAGTATAATATCTCCCGGTCTGATGTTCTCAGAAACGTTTTTGACAATACTGCTTTTGTCATTTTCTGTCCAATCCATTGAATCAATAGACCATAATACAATCTTGTATCCTTTATTCTTGATAACAGATGCAGCATTCTTATCTATGTATCCAGCTGGTGGCCTGATAAGTAAAGGCCTTTCTCCAATCAACTCATATATTTTATCTTCAGTCATCTGAATTTCTTTTCTGATCTCTTGCTGACTTAATAATATCAGCGGTTGGTGACTCCAGCTGTGACTTAAAACCAGGTGTCCATCCTGGTAGGCCCTTTTCACAATCTCAGGGTTTTGCTCTAATTGGCTCCCTGTGAAGAAAAAACTGGCTTTAACATGGTATTGCTTTAAAATGTTCAACACCTGCGGTGTGACCTGGTCATCTGGACCATCATTAAAGGTCAAACAGATCATTTTTTCGCTGGTGAAACCGTTAACAAATATTTGACTGGGGTCTTCTTCTGCATATTTTACAATCTCACTTCTCCACTTTTTTACACTGTCCATCTGCTCAGTTGTTAAATTGCCCGATTCGCCCAAAATCGTATATATTTTAGATGAACCAGCACGTATATTATTGTTTTGGTTCTCGGAATTGGTATTATTATCCTTTTCTATATTATCTGTAGATTGTGTTTCTTCATCCTGCTGATTAGTTTCTTCTTGTTCAATGGCATTCTCGGTCTGCTCATCTACTCCTGCAATAATGTCAGTATCTGGTATGGTATCTGTTATATAAGGTTGGTCCAAACTGAGGGAGAGCAGTATCATAAAAGTTACAACAAGAACAACAAACCCCAGGGTTCTATTCATAATATGCACCTCTAAAGTTTTACCTCTTCATTCTTATTCTCAATTGTTCGACATTATTCCTGTAGTTAATCAGATTAATTATGGTAAAAATGGAATCAAAGATGGTAATAAAGTAAATATTTGAGTAATTATTGTTTTAATGGTGACTATTTGACAGTGGTGAGCAGTTTTAACATGAAAGGCACACTCAAATAGGCTGACTCAACTGTAAACATCGTTTTTTTCTGCCTTATAGAGTTATTTTGCCCCTATTATGCTTAATACGAAGCTAAACACAAGAATTCCTTCAATATAGCAGCACAAACCCACAACAGACAGAAGTTATGTAATTCGTCCTGCTATTATGTAACAGCCGGTATTATCAGGTGAAACTACAATATTTGTTAAATTAGATGGAATCAGAAGGCTCTCTCCCTGTTGCCGGCTTATATAATAGTTTTTGAATTTATAGTAAGTGCCAAGCTAGAGCCCTTTGATATACTCCTCAAGTGTTTAATCCTTTTTTATAAATTATTTCAGAATGGGGCAGCCCAACATAGCGAATATGCCAGGGTTCAAATCTTATCCCTGTTATATGCTTCTTAACTAATGGATATCGAATAATAAAACCGTATTTCCAACAGCTTTTATCTACAAACTGACCTGCCGAAGATTTTAGAAAACCTGTTCCTGCATAATGGGACACATATACGTTTAAGGCTAAACCTGTTTGATGTTCACTAGCACCTGGTAAAGCAGCGGTTTTTTTATCTTGTTCATAGAGAGCCTTTTGAACCTGATCGTTTCTATAATGGGACATGACAAACAGATGATCCCCTGTATGTTTTTTCACTTCAGCGCTTAATTTGGCATAATTATCAACTACGGACTCATCCATGAGAACGCCGGTATCCTTATAATCAACAATGCTTGTTTCCTGCCTGCTGCTGTTTACAGTATAAAAACAAAGTTTTATGGAAACCTTATTTTAATTCTTAAGAATTTCTTAAGATTGTAATCTCTTATAGGATTTAATTTATCGATTGCATAAAAAAAGAAACCCAGACTTGGGCTTCTTTTGCTTAATGCTTGCTCTTTTTTTTGTTAGCTATACAACCTGAGCGATCTTGCCACCACAGTACCGTTCCCGCAGTTTTGGCTTTTCTATCTTTCCGGTAGGATTGCGTGGAACCTTATCAAAGATGATTTTACGTGGTCTTTTGTACCTGGGTAAATCCTCACAAAACCCGATGATCATGTCTTCTGTCAGGCTGCTCCCAGGTTTGACTTCCACAATGGCAATAGGTATTTCCCCTAAACGGCGGTCCGGCATACCGATCACAGCTGCATCTTTGATATCTTTGTGTGAACGCAGGTAATCCTCAATTTCTACTGGGTAGATATTCTCCCCACCCATAATCACAACATCCTTCTTGCGGTCCACCAGGTAAACAAAACCATCCTCATCCTGTCGCGCCATATCTCCGGTAAACAACCACCCATCCTTCAGCACCTTTGCAGTGGCTTCTGGGTTATTATAATAGCATTTCATCACACCAGGTCCCTTAACGATCAGCTCTCCAACCTTTCCTCTGGGAACCGGTTTTCCCTGGTCATCAACAATTTTTAGTTCCCAATTGTAACCAGGCTTACCAATAGCCCCTACTTTATGAATATTTTCAATTCCAAGGTGCACACAGCCAGGCCCTGTGGCCTCGCTCAAGCCGTAATTGGTATCATACAAATGCTTGGGAAAATATTTTTTCCACCTGATAATCAGGCTGGGTGGCACAGGCTGTGCTCCGATATGCATTAAACGCCACTGTTCTAAATTATAATCTCTTAAATCAATTTCTCTGCTTTCTATGGCATCAAGGATATCTTGGGCCCAGGGCACCAGAAGCCAAACAATAGTTACTCTTTCTTCAGAAACAGCTTCCAGTATCCAGTTGGGCTTTACACCACGCAGCAGCACAGCTTTCCCACCAACAAGCAGACTGCCGAACCAGTGCATCTTAGCCCCGGTATGGTACAGTGGGGGAATGCACAAAAAGCAGTCTTCATGGCACTGCTTATGATGGTTTTGCTCAGTGATACATGCTGATAACAGATTACCATGGGTCAGAAGAATCGGTTTTGGGATACCGGTGGTTCCTGATGTAAAGTAAAGGGCTGCATCATCTGTATCGTGGATTTTAATCTTTGGTGCTGCTGATGGAGATACAGCCAGAATGTCCTCATAATTTTCACAATGCTCCGGACAGTTTTCACCCACAAAGATAAAAGATTTCACACAGCTGAGATCATCTTTGATATCATCTATTCTTTCGATAAATTCAGGGCCATAAATAAGTATTTTTGCTCCCGCTGTTTCAACACATCTCTTGATTTCATCTGCTGTGTAGCGGAAATTTAATGGTACAGCCAGGGCTCCGGTCTTCAGGATTCCAAAATAAATAGGCAGCCATTCAAGACAATTCATCATCAAAAGAGCAACACGGTCGCCCTGGTTGATGCCGCGCTCTAATAAGGCATTGGCAAACTGGTTGGTCTGCTGCTCAAACTCCGACCAGGTTATCTCTCTACGCAAACCTATTGCCGGTTCTCGTTCTATTAAACTGACCTCATCGGGGAATTTTTCAGCATTGCGGGTAAGCAATTCTGTGATGGGCATCAAGGGTCACTCCTTCCATCCTACTCTAAATAAAAATTACTTTATGACAGCCCCTCAAACAAAAAAAATAAAGTGCTGCCATCCTTCCATTCTACCGTCCTATCACCCTCTCTACAGGTTATTCATTTATACCTTTTACATTATATTCGCCGCAGTTAAATAATATCCTGCTTTATTGCTCCTTTATAGTATTTATCAGATTATGGCTGAACTGTCAACCATAAATTGCAGTTTTTGATATGGAGTTAGCTACAATGTATTTTAGGTTATAATGGATGAAAGAGGGTGGAAAAAATGAAGGATAATGAGAGAATAGAGATCTTATCTCAGAGGCTTGTTACCTGGGCTAAGTGGTTTGTAAAACAGCAGGTAGCATGCGGGGATATTTGTGTTGATGCCACTGTGGGTAATGGCTTTGATACACTTTTTTTGGCAGAATGTGTAGGGCCAGAAGGAAAAGTTTATGGTTTTGATATCCAACAGTCTGCACTTGATAAAACTAAAAAGTTATTGAGTGAAGCAGGTCTGCTGGACAGAGTATATCTATTCCACGACAGCCATAGCAATTTGGGTACATATCTCTCACATAGTACAGTTAAGGTGGTAATGTTCAATTTAGGCTATCTGCCCGGAGGTGACCACAGCCTGATCACAAAACCGGAAACAACGATACAAGCACTTAAAGCAGCTTTACCCCTCCTAACAACAGATGGGATCATCACTGTGGTGAGCTATCGGGGGCATCGGGGAGCAATGGAGGAATATAATGCTGTTAACGTTTTTTTGTCAGAAATCAACTCGAAAAAATACAGGGTTTTTTGCATAGATATCCTTAATCAGGATAATCTCCCTCCTGTGCTTTTTGTTGTTCATAGGTACAGGTAAATAAAATTAAGTAACACATATAATAAAAAAACGCCGGTTCATTAAAACCGGCTTTATTTATTAACCAAAACTTTTTCTTATAGAACAGAACTTCCTTCTTCAGGGGAGATAATCTCCTCAATGTTGATCTTAATGGATAATTTATTGCTGCAGGAACAAGCAGCCATCACCGCCAGCGATTCCAACCTCTTTTCAACCTCAGCTGCAGGGAAGACACCTTCTAAGCTAAAATTGAAACCTTTGTTTTTCTGCGGTATAGATAGTGTATCAGTGGAAACCCCTTCTTCATCGATCACGCGCATCGTTTTCTGCACTTCAACTGTTCTTTTGCGCGGTCTGTATGTTGGCGGCCATTTATCACTTAATATTTCTGTTGTGGCTACCACTTCACCGCTGTGATCCTTGTGTATACCCAAGATTCGCCTGACCTTTCTCACAAAACTGGTCTGTACATTCCACTGGTCAGCCAGTTTTTGATCACTCATACTGCTCAGTTCCAACATCACTTCTCTCGCCTTAGTATCAGGCATTTGTAATATTTCAGACAAAGAAATTGTTTCACCCATCTCGCTAGACGCCTCCATCTGCTTATAAATAATAACAGGTCCTGATTTCCGATAGTTTCTTCTGGTTGCTGCATCACCCAGATCACCGGGCATATAAATTTTTCTAGGTCTTTTCTTTCCTACAGCCATTTTTCACTCTAGGTTTAAACTGCTCCTTTCTATAATATCTATATTATGCTCCAATACATAGTATTCCACATTTACAATATATATACATGTTTATTAAGCAAAGTATATTGTTTTTCATTTTATTTATGGAGTTAATTAACTATACCTGCATCAAAATAAATGATCCTGGTTATCATATAACAAGGGGTTGAGCCAGATGAATTTTTCACTATTTGACATCTTCTGGATAGCACTACTTATTATGTCCCTTTGGCCTTTTTTTAAACACAAATCGGTAGAAAATCAACGATTAAAAGCTATTAAAGATATCGAAAATAAAAGGAAATCCCGGGTTATAACTATGATCCACCGCCAGGAAAGTATAAATATCGCGGGGCTAACCATTTCCCGCTTTATCAATATTGAAGATGCTGAACATGTTTTACGAGCGATCAGGCTGACTCCTGATGAGATGCCTATTGATATACTTTTACACACCCCTGGTGGACTGGTACTGGCCTCCGAACAGATTGCTCTTGCTTTAAAACGGCATCCGGCAAAGGTAACTGTTTTCATCCCCCATTATGCCATGTCAGGAGGCACCATGATCGCATTGGCTGCTGATGAAATTGTCATGGATCCCAATGCAGTGGTGGGACCGGTTGATCCCCAACTTGGTGAATATCCGGCTGTTTCTATTCTGAAAACAATCAAGCAAAAAGAGATTAATGAAATAGATGACCGCACCTTAATCCTCGCAGATATTGCTGAAAAAGCTGTGCAGCAAGTAAAAGATTTTATTGTAGAACTGCTTCTAGACACCATTGAACCAGATAGGGCTGAGCGTTTGGCTGATGAACTAACATCAGGAAAATGGACCCATGATTATCCCATTACCTGTAACCAGCTTCAGCAGTTAGGCGTAAGCGTATCCTGTGAATTCCCCAATGAGATCCACCAATTAATGGAACTGTATCCCCAACCAAACCAGCGGCGGCCCTCAGTACAGTATATTCCTCTACCTTATCA
>JAAYWP010000108.1 GCA_012516535.1 Syntrophomonadaceae bacterium | reverse complement strand
TGAAAGAAAGAGCGTATAATGCAATTATGAAGCTGCTGAAAGAGAATGACCCGGGAACTATTATCGTGGTAGCCCATGGCGGCACCATCAGAGCCATTATCTGCGGGCTATTAGATATTGATTTGAATCATGCTTTTAGGATACAACAGGATAACACCGCACTCAACATCATCCAATATAACAAGGGATTTATCGTTCTTTCTCTGCTCAATGATACCAATCACCTGACCAATCACTAAGGACCATTCCGTATAACAGATATTATTGTTTGCTTGATGAGAAAATGCTAAAATGAAGGACAATAAGCGAGTTGAAAGGAGTTATCGCTGTGAATGAGGATAGATTTGGAAAAGTTGGGCTAACTTTCGATGATGTTCTGCTGGTGCCTGGGAAATCTTCTGTTTTACCGCGCGATGTAGATGTTTCTTCTTTATTAACAAATAAAATCAGATTGAATACACCGATCCTCAGTGCAGGGATGGATACTGTAACCGAGAGCAGGATGGCTATTGCTATGGCTAGAGAAGGCGGAATTGGGATCATTCATAAAAACATGAGTATTGAACAACAGGCTTCAGAGGTTGACCGGGTAAAACGGTCAGAGCATGGGATTATCACCGATCCGATATTTTTAAGCCCCCAACATCTGGTGAAAGACGCACTGGACCTGATGGAGCATTACCATATCTCCGGTGTTCCTATTACAGTTGAAGGAAAACTGGTAGGGATTATAACCAATAGAGATATTCGTTTTGAGGACAACATGCTGCGTCCCATCAGTGAGGTAATGACCAAGGATAATCTAATCACAGCGCCTGTAGGAACTACACTACAGGAGGCCAGAAATATATTAAGGCAGCATAAGATCGAAAAACTGCCTATTGTTGATGAGAATTATAACTTGCGTGGTTTAATTACTATTAAGGATATAGAAAAGGCCCGTCAGTACCCCAATTCGGCAAAAGATCCAAAAGGGCGATTAAGGGTAGGAGCTGCTATTGGTGTGGGGCCTGATTACAAAGAGCGCTTAAGTGCTTTAGTAAGGGCAGGGGTTGATGTGATTGTTGTGGATACTGCTCATGGCCACTCTGAAGGGGTACTGAAGGCAGTGGAAAACATCAAAAGCCTTTATCCTGATCTGCAGTTGATCGCAGGTAATGTAGCAACAGCAGAGGCTACAAGGGATTTGATTAAGGCAGGTGCTGATGCTGTTAAGGTGGGAATCGGCCCTGGCTCCATTTGCACAACACGGGTAGTAGCAGGGATTGGTGTGCCTCAAATAACCGCAATCCATGAGTGTTCACAGGAGGCAAAAAAATACGGAAAACCTATTATTGCTGATGGTGGTATCAAATACTCAGGGGATATCACAAAAGCATTGGCGGCTGGAGCCAGTACGGTTATGCTGGGCAATCTGTTAGCCGGTACAGAGGAAAGCCCTGGAGATTTGGAAATCTATCAAGGTAGAAAGTATAAGGTTTATCGAGGGATGGGATCACTGGGCGCGATGCGTTCAGGTAGTGCAGATCGCTATTTCCAGGAAAATACTACAGATAAACTGGTGCCTGAGGGTGTGGAAGGACGAGTCCCTTATCGGGGCCAGGTATCTGAGATTATCTTTCAGTTGGTCGGAGGGCTGCGTGCCGGAATGGGCTACTGCGGGGTGAAAAATATCGAAGAACTGCAGACCAAAACTAAGTTCATCAGAATTACTAATGCGGGTTTGCGGGAGAACCACCCCCACAGTGTGGACATCACCAAGGAGGCCCCAAACTACAGCTACTAATTCACCACCCTCACTAGGGCGGGTAAAGGGAAAACTGGTCAGGAACTGACCTGGGAAGAGGATGGTTATGTTTCAATCTCGAGAGGAACTGGAGAAAAAACTGGCTGAATACCATTACCTTATTGACAGGGATGTTGCTACAGTTGTTTATTTGGCTGTGAAACTGCAAAAGCCCCTCTTGGTTGAGGGGCCTGCAGGGGTCGGTAAAACAGAATTGGCCAAAGCTCTTGCAGCAGTGACCAACAGCAGGTTGATCCGTCTTCAGTGCTATGAAGGTTTGGATGAGGCCAAAGCCCTCTACGAGTGGAACTACCAAAAACAGCTGCTCTGCCTGCATTTGAAGCAAAACCAGAGCAAATCATGGCATGAAGCCAAAGATGACATCTTTACCAGGGAATTTTTGCTCCGCCGTCCTCTACTGGATGCACTGGAGTCTACAGAACCGGTGGTACTACTTATTGATGAGGTTGATAAATCTGATGAGGAATTTGAAAGTTTCCTGTTGGAAATCCTTTCCGATTACCAGATCACTATTCCGGAGTTGGGAACTATTAAAGCGAAAAGAGTGCCTTTGACTGTGCTGACCAGCAATAATTTTCGCGATTTCGGTGATGCCCTAAAAAGGAGATGTGTTCACCTTTACCTTGACTACCCAACATTTGAACGGGAGTTAGAGATCATCAGATTAAAGGTGCCTGGGATTGATCAGCTTTTGTCTCAACAACTGGTGAGTTTTGTTCAGGTATTACGCAAACAAGATATTAAAAAACCACCCAGTATTGCAGAAACCATCGATTGGGCCAGGTCCCTTCTTACCCTCTGTGTTTCACGAATTGATGCAGATATAGTGCAAAGCACCTTGAGCATCCTCTTAAAATATCAATCAGATATCGATAAGATTCTTCCCAGGGTTTCCTCTCTGCTTCCAGATGATTAGTGTATAGTGCATCCAAAAAGAACGGAGTGTTTCCATCCTTCCTCTCTATTCCTTGATGGTTGGGAGGGGTGTTTATTGCTGGAGGAAAGGATTTTAGAATTTGCCAGGCTCTTGCGAAAAGGGGGAGTTAATGTTTCAGTTACTCAAGTGACTGCAGCAATCCAGGCTGCTGCTGCAGTAGGACTGGCACAGGAAGATTTTTATATAGCCCTCCTTTCTACATTAGTCGTGGATCAGATAGACCAACCGCTGTTTGATAAGCTGTTTCGGTTGTATTTTTTTTCCCTGGAACCAGGTGTAATACAAAAAAATATCAATTATGAAGAACAGGATACTGAGCAGTTAACTGTTGGCATGCAGTTGGTTGACAGTATTGAGGGAATAGGAACGGGAAGGGGTGCTGGTGCATCACCTTATCTCCTTTTAGTAAAGGCAGTCAGGGAAACAAACTATCCTTTGCTGCGCAGGCTTGGAGAAATGGGAGTAGAGAGTCTAGGTGAACTGGAACAAGAGGCAGTCGCTGAGATCGATAAACTTGTTGATCAGGCAAAAGTAGCTATCGGCTGGTATCAAGCAGTCAATACACTGGAAAAAATTCGTGTTCAGGAAAAGGTAAGTGAAATCAGGTATTCCAAATGGCTAGAGTGCCTTTCCTTTCTTGAAAAATATATGGAGTCCCTGCTGGAGGACCTACTGGTAAAAAAATTCGGTTATGATGCTATAGAGGAAATAGCCCTTGCTGCCAACATCAAAGAAAAGGAGTTTTACCGGTTGGATCAGCTAGAAATACAGGAGATCCGCAAACAGATCACTAAAATGGCACGGAAACTGGCTTCAAGATATGCCAGGCGCTACCGCAGGGCAAAACATGGTAAAATTGATCTGCGGAGAACGATCAAAAATGCCATGATCAACGGTGGAACTCCAGTCCGCTTGAAATACCGAAAGCGGGTGATCAGTAAACCAGAGCTAATTCTGCTCTGTGATGTTTCCGGATCAGTAGCTTTATTCAGCGAATTTATGCTGCAGCTAGTTTATACAATTCAGAACAGATTTAGCCATATAAGATCTTTTCTCTTTGTTAACACAGTTGATGAGGTTACAGAATATTTTAAAAATAACAGTATTGAGGAAGCCCTTGAAAAGGCCTTTGCCAAAGCTAGGTATGCTATGAGTCCATTTTCCGATTACGGCAGAGTATTTCGACAATTTGAGAAAGAGTATCTGCCAACTTTTTCGCCTCAATCAACACTGATTATCCTAGGTGATGCCCGCAACAACTATCGCCATGATGAGAAGGATTCTTTACAGCGAATAGGGGAGCAGGTCAGAAGGATCTTATGGTTTAACCCTCAGCCAAGAGATGAATGGAATACTGAGGACAGTATTATAGGTATTTATGCTCCTTACTGCAGACAGATTTTTGAGTGCCGAAATCTAAAGCAATTGGAAGAGGTAACAGAAGCCATTCTATAGCAAAATCAACCATTGATTGACATTGCTTCAGTTATTTGTTACGTTTAATGTAATAAGTTTAACAGGGGAGGGGATGAGGAAATGCTGACTCAAAGCGAAATGCTGATAAGAATGCTGATAGCACTTCTTATCGGCCTGATTATCGGTTATGAAAGGTCCCGTAATCAGAAACCGGCCGGCATCCGCACCTATTCCCTGGTATGTATTGGAGCAACCCTTTTTATGATGGTCAGTGTTTATGGTCTTCCTGAATTAGGTTATGATTTTTACGGTTATCGTGTTGATCCTTTTCGCGTTGCTGCCCAGATCGTTACAGGCATTGGTTTTCTTGGGGCAGGTGTGATTTGGAAACAGGGAGGTAATATCAGGGGATTGACCACAGCAGCAAATCTTTGGGTGACAGCGGGTTTAGGTATGGCTGTGGGTGTTGGTATGTACTTCTTGGTTTTTATCAGTGTTGTCTGCATATTTTTAGCGTTATATAGTTCTCCGATTTTCTGCCGACTGGGGCTTTTGAAATATCCATCTTGTGATGAAGATGAGAACCCCGATGAGGATTAATCAGTAAAACCCATTAAGATAAATGGTCTTGATAGAAGATGAGAAGGCCGCTTTCCTCTCTTTGCTGGTTAAGCTATTTAAGCAAGAACCACTTGCTTAACAGGAGGTAAGCGGCCTTCCTGCTTTATAAAATGCCCAGAATTTAATTTTTTATACTTAATATGTAAGTATTAAACAGCAATAGTTTAACAATAAAAAAAACAACATTATAGCAATGCATAAAACCAAATCGAAGGGAGAAGAATGTTTAAAGAAAGACAAAAGGCAGGGAGGTAAGCTCAATATGCCTGAACTGAGGCAGGAGCCGATCACAAAAAAATGGGTTATCATAGCAACAGAACGCAGCAAAAGGCCATCAGACTTCCCCGTTCGGTCTGAGAAGAGAAAAGGTGGGGTTTGCCCTTTTTGTGTAGGTAATGAAAGTAAAACACCACCCGAGATCACCGCTTACCGGAAAGAAGGAACAGAGAAAGATAGTCCTGGTTGGTGGGTTCGAGTTGTACCTAATCTGTTCCCTGCGTTAAAAGCAGGGGCAGAAGGGCTGCAGAAACAAAACTTTTACGTAACCAGGCCGGGGTCAGGTGCTCATGAGGTTTTGATTGAATCACCTGATCATAACTCAACATTAGAAGAACACTCTCTTGATCAGTTAAGAGATATATTTCAGATGTGGGTCGACCGTTATAGGGACGTGATCAGCCAGGAGGATATCAAATATGTCCAAATCTTTAAGAATGAGGGTTCTATTGCTGGTGCATCCCTAGAACACCCCCACAGCCAGCTGATCGCTACACCTTTAGTCCCTCCTGTTATTGTTGAAGAATTAAAAGGGGCAAAAGAGTATCACAGAGAAAAAGGAAATTGCATCTATTGTGATATGATCAGCCATGAAATAGAGGGAGAAGAGCGTGTAGTAGCGGAGCGGCAAGATTTTATCTCATTTTGTCCTTATGCATCCCGTTTTCCCTTTGAAACATGGATTATGCCCAAAAAACACCAGGCGAGTTTCGGTTCATTGGATAGCGAACAGTTGCAAAGCTTAGCTGAGATTGTCAAGGAAACCATGCAAAAAATCACAGCTTCATTGAGTAACCCACCTTATAACATGGTTCTTCACAGTGCTCCCTCAGGTGAAGATGATGCTCCTTACTACCACTGGCATTTGGAAGTTCTCCCTCGTATGACTATTGTGGCCGGCTTTGAATGGGGTACAGGAATAATCATTAACCCAACTACACCTGAATCAGCGGCAAAATACTTAAGAGAGACCTCTGTTCAAAACAACAGAGCAAAGGAGGAGTTAGTATGGCAGCAGATTCACTAAAAATCCTATTTGTTTCAGCAGAGCTTACCCCTTTAGCCAAGGTAGGAGGTTTGGCAGATGTTGCAGGCTCCTTGCCTAAAGCATTAAAACATTTAGGTCATGATGTGCGGATTGCCATTCCTAAGTACAAACAGATACAGGAGGGGGAATATCTGCTGGATTACCCGGTCGAGATGGATCATCATTTGGAAACAGGTATTATCAGAAGAACAACTTTAAAGGGAAAAAAGGTAGAAGTTCCAGTGTATTTAATTGACAATTATAAGTATTTTTACCGTGATGGGATTTATAGTTATGGTGATGAGGCTGAGCGGTATAACTTTTTCTGTAAAGCAGTGCTTAATATGCTGCCGCAAATTGACTTTCAGCCTGATATCATACACTGTAATGACTGGCATACAGGGTTAATACCTTTAGCTTTAAAAACAAAATATGCAGAGGATCCTTATTACCAAAAAATCGCATCCATTTTCACTATACACAATCTTCAGCATCAGGGTACTTTTCCCAAAAATGTTTTAAGACTGGTTGGGTTAGGGGATGAGTATTTTAATCCTGAGCAATTGGAGTTTTACGGTATGGTTAATTTCATGAAAGCCGGTTTGATCTACGCAGATCTGATCAATACTGTGAGCAAAAAATATGCCATGGAAATACAAACCCCAGAATATGGAGAGCGTTTGGATGGACTGCTGCGCAAAAGAGCACAGGATCTATATGGGATCGTGAATGGGATCGATTATGAAGAGCTAAATCCGGCAACAGATAAATATATTTATCGGAATTATTCAGTAGAAGACATCAGCTTAAAGAAGGAGAACAAATATGCTCTACAGCAGGAAATGGGGCTGCCCAAGAGCGATACTCCCTTACTAGGTATCATCAGCAGGCTGGTGGATCAAAAAGGGCTCAGTTTGATTATAGAGATCTTCGATCAGATGATGAAACTGGGAGTTCAATTTGTGCTGCTAGGAAGTGGGGATGACCATTTGCAAAGGCAGTTTACCGAGTTAAAAATGCGATACCCCCAGCAGGCCGCAGTCAACATCGGATTCAATATTGAACTAGCCCAGAAGATCTATGCAGCTTCCGATATTTTTCTGATGCCATCTCGCTTTGAGCCCTGTGGCCTTAGCCAAATGATCAGCCTCAGGTATGGCACAATCCCTGTAGTGCGTTCAGTGGGCGGACTTTCCGATACTATTGAGGATTACAATGAACAATCAGGTAAGGGAAATGGTTTTTCATTTAAACCCTATCTATCCCAGGAACTGCTGCGGTGCATTGAACGCGCTGTTGATATCTATCGCAACAAACCGGATCTATGGAAGAGTCTGGTGGTAAAGGGGATGAAAAGCGATTTTTCCTGGGAGAGATCAGCTAAAGAATATGTTAACCTTTACAAAAAGGCCATTGATAAGAACAACAGCATCCCTCACCGCAGAGCTGTATAAAAATAGTGCAAATGATCTTACCCCTCCCAATCGGGAGGGGTTTTTGATAACAGGCAGGAACTTTTATCAAAAAAATAGAAGGTAACAGAAAACCTTAGAAAGGACTGTTACTTTGACGGAAAAAATACTGGTGGTATCTAGAGATCTTTTACTAGCAAACAATGCTTGTTTTCAAGGGTTTAAGGCTGGTAAAGATCATGTACTTTGGAAGCTATTCGCTGAGAATGGGGTTTTTAGGGAGCGGTATCAAATGGAGCAGGACTTAAGGTATAAGCAGTTGATCGTTTATTTAGTGCTCAAATACAGGGACAGGATTTTTGTTTACCAGCGAATCAAGGCAACAGGTGAAAAAAGGCTGCTTGATCTGTACTCCTTCGGTTTGGGTGGCCATATCAACCCGGTTTCTACGCAGAGTTTCAGAAAGCTGATCATATCAAACCTGAACAGGGAATTGAAAGAAGAGGTTGTTTTCCCAGGTTACTATTCTTACAGGTTCCTGGGGTTTCTTAATGATGAACAAACAGAAGTGGGACAATACCATTTAGGTTTAGTTTTTTTAATCTCCTGTCTATCAGGTGAGATCTCTGTCAAGGAAAAGAATAAAATACGGGGGTCATTAATACCGATTTCCCAGTTGGATGATTACCGGCCGAATTTGGAGAACTGGTCCCGTTTACTGCTCCCTCAGGTAAAAAAATATTGTTCCCATAGTAAGGCTTTCAATGGAAAGCCAATTTGATATACTATAAGAAGATCTATCCTTATGATATTGAGAAGCAGTTAAATGAAGCAGGAGGAGCAATGGAGTCAAAAGGCAGATTTAATATATGGACTTCAGGCTGTCAAATGAATGAACATGATACCGAAATAATGCGTGCTCTGCTAGAGCAAGAGGGATACCTGTGGACCTCAGATCCCGAAGAGGCGGATATTGTTATTCTCAATACCTGTTCTGTGAGAAAAAGCGCTGAACAGAGAGCTTTGGGTCTGCTGGGCAATTTGAAACACAGAAAAAAGCGGGAGCCTAAGCTGGTAATCGCAGTAGGAGGGTGCATGCCCCATAACCCAGAGGTGCGGGAGCTGTTGATCAATAAAGCTCCCTTTGTGAACATTATCTTTGGAACCCGCAACTACCACCGTTTGCCGGAATTTTTGCGGGAAGCGGAGAGCGGCCGTATGATCGCTGATGATACAGATGAAGATATACCAGGAGTGCTGCCTGCCTGCCGCACCAGCAAGGTGAAGGCATATGTAACCATTATGTACGGCTGCAATAATTATTGTTCCTACTGTATTGTTCCCTATACAAGAGGTAGGGAGAAAAGCCGTCCTCTTGAGGAGATATACCAGGAGGTAGCTGAACTAGCAGAACAGGGCTACCAGGAGGTAATGCTGCTCGGACAGAATGTGAACTCCTACGGGAAAGATCTTGACGAAAATATCAATTTCGCCAAATTACTAGCAAAACTCGATAAAATAGATGGCTTATCCAGGATAAGGTATATGACTTCCCACCCTAGGGATTTTACTGATGAGTTAATTGAGACTATTGCTGCCTCACAAAAGGTCTGTGAGCACTTCCATCTTCCTCTACAGGCAGGGAGCAACAAGATCTTACAGCTGATGAATAGGGGTTATACCAGAGAAAGATTTATAGAACTGACCAATTCCATCAGAGAAAGGATACCAGAGGCCAGTATTACCACTGATATTATCGTCGGCTTTCCGGGAGAAACAGAGGAAGACTTTTTGGACACACTGGATCTGGTGGAGAGGGTCAGATTTGATGCTGCCTATACATTTTTATTCTCTCCCCGTGAGGGAACACCGGCAGCAGAGATGCTGGAACAAATACCAGAAGAGGTAAAAAAGGACCGCTTTAACAGGTTGGTAGAATTGCAAAATAAGATAACTTTGGAACAAAATCTTCCTTTGGTGAATCAGGTTGTTGAAGTCCTAGTGGAGGGTAGAAGCAAAAAGGCTCCAGAACGCTGGAGCGGACGCACTAGAACCAACAAGATCGTCAATTTTGAGGCTTTGGATGACACAGATCTGACAGGCAAATTGGCAGATGTCATGATCACATCTGCCCAAACATGGAACCTAACAGGTAAATTAAAAAAAGTTCATCAAAAAGAGGGATCTGACCATCTTTCCAGAAATTAATTATAAACAATAGAGGAGGTGCTTATCTTGTCATTAATGGCAAAAGCACAGGAACTAGGTTATGCACTGTTGGAAACTGAGGAAGCAACCATTTTGCATGCTGCAGAAAAGAATCTCGACAGCAGTCCCGAATCCCTGCGGCTGATCAATGAATACCAAAGAAAGTTTCAGCAGATCAAAAAAGCCCAGGATGCAGGGGAAGAAGTCAGTGATGAGGTATTTGATGAATTCAATCAATTGCAGGAAAAAGTAAATGCAGACAAAAACATTCAGGCTTATTTTTCTGCACAACAGAAATTCAATCAATTACTGCAGCAGGTCAACGCTGTTATTAACCAGGTTTTGAGAGGTGAAACCTGTTCACCTGATTGCTGTGACGACTGTTCAGGCTGCAGTTAAAAAGTAGCTTAACAAAAGAGGTGGCAGCAGTGGGCAGTAATACTCCCTTGATGAAGCAGTACCAGTCGATCAAAAAACAGTATCCAGATTGTTTGCTCTTTTTTCGTTTAGGAGACTTTTATGAGCTGTTTGGGGAGGATGCTGTAAAGGCAGCTAAAGAACTGGATATTGTCCTTACCAGCCGTGGGCTTGGCAAAAATGCAAAAGTACCGATGTGTGGGGTGCCCTATCACGCTGCAGAAAATTACCTCAATCGTCTGTTAGAAAAGGGTTATAAGGTTGCCATCTGTGAACAATTGGAGGAAGCTAAACCGGGGAAGGGTATTGTTAAAAGAGATGTGGTCCGGGTGGCAACCCCTGGTACTGTTTTAAATCCGGAATATCTCGATCAGTCAAGCAACAATTACATCATTTCCTTATACCAGAAAAAAGATAAGATCGGTTGTGCTTGGAG
This sequence comes from Syntrophomonadaceae bacterium, assembly GCA_012516535.1. GTDB lineage: Bacteria > Bacillota > DSM-12270 > Thermacetogeniales > Thermacetogeniaceae > DTU068. The sequence goes on along the minus strand of JAAYWP010000108.1, from coordinate 2,862 downwards.
TGATATCAGTACAGCTGAGTTTCAGCTTGCCCAATTTTATGAGCCGGAAGCTACCGAATATTTGCTAGATTTGGTAAACCGCCTTCAACCTACTGAGTGTATTGTTGCTAAGGGGCAGTTAGCTGTTTTTCAATCTCTGTTAAAAGACCGCTGGAATAAAGAGGTGCTTTATACTGAGGTAGACCAGGCAGCAGAAGATCTCTTAATTGAACAGTTTGGTCAAGAAAATATGGTCGGCCTCAACCAAAATGCCATGCAAGAGGGTTTGACCGCTGCAGCAAACCTTCTTGTTTATTTACAGGAAACGCAAAAAACAGATAAACTTCCCTTTCGCAAAATAGAGGTTTATACCCCAGGCAGCCATATGTACCTGGATGCCATGACCATTAGAAACCTCGAATTGTTTATTACACTTCGCGATGGGAAAAAAGAGGGCAGCCTGTTGTGGGCCCTGGATCGCACACTGACGGGAATGGGTACCCGCCTTTTAAGGCGATGGCTGGGATTGCCGCTGTTGGATGTGGCTGAAATAGAGAAGAGACAGGAGTCAGTCCAGGAACTGGCAGATAATTTTTTCTTGCGCAAAGATGTCAGAGATCGGTTAAACGATGTATATGACCTAGAGCGTATTATCAGCAGGATTGCTTGGTCGGCTGCCAATCCCCGTGACCTGCTTGCACTGGCCAAATCTCTATCTGTGATACCCCATATAAAAGATAGCCTGAAACAAGCAAAGAGCAGCCTCCTTCAGAAGCTGGGAAATATGCTAGATCCAATATCTGAGTTACAGCAGTTGATCTTTAAGGCACTGGTTGATGATCCTCCTGTCAACCCGAAAAATGGTGGGATTATTAGAAACGGTTACAACTCCGAGATCGATAGGCTGAGGGAAATGATCGATCAAGGGGAAGATTGGATTAAAAGATTGGAGTTAGAGGAACGGAAACGCACAGGAATCAAATCTTTAAAAATCGGATTTAATAAAGTCTTTGGGTATTATATCGAGGTTACCAAACCGAACCTGCATCTCGTTCCTGACAACTATATCAGAAAACAGACCCTCACCCAGGGTGAGCGTTTCTTTACACCTGAATTAAAAGAACAGGAGGCCAACTTTTTAGGGGCGACAGAGCGTCTACAAGAGTTGGAATACCAGCTATTTCTCGAAATCCTCGATCTGGCTCATGCAGTTGCGGATAGGGTGCGGAAAAACGCGCAGCTGATAGCTCAAATTGACTGTCTGGCATCATTTGCCGAGACAGCTGCCCGCTATAATTATGTTCGTCCCAAGATCAATAAAATAGGAATAATAACCATTAAAAATGGCCGCCACCCGGTTTTAGAACAGCTTATGCCTGAAGGTACCTTTGTCCCCAACAGCATACAGATTGGGGAGGAAGACAACAGGATTCATATTCTTACAGGGCCAAATATGGCTGGAAAATCCACATATATGCGACAGATTGCTGCATTGATCCTCATGGCTCAGTGCGGCTCTCTCATCCCTGCGGAGGAGGCAGAAATAGGAATTGTAGAACGGATTTTTGTGCGGGCTGGAGCACTGGATGATCTTGGAAAGGGTCAGAGCACCTTTATGATGGAGATGAATGAGGTTTCCTATATACTCCAACACGCTACAAAGGATAGCTTTATCGTCCTGGATGAAGTAGGAAGGGGCACAGGCACTACTGATGGTTTGGGAATAGCCTGGGCGATCGTAGAATACCTCCATGATCACATTAAAGCCAGGGTAATTTTTGCTACCCATTACCATCAGCTGACCCAATTGGCTGAAAAGTTCAGTGGGGTAGTTAATTATTCTGTGGCTGTTGCAGAAGAGGGTTCAGATATCGTATTTCTCCATAAAATCGTTCCAGGTGGAACAGATAAAAGCTATGGTATTCAAGTAGCGCGTTTAGCCAATCTCCCTGCTGAAGTAGTAGAGCGTGCCCGAGAGGTAGCTGATTCACTGGAAGCTAAAGAGAAATTAAAGGACAAGAAGAAAGCAGTAAACCAACCTGTCCAATTGGTGCTTTTTGATGAAAAGAGTATGATTATACAGGAACTGCGCAGCCTCAACCTGGTTCAGACAACACCCCTTGAAGCGCTCAACATCCTTTCCGAATGGCAGCAGCGCCTGATGAAAGAAAACACATCCTCCAAACCAAAGGGCCATCAAAAAAGATAATTATTTAGGTGGGTGACTTGCTGATGTTAATTGGTCTAGATGTGGGAGGCACCTATACAGATGCCGTATTACTTGATGGTCAACAGGTGATCAAAAAAGTAAAAACCCCAACAGATAATGAGCACTTGTTAGATACATTGATCAGTGCTCTCGATCCTTTGTTGGATGCGGCTCAGGGAGAAAGCCTAGAGCGAATCGTTTTAAGCACAACACTGATCACCAATCTTATCGCTACGAAAAGAATAGATCCAGTAGCACTGGTGATCATCCCTGGCCCAGGCCTTAATCCCAGCACTTATGATTACCATGTGCCTGATACTTTTTTACTTTCAGGTGCCATTGACTACCGGGGCCGGGAAATCGAACCCCTTGATCAACAGGAATTAAAAAACTGTGCGGAAGCGATAAAAAAGAAAGGTCTCAAAAAAGCTGCTGTTGTCGGAAAGTTTTCACAGCGCAATAAAAAGCATGAAGAAGTAGTTGCTTCATATCTGAAAGAACATATCCCTGATCTGTGTGTGATAATGGGACATCAGGTGACCGGGCGCTTGAACTTTCCCCGGCGGGTACACAGCACACTGCTCACTCTGGCCACACAGGAAAAATATAATAGTTTTTATTCTGAAATATTGAAACTCCTGAAAAAAAGAGGGATTACAGCACCCCTATATATA
>JAAYWP010000107.1 GCA_012516535.1 Syntrophomonadaceae bacterium | reverse complement strand
TGTATAAACAAACTACCACTATTCTCCGTTCGACTTGCATGTGTTAGGCACGCCGCCAGCGTTCGTCCTGAGCCAGGATCAAACTCTCCGTATAATTTATTCGCTGACCTCGCACGACTGTTCAGTTTTCAAAGACCTGTTGAAGTTATTTTTAGTAACTCCGGAACTATATATTAGCACAAGGATTTTTTGATGTCAACTGTATCCCATCACTTATCTCTTCCTTTATATAAAGGAAAGCAGAGCCATTTTATATGAATAGATCCTAGCTGCCAATATTCCTGTTTTTTTATCTCTATACTTTAGAATAAGATATTTTGCCCTCCATTATTCTCTCGGGCGCATCGTAGGAAACAAAATCACATCCCTGATAGATGGGGAGTTTGTCAAAATCATAACCAACCGGTCAATACCAATACCCAGTCCCCCGGCAGGTGGCATCCCATGCTCTAAAGCAGTAATGTAATCCTCATCCATAGCATGTGCCTCTTCATCACCTTTTGCCCGCTCCTCCAGCTGCTGCTCAAACCGCTTCCTCTGGTCTATGGGATCATTCAACTCAGAGAAAGCATTGGCCAATTCCCAGCTATTAATGAACAACTCAAAGCGATCAGTCAGACGGGGATTTTGGGGATTGCGCTTAGCCAATGGTGAAACCTCCACTGGATGTCCTGTGATAAAAGTAGGCTGAATTAATTTATCTTCCACATATTCCTCAAAAACTGCATTCAGTATTTGTCCCCAAACCGCATCCTTTCCCACATCTACCCCCAGTTCTGCAGCCTGCCGGTGCGCCTGCTCTGTATCAAAGTGGCTGAAGTCCTCTCCAGTATACAGCCGGACAGCATCCAGCATACTAAGCCTGGCCCAGGGCACAGTAAAATCAATTTCCCGCCCCTGATAAGTTATCTTTAAAGACCCAAGCACCTTCTGAACCACAAAACTGATCATGCTTTCCGTAATTTCCATCATATCCTGGTAGTCAGCATATGCCTGGTAGAGTTCCAACATAGTGAATTCCGGATTGTGTTTTGTTGAGATACCCTCATTGCGAAAATTGCGATTGATTTCAAAAACCTTTTCAAACCCACCCACCAAAAGCCTTTTAAGATACAGCTCCGGGGCAATGCGCAGATAAAGAGCCATATCTAAGGCATTATGGTGAGTTATGAAGGGGCGAGCTGCTGCGCCTCCTGCCACTGGCTGCATCATCGGGGTTTCCACCTCATAAAAACCCCGCTCTTCAAGGAAATGCCGCATAGCCCGGATGATCTCAATCCGCTTCAAAAAAACATCTTTAACCTCAGGGTTGACAATCAGGTCTAGGTAACGCTGCCGGTAGCGAAGATCCACATCTTTGAGCCCATGCCATTTTTCCGGAAGGGGGCGCAGGGACTTGGCCAAGACTACAAACTCTTTTACATTTACACTAATCTCGCCTCTTTTAGTGCGAAATACTGTACCCTTGACACCAATAATGTCTCCGATATCCAATAACTTATATAAATCATAAGCCTCTTCCCCTAGCTCATCCAACCTGGCATAAAGCTGGATCCTCCCTGAAAAGTCCTGTAGATCGGCAAAGCTTGCTTTGCCATGTCCTCTTTTTGCCATCAGACGGCCTGCAATAACAACATCCTGTCCGTCATTATTGGGATATTCCGCAATAATTTCGGCAGCATGATGCAGAACCTCAAATCTTTTCCCAAATGGTTCAATCCCTCTGGACGATAATTCATCAAGCTTCTGCAGTCGAGCACTAATTAAATCCGGTAGTACTTCTTTGTTACTATCAGGCATGAAAAAATTCCTCCTATTTGTATTCCCGCTTGAGAGGAGCTAACACACCGAAAAAGGCTAATATGATATAAAAAAACTAGTGCCTAATATCCAAGATCAAATATTGATGGGTTCCAGCTGGTACTTTAACCTCAACCATTTCTCCAACCTTTTTCCCCAACAAGGCTTTTCCCACAGGAGATCTGTGGGAAATCTTGTCATTATCAGGATCAGCCTCAGCACTTCCTACAATGGTGTACTCAAGTTCAGCGCCAGTATTCTGGTCCTTTAAAAGAACTGTTGACCCAACCGCGACCATATCAGGGGGTATGTCGCTTGTATCAATCAGCCGGGCACGCCGCAGCATTTTTTCCAATGTGGCAATCCTTCCTTCGATGAATGCCTGTTCGTTCTTTGCCTCTTCATATTCAGAGTTCTCAGAGATGTCTCCAAAATCGATGGCGGTGCGTATGCGCTCGGCGATCTCCCTGCGTTTAACAGATTTCAAAAGATGGAGCTCATCTTCCAACTTTTTGATCCCATCCCCCGTCAAAAGAACCTCATCTTCTGGCAATCCTATCTCTCCCTTAATAAAAAAATTTACTAAAATCTTATGACCTTCGTATTTTTTTTATTCGGTCACAAACCACATTGAAACGCACCCACTAAGCGATTTGAAAGCTCCTCCTTTAAACAAAAAGGTGACAAAGACCCTCTTAATCAGTGTCCTGTCTACCTACAAAAATAGGTCCAGCCGAGCTGGACGGGAAAAACGGCTAGTGTTTATTTACACTTCTGCAATTTGTAGCTATTATAGAAATCAAGTCTTTATTTGTCAAGACTTCTCTAACAAGAATTAGCAAGCTCCCTTATCCTGTTTATATCTTCTGTTGTGAGCGCATGCTCAAAGCTGCGCAGCCCTGCCAGTTTAAAACCATGTTTTCTGCCCAAACGAACGATCTCTTTAACCTGAGAAACGGTTAGCTCACGTCCCAGTGAATAGTTTTCAAGACGCCCTTCTAAAGCAAGGATCATGGTTTCAGCCATACAAGCATAAGCTGTTTTGGGAGGAAAACCAAAATTAAAATTAAACTCAACATCCCCAGGCACCTCTACTACTCCACCTTCAATGACCAGCACATCCGGGCGCTCACTGGCCACTTTTACACAAACATCCCGTGGACGGGCAACGTCACAAACAACAGCACCTGGTTTCAGATCCTGTGGTTCGATCAGTGCTTCAAGAGAAGATGTCACAGTTACCACAATATCTGCACTGCGCAGAGCAGCTTTGTTATTTGTTGTGATGCGAACAGCAACCCCGGTCTCATGCAGGATTTCATGAGCTAAACGCTGCAACTGGGAGTGCTTGGGGGCTACCAGCGTCAGACTGCCTGCCTCCTCAGCCAAGATTCTGGCACAAACACTGCCGATGGACCCGGTAGCACCAAGAACCACCACCTCTGCTTTCTTGATGTCGATCCCCATATAGTCTGCCGCTTTTCTTGTCCCTTCTAGGGCCATAGCAACAGTATAACTGTTTCCAGAGGTAACAGCGATCCCCAAATTCCTGGCTACAGTAATACCTGCATCCCCCACAACAGAGGTCATCGCCCCCAATCCTACGATATCAGCTCCCAAGCTTTCAGCCACTTTTCCCGCTTCAATAATCCGGCCTAAAACATATTCCTCTGGAAGCTCAAGCATCTGACGGGAGGTCAAAGGGCAGACTATAAACCACCCTTCTGTTTCAGCATAGGGGGATACAACCCCTGTGATCTCCGAAGCCTTATAGCAGGGGAAACGGCTCACAATCCATTCAGCAACCCTACCTGGCACAAATTTTAATACCTTAATATTCTTTGTGATATATTCCAAATCAATGGGGTGTATGATAAATGCAAATTTGTTCATCTTCAGCTACTCCTTAATCTTTACACTACAATTGGCTAATAAACCTTTTACCGAGCCATTATCAAACCTATCAGTTTACCCCTGCTTCCTGCTCATCCTGCAGGTAAACAACACGGGGCTTCAACTGCAGTTGTTCCAAAAGGCTGCTGTAATCCTCAGGTGTGACCTCATCCACCTTTTTCCCCAGCAGGCTGATCAAAACACCCTCCATAACATTGGTACCAAAGGAACGGCCCTGCATTTCAGGTGTTGTGGTCACCAAAACCTTTACTCCCCTCTCCCGGAGGAGTTCTAGGTCATCCTTGGTGACTGTGTTGGTGATGATAATCTTATCCGGAAGCTTTGGAGGCATGTATTTTCTGATAAAATGAAAATCTCCGGTGATGATTTCGTTGTCATGATAATAGTTGTCATACTTTGAAGTTACCGTCTCTTGCTTCTCCCCGGTGGGGTACAAATACTTGAAAGGCAATTGGCTCAAAATAGGAAGAAATGTATAGGCCAAAAATCTCAGAGTTGATAAACTACGGATCGGTATAGGAATTCCCATAGCAAAGATCAGGTCTCCATAGGTAGTCTTGCAACCCGCATACCAGAGAGCCTCAGCAATTCCAAAACGGTCCACCCCGGAAACCACCAAGGCTCGCTTACCCTTAAAATTCCATCCCAGCTCATGCTGGAGGTATTCAATAACCTTTCTCTCCAATGTATTTTTTAAACCACTGCCATCAACAATCGGGGTTTTTTCCGCTGCTGCGGCGATCTTTTTGGCTTCCCTGAGTGCATAACGTCTGTTGCCGGCCACCAGATACAGATCGATCCCACCCATACCGAAGGCATCGACCTTGCCGTCAAGCTCTCGGATCACCTCAATCGCCCGCTCCATATCCCCATCTGTGCCGATCCGTTCGATCACAAATTTTTCCCCCAAAAACTCGGCCTCTACTTTATGATCACGCTTAGAAGAACCAAGACTCACACTCACTACCCTTTTCATAAACAATCCTCACTTTCACAGGAATAAAAATAGCGGTTGTTCAGCGCTCTTGTGCCGAAATGATCAATTCTCGCAAATGCTCAGGTTCCACATGTTTATCTTCATTAAGGGGTGATTCCCCCAAATTTATTCCCAAAACTTCCTTATCCAAAAGGGCGGCACACCACTTAATGCGCTGCCTTGACCCAATTAAAATAACCACATCATATGTCCTCACCTTAGACACCAGGCTCATAATTTCATTTAACAATTCCAGCCCTGATTTTTCTTTGACAAAACGCCAGCGCTCATCATTGGTCATGATCAGCCTGAAATCAACAGCCAATTCATCCAGCAGAGAAGAAATTTCCTCTTTATTTTTCAAAGGAAAACCGACCACAGCTATGCTTGCCCCTCTGCGCACAGCACCCAAACCCTCCAAACGGGAGACAAAACTCCGGTCAACACTACAGCGCTCTGCAACTTCCTGCTGAGAAATTCCTTGACTGCGCAGTGAGATGATCTGATCCATCAAACGGTTAAGCTTTTCCATACTGATGAGTTTATCACCGATGCGATAAAAATCATTCATCCCCAACACCCTTGTGCACATTTTTGTGAACATTATTTTAACAGATCAGATAACCGATGACAATAGAGTCGTTGAGAAAATAGTTTGCAGGATCACACCATCTAATTGTAAACTTTCTATTCTTAAGCTATAACTGGCACAAGTTTTGCTTATCTATTAATAGCGCCTAAATGATTGTGAAATATTGCACATTATAGGCATAATCTCAGCAAAGGAGGTGGGAATGTAAATATGGCCCTGACCGCAGAAGATATCAACAACTGCAAACCGAGTAAAAAACATAAAAATACCATTGAAACACCTGTAGCAGAAGAGCCTGCAGATACCGCAGTTGATGATCAAGATGAACAAACAGTGCATCTGGAGTTCCCCTACGATGATCTGGAACTACTCTACAGATACACGCTGAAGAAAATGGGAATCAAAGATCCATTTAAATAATCCAGCTATACACCTATTCCCATTGATCCGCTTTAGCTGTTCGTGAGGTAGTGTGTGCCCTACATGGACCTGCCGCTTTTTCGGAATAAGGTTTCGAATTTTCGACACTCATCCAAAAAAACGGCAACCCACCTGGATTTCAGATCTCACCATCTCCCTGAGCGCTGCTGGTTACTATCGGCCACACAGTATCAGCGGGATTGTGAAAATAATAACAAAGGGGGACAGGCAGCTTTTAGCGGTAACAATCATAATCATTTTAGTAAAAGTGTTTGATCTAAGATGAAAAACACTCAGGGCCTACAGAGTGTTATCAGATCTGCTCAAAAAGCAGCGGCACTTAAAACCGCTGCTTTTTATTTTTCAGCTTTATTTTTTCTGCATCAAATTCAGCCGGCTTTTAGTCAGTGTTTTGTTGACATGAAACCCCTCTCTTTTCAATCAAATAAATATTAAATATAATGTTATTATACCCTAGTAAAAAAGAGCACCATAATTACTTTTGGTGCTCCTTAAACAAAGCCTTTACGATCATCTTTCAGGAAAGCTGACATCAATTGGGTAAGGTGCGCTTTCCATGAAATGCTGCATTGGGGTTATAACATCTGCTGTTATTTATCACTTTCCAGCTGATTTAGTCTCTCTCTGATCTGATTAAGCTGGTCCTCCAACAGCTGAGCCTCCCTCTGCAGCATTTCTTTTTCATCTACAGCTTGGGGGGCCTGGGGAACAGCCGGGTAATAACCATAGGGTGCGTAATACGGCCGCCAGTGGCAAAACATTCTTCTGAATCCCCTGCCTCTACCAAAGCCTCGGCCAAAACCGGCTGACATATAGCCGGGTACAGGATATCCTGCACAGAAACCCATAGCTCTACCTGTTCTTGGTCCCATTCCCATTGGCCCTGTTCCATCTCCTCTAGGCATGTGTTCCACCTCCTTTTTATCAAATTCCTTTAAAATTGATCTGACCATTTTTGCTCCACAATTCCTTTTATCCTCTTCCGCCCCTGAACCTTCTGCGGCGGCACATACCCTGACCGCCCTCGGCCAGCTCAAAATGCCCACCACCGATATGGATCGTCTTCCCATTAATTAGCGCATCAGCGACTTTCTGTCTGGCGGATTTGATAATACGCTGAAAAGTCCCTCTAGAAATATTCATCATCTCTGCTGCTTCATTTTGCTCCATTTGCTCCAGATCGGAAAGTCTGATAGCCTCAACCTCTTCTATTTGAAGGGTGACCTCTTCTTCACTGTGGTTCTGCGGATAAAAAAGCTGATTAGATGGAATAAACCCTACCCTTCTGCACTTTTTTCGTCTCGGCATGCCCTTAGCTCCCTCATTTTATTTTGTGCATATGCACATTATAATAATACAACAGATTTCTCTAATTGTCAATCATCAATTTAGGTTTCCAAAACCAATTCATCTCCACAAACAAGATAAGTAATTCTTTCCTTTAAAGCCTTTTTCATCTCCCAGACAGCATGAGGTCCGGTACAGTGGAGCGGTACAATTCTTTTTACTCCCAATTCCATGAATTGCTGTATGGTCGCCTCCAGCCTTGCACTTCCAATATTTTTAAGATGCATACCCCCTATGACCGCGGCTATTTCTTCATTTGGAAAAAGGTTCATTGCTGATTTAATACAATTGATAATGCCTGGGTGGCCACAGCCAACGAAAATATAGATACCCTGCTCCCCTTTCACAAGCAGGAACTGCTCATCCCATACCCTATCTGCAACAAGTTTTCCGTCTTTTTTCAAAAAAAAATTAGGGCTATCATCCTCAAAGCGCACAGTTCTAACAACTTCACCTGATAATACAACGTTTTTTTGAATCTGAACCGGTTCTGTATGGGTTCTAATCCTGTGTTTAAAATCATCCATATTTTCCCGCACCCAGGGAATACCGATATTTTCATCCAAAGGCTCCCCCTGGGAGCTGTTGAATCTTTCATAAAATGCTTCCTGATGTATATAGACCGGTGCATCTTTGTTAAGCCGGCAGAAAACCGGGAGTCCTCCTGTGTGGTCATAATGTCCGTGGCTTAAAACCACCAGATCTACACACCGGAGATCGATCTGATCCTGTTCAGCATTATAAGCAAAAACACCTGTTTGACCTGTATCGAAAAGCACATAAAAGCCATCTATATTGATTAACATAGACAATCCGTGCTCAGCGAGCAGGCCCCTTCTGTTAACCTGATTTTCCACAAGGATTTTTAATTCCAGCAGCAGCAATCTCTCCCTATTGTGTTTATGCACAAAATAAACCATTTAAATTACCATGTCAATAGGGGAAGCAGAAAGAACGTCCCCGCGCTTCCCTAGCTCACAATATGATAATAAGTTCTCGCAGTCAGGCCGTAGATGATAACATAGAAAACTGCAAAAACAAGGATAGTTAAAGCTGTACAGCCGGCAAAAAGCTGCACATTGGTAAGATTCAATACTGCAAGCATTTTAGTTATTACTTTAAAGGCAAACCCAATATGAATTACCGCTGCCACAAGAGGTAGGAAGAACACAGCCAAGACCTGGCTTTTGATAGCCTGCTTAACTTCGTCACGGCTCATACCCACCTTTTGCATAATCTCAAACCGCTCCCGGTCATCATAGCCTTCAGCGATCTGTTTATAGTAGATGATCAGAACTGTAGCCATAATAAACAACAAACCTAAGAATATACCTAAGAAAAACAAGCCGCCATAGATGGAATAAAAGCCTGCCCTTGCGCTTTCTGCTCCTTCAACATAACAATCTGCATTAATCTCTTTAAGAGCTTTTTGCAGTGCGCTGACCAGGCTTATTTGGGCCTCTTTGTCAGCTGCAACATCAAAACCGTAATAATAGGAAAGCTCACCCATATCACCCTGATTAACGCTTAGTGAATTATATATCTGCTTGATAGTATCAACATCAGCCACAATCAGAAAATAACTGTTGGTCAATAAAGCAGACATTTTGTCCTCTGTTTCCAAAGAGGCCAATCGGTCTTTGACGGATAGCTCAAAGCCATTAAAGTTTACAGTATCACCGGGTATATCCCCCTGCAGGGTATAGAGAAGCGCCTCGCTTCTGTCCAGTGACACGGATTTATTCTCCATTCTGTTGTATTCATCAGCTGTCAGACACACCACCATCGCAATATTACCGGCAGCAAAATTATTTGAATGGTCTGAGGTGAAGTTGGCCCCATCTTGGCTTACAGCAAAACTCATTGAGCGATAGCGAATAACATCCTTCGGAATAAGACCAGCCTCGAGTGTATGCTTTTCAATGGCAGCATCCAGCTTGTTCGCCTGCTCATCTGAAACATTACGGGCGCTCACCAAAATATTTCTGGGATAGCGGGTGCGTAAAAGATCCTCCATCCCTACATACATGGAAACAGTTGTGGAAAGCATGATAATCACTGCTGTAGAAAGGATGCAGATGTTGGCAAGCCCAGCTGCGTTCTGTTTCATGCGATAGATCATGCCTGAAACGGGAATAAAGTGTTTTAACTGATAATAATAGCTTTTATTCTTGCGCAGCATTTTCAGCAGCGCAATACTACCCGCAGTAAACAGACAATAAGTTCCTATCATGACCAATATAACAGCAACAAAAAAGAGAAACAGCGCTGCCAAGGGAGACTCGGTTGTCAGGGCAATATAATAGGCGATAGCCAGGGAGACTGCACCGATGATGGCAATCAGCCAATTGGTTTTCGGCTCTTTTTCACCGACACTGCTCCCCTTTAATAATTCGATCGGCTTTGATAGGTGCACTTGAAAAACATTATAAATAAGATTCAGTAAAAAAATCCCGCCAAACAAAACACATGTATTAATGACAGCAACAATCGGTATTTCAAAGCCAAAGGTCACCTTAAAAGTAATGATCTTAAAGAGCAGCAGAATCATCAGCTTGCTGAAGAGAATTCCTGCCGCAAGCCCCACTCCAAGACTGATCACTGCAGTAAACAGGGTTTCCCAAAAGATAATCCTGGCAATATGCTTCTTTTCCATACCCAGAATGTTAAACAGGCCAAACTCCTTTTTGCGGCGTTTAGTTAAAAAGCTGTTGGTATAAAACAGAAATATCACTGAAAAAACAGCGATTACCCCGGCTCCAAAGGATAATAAAGATCTTAATTGTGCACTGTCACTGAGACTGCCTATATCTTTTGCAATTGCCAAAAAAGACATATTATAAAACATCATGATTGTACCGATGCCGGTCAACAGATAGGGAATATATGTCTGGGCATTCTTTTTTATGTTATTGACAGCAAGCTTTGCATAAAAAAATCTATTCACTGTGAGCACCACCTGTGGCGATCAGGGTGAGTGTATCTGATATTTTTTGGTACAACTCTTCATTGGACATTGAACCCTTGTAAAGCTGATGAAACACCTCTCCATCCTTGATAAAGAGGACTCTTTTTGCAAAGCTGGCAGCTTTGATGCTGTGTGTAACCATCAAAATAGTCTGACCATCATTATTTATTTCGTTAAACAGATGTAATAGTTCGCTGGAAGAACGTGAGTCCAAAGAACCGGTGGGCTCATCTGCCAGAATCAGTTGTGGTTTCGTTACCAGAGCTCTGGCGATGGCTGTTTTCTGTTTTTGGCCACCGGAGACCTCATATGGGTATTTTTCAAGAATATCCTCAATCTTGAGCCTTGCCACAATAGGTTTCAGCAGTTCAATCATCTCTTCATATGACTTCCCTGCCAGAACAAGGGGTAAAAAAATATTATCCTTGATAGAAAAGGTATCAAGCAGATTAAAATCCTGAAAAACAAAACCTATATTATCCCGTCTGAAAGCTGAAATTTCCTTTTCCTTAATCGATACAATATTTTTCCCATTCAAAAAGACCTCACCACTTGTGGGCTTATCAAGGGCTGCAATAATATTGAGCAGTGTTGTTTTGCCTGAGCCGGACTCACCCATAACAGCGGTAAACTCACCCTGCTCAATGGAGAAGGTCACATTAGTCAAGGCCTGAACCGGATTCCCACCGAATCTTGTTGTATAAATTTTCTTTAAGTTATACACCTCTAACAGCGGCATGGTCATTCCTCCTTCTCTGCACCCATAGTAACAAAAAGAGAAAATGACCAGCCATCGTTTTGGCTTACATTTTCTCTTCCAAGCTTACATTTTGGTAAGGTTCCTTTAATCCGCAGCTATCTCAGCATCATCAAACCCGATCTTCACTTTAGTGCCACTACCGACCTCAGATTCAATGGCAATGGTGTGTGACAGTTTATTTAAAATCTGCTTGCAGAGAAACAGCCCAATTCCGGTCGCCTTTTTATCCGCCCGTCCAATATATCCTGTAAAACCTTTTTCAAAAACCCGCGGCAGATCCTCCTTTTCAATGCCGATCCCTGTATCTTCGATCACCAGTGTGTCAGGTAATTCATCATCCATATAGATGGAGATTTCACCGGCACTGGTGTATTTTAAGGCATTAGACAGTATCTGTTCTACAACAAAAACCAGCCACTTCTCATCGGTCAAAACATCATAATTTAAATCCGTGTAATTCAGCTTGATCTTTTTACTGATAAAGAGTTTTGAGTATTTTCTTACCGCTTGTTTCACAATATCATCAAGTGAATGCTTTTTGATCACTAAGTCAGAACTCATATTCTCCAGTCGCAGATACTGCAGCACCATCTCCACATACTGTTCCACCTTGAACAACTGCTCCAAAAGTTCACTATTTGTTTCAGACTGCTCTGACTGCAACAGCAGCCGCATAGCAGCGATAGGTGTTTTGATCTGATGCGCCCAAGTAGTGTAATAATCCACCATATCGGCAAAGGCCTTTTCTTTTTGATTGATAAGTTCTGTGCGGTTTTGATCGACCATTTTAATTAAATGCTGATAATCAGCTTCAATCAGGTCCTTTGGAGTAGGGAACAGATAATCAGTGACAGTAATGCTGTTCTCCATTTTTTTGAGCATTATATGCCGCTTGTAAAACCCTGCAAAATCAATAATCCCAATCACTAAAATAAAAACACCTGCCAGGAGAGAGGCATAGCTCACAGCCTCCCAAGGCAGGGAGTAGAGGGAAAAAACTAATAAAAAAATGCCGAAGGACACCAGAACAGCAGCAACAGCTGTCCTCTTTCCCTTCAGATAGGCACCTAATATAGATGAAAAATCCTTTATATCACTCCACAAGATAACCAAGACCCTTCTTGGTTTTAATGAAATCATGAAGCCCTGCTTCTGCCAACTTTTTGCGCAGCCGGGTGATATTAACTGTCAGGGTATTGTCATCAACAAAATCATCACTTTCCCAGAGCCGCTGCATGATCTCCTCACGCGGAACCACTTTCCCTATGTTTTCCATCAGCAACTGCAGAATCTTATACTCATTCTTCGTCAGCTCTATTTTTTCATTCTGATAGGTCAGGGTCGCATCGCTTAAGTTTAAAACCGCACCCTTGTGTTCAATGACATTCACCTGGCCTTGAAAAGAATAAGTACGCCGCAGCAGCGCCCCTACCTTAGCAGTAAGCACATGCAGGTCAAAGGGTTTGACAATAAAATCATCTCCACCCATATTGATGGCCATTACAATATTCATATTTTCACCGGCTGATGAAATAAAGATCACAGGCACCTTAGAAATTTTCCGGATTTCACTGCACCAATAATAGCCATTAAAAAAGGGGAGCATCACATCAAGCAAAACCAACTGGGGATCAAATTGAATAAACTGCTCGATAATATTTTTAAAATCGGTAACATAGATCACATCATAACCCCATTGCGCAAGATGCTCTTTGATGGTTTTAGCAATGGTGATGTCATCTTCGATGATCATAATTTTGTACATGATCTTCCTCCAACATCCCTACCAGCCATTCCATTCCTTCCAGGAGCCGTGGACCAGGGCGGCAGAAGAAAGTGCAGGGGACAGTAAAAACCTTCCTTTCCTTGACGGCTTTCACATCGGCGATCTCTGCAACATGATATATTTCTTCCACATCCCGGGCACAGGGACGGTTTTTGATGCTGCAGCCCGGGCAGCGTTTCTGCTCCTCTCTGCCGGGTACCCTCCCGCAGACCAGCAGGATCTCGGGATCAAACTTTGCCACATCACCCCAGCTAAGGGGAAGATAAGAGATATGAAAATCAACAGGGTACAGCTCCAGTCCTAGAGCAGATAATGCTCCATATTGCATAGATGCCGGTCCAGGAGTAGCCAGCACATCACTCCCCATAACAAAAATAAGCCTCCTGCTGGGATGCTGCTTTGCCCTTTTGATAAGCTGATCAGCTTTCATACGCAGCTCATCAACCACCTGCCTGGCATCATCCTCTCCACCTGCAACATTGATGAGCCTCTCCATGCCGGTGAATAGTCCCTCTAAGGTAAAAGGAAAAAAGTCAAATACCTCGACACCTGCTTCTTGTAACTCCTGCTTGCATCTCCCCTGCAGACGGCTGTCCAGCAGCACCAGATCCGGCTGCAGGGAAAGGATCTTTTCAATATTGGGATTCCCGAATAATCCCACCCGCTGGATCTTTTCCACTTCAGGTGGGTAATCGCAATGGGAGGTTACACCTACAACCTGATCACCAAGTCCAAGAGCAAACAGGATCTCTGTATGGGATGGTACAAGGGAAATAATGCGCATAGCTCTGCCTCCGTTTCTAAAATTAATCTGGCTGTGTCTACGATTAATAAATCATTGCTCCAAGATCACAAACTGCCCTTCAGAACGTTCAGAGCTTTAATGCTGATTTTATATACTAATTATACTATCTGTGGTCATAGCTGTGGTCAGAAAGAAGAATCATCTCTGTGAATTATTTTCTTTCACAGGGGTTCCACTGTGCAGCACAATGAGAAGAGCAAGAAGGGATGGACTGCAGAAAAATCAGCTTTCTTTTTTAGCTGTCACTACCAAAACAGCTCCAAT
>JAAYWP010000106.1 GCA_012516535.1 Syntrophomonadaceae bacterium | reverse complement strand
TTCTCTCCCACATCTCATCGATTTCCTTCCAGCCCTCTCCGGCAAAGGTCTTGACCATTAAGAAACAGGTATCTGTTTTGGTGATGGTACCATCGAAATCGAGAAAAAACACCCTTTTCATGACCGCCTCCAGGCATCTGCCAATTTTCTGGCAGCATCTTTAATATCAGCTGCACCCATGATAGCGGAAATCACAGCCACACCATCGACACCTGTCCTTTTGACTTCCTCAATGTTGGCAAGGCCAATTCCCCCAATGCCTACAACCGGTATAGACACAGCCTCCTTAATCTTTTTCAAACCATCAGGGCCAATAGGAGCTTCGGACACATCTTTGCTGGTAGTGGGATAGACAGCACCTGCTCCCAGGTAGTCCGCCCCCTCCCTTTCTCCCTGCACGGCCTCCTCTAGATTAGACACCGATAAACCGATGATCTTGTCAGGCCCTAAGATTTTCCTGGCAACCTGTAGAGGCAGGTCCTCTTGGCCGATATGCAGGCCATCTGCATCCACTGCCAGCGCAATATCCAAGCGGTCATTGATCAAGAGGGGAACTTCCCTGGAGTGAGCAAGCTCCTTAACTTTCAAGGCGATCTGGTAAAACTCCCTGCTGGACACCTCCTTTTCTCTGAGCTGAATAAGGGTGACACCTCCCTCGATTGCCTCTGCCACAGCAGTAAGCAGATCCCTGCCCTGTAATAGCCCTCTGTCTGTCACCAGGTAGATGGAATAATCAACCTCCATTTGCTCGTCCTCCTCTAAATCTTTATTCCTGCAGCCTGTTCCAGGGAATGATCAGCCTTTCTAAGATAACAATCACAGCAAAGATCAGTAAGCTCAAAACAGTGATCGCCAAAATTGCGGCAAAAACCCGGTCCACCATAAATGAACGCTGAGAAAGGGTCAGGTAGTTGCCAAGCCCCTCTTTAGCGCCAAGCCATTCCCCGATCACCGCCCCCATCACACTATAGGTGGCGGAGATCTTCAGCCCTGAGAAAAAGGAGGGGAGGGAAAGGGGGAGCTTGACCATCCGAAAGATAGCCATTCTGGATGCCCCCATTGACCTGAACAGTTTAAGATAATCATTATCTACCGATGCCAATCCCCCCAACAGGCTGATCACTATTGGGAAAAAGCAGACCAGGATAACCACCAGTATTTTTGGCGTAATCCCATAACCGAACCAGATGATAAACAGCGGAGCAACAGAGACAATCGGCACGGTCTGGGAGGTAACCAACAATGGATATAAAGCCTTCCTCACCACTGGCAGCTCGTCCATCAGGAGAGCGATAACAAAGGCCAGGATGATGGAGATCCCAAAACCTACCAGGCACTCAATCATGGTGACCCGGGTATGGTTCAGCATTAATGGCAGTGTCTCGCCAAAGGTCTTCAGTATCTGTAAGGGGCCTGGCAGAATCCATTCAGGCACCTCTCCCAACCTGACAAATAGCTCCCACAGCACTAACAGCGAAACTATAAACAGTAGCGGTGCCCCAAGATCAGCGATATTTCGCGATTTTTTCATCAATGGTCACTCCGCCGGCTTTGTAGTCGATCTTAATTACAGAGACAACTCGCTTCGCTCCATTTTTTAAGCACACTTCCTGTGCCTTTTCCACAATCTCCAGCAGCTGATGGAGTTCACCTTCCATGGTGGTTTCCATAGGGCCGACAACATACTTCACCCCTGATTTTTTAATCAACTCGATGACCTGGTCTACCACAGGATAGAGTTGCTCATCAGGAACACTTGGTAAAACCTGCAGGCTCACATTGCAAAGCATTTTGCTCACTCCTTTTCTTATGTGAAATCAGCCAGAAGTCTTTTCAGCCAGGGCTTTGCCAAAGGCTTCCCAGAACAGGTCCACAGGTGGAGGCAGGAGGTCCTCTTTTGTCCCATCCTCATTGACCCAGCAGCGGCCCTGAGATAAGGGAACCACCTCTCCGATCACTGCGGCGTCAATCCCTTCCTTACTGAATCCCCTTAGGATAGCATCAGCTTTAGCCGGTTCACAGGCAATGACCAGTGTGCCTTCACTAATGATTTCAAAGGGATTCAGCTCGAAGTGCCCACAGACAGCCTGTATGTCTTGAGGAAGAGGCACCTTTTTCCGTTCTACCAGCAGCCCCACTTTTGAGGCTTCAGCAACCTCCCAGAGCCCCCGGGCAAGCCCTCCTTCTGTGGCATCATGCATAGCATGTACACCTCCGGCAGCCATGGCTATCTCCGCATCACGGACCAC
>JAAYWP010000105.1 GCA_012516535.1 Syntrophomonadaceae bacterium | reverse complement strand
TTCAATGCATACAACAAGAAGTAATTTCACCCGGGCAAGCTTTGAAGTAAACCAAACTATATTCTGGCAAATGCTCAGTGATGATCAGTGTGAAGAAATTTTTATGACCGTTCTGGAGTTATTGGAACGCACAGGTGTTGAAATCCTCAACGAAGAGGCCAGGGAAACATTTGAAAAAGCTGGCTGCTGGGTGGATGGTACAAGGGTCAGGATCCCATCTACATTAGTAGAATGGGCTACAAGAACCGCTCCTTCTCGGGTTACTCTATGTGACCGCAACGGTAAGCGGGCATTAAGGGTGGAAACAACCTACTCTTATTTTGGACCGGGACAGGGTAATTCTTTTATACTTGATCCCAATACTGGTGAAAGAAGAAAACCTGTTAAAGATGATGTTGCAGCGACTGCTATTGTATGTGATGCACTGAAAAACATCGATTTTGTCCTCAGCAACGGTTATCCAACTGATGTGAAAGAGGCAGCAGCGGACCTGCATGTTTTTGAAGCACTGCTGACCAATACGACAAAGCCGATTATTCAGTATATTCATGGTGTCACACAGGCTCAGGCTATTTTGGATATGGCAGTGGCTATAACAGGCAGTTTAAGGGAACTGAATAAAAACCCGTTCTTCGTATATTGGATCGATGCTGACGGAACACTGGTTCATTCAGATGAAACCCTGGCTAAAGTTATCTTTGCAGCAAAGAATGGAGTTCCATTTATTTATAATACAAAGCTGATCTTAGGGGAAACAGCACCAGTCAAACCGGCAGGGGCACTGGTAGTAGCGCTGGCAGATGTTTTGGTGGGAGTGCTGCTCAGCCAGTTGATCCGCCAGGGGGCACCTGTTATTGCTGGCGGCTTCTTTACCATCAATGATGAAGAAAACAACATGCTCCCCTTGGGCGCTCCCGAGTTGAGCCTGGTGGGGACAGGGATGAGCAATCTCCTGCGCTATCTGCGGATCCCCAGTTTTGGTTTTGCCGGTGCCAGCGACAGCAAAATCAGCGACGCCCAGATGGGCTTGGAAGAAGCATTTTCCTTGCTGCATATGGGACTGGCAGGCACTAATCTGATTCAGGGCTGTGGGCTCTTGGAGTACGGATTAACAGGCTCACTGGTGATGCTGGTTATCGGTGATGAAATTATAGGTATGATCAGGAAGATCATCAAAGGTATTGAGGTCAATGAAGAAAGATTAGCTCGCGGTGTGATCGACGCTGTTCAGCCAGGTGGCACCTATCTGGGAGAAGAACACACACTGAAATATTTCCGTAAGGAATTCTGGTGGCCGACCCTCATGAACAGAAACCGCATCAAGGATTGGACAGAAGCTGGCTCTAAGTCTCTGGGACAGCGGGCAACTGAAAAAACTCAGAGCATCCTGCAGACCCATGAACCGGAAAAACTTTCAGATGATGTGCTGGCAAAATTAAAGGAAATAATAGAGAAAGCTGAAGCGGCTCTATAAATAAACAATCAATAAGAAAGGGAGTGTTATTTAAATGGCAACTTTAGAAGACCTCTCCAAATGTGTTATCAGTGGCAATGTGGCGAAAGCAAAGAAATTGACCCAGGAGCTTATAGATGCAGGGGTTGCTCCTCTGGATATTATCAATCAAGGCTTAATCGCAGGTATGAATGTAGTCGGTGTCAGATTTAAGAACGGCGAAATGTTCGTTCCTGAAGTAATGGTAGCGGCCAAGGCCATGAGCCAGGGCATTGAAATGGTCAAGCCTTTGATTGCAGAAACCGATATGCCTTCTGAAGGTAAGGTCTTACTGGGTACAGTTAAAGGTGACCTGCATGATATCGGTAAAAACCTGGTGGGAATTATGCTGGAAAGCCGCGGCTTTACAGTTATCGACATCGGTATTGATAGATCACCAGAAGACTTTATTAAAGCTATTAAAGAACATCAGCCAGACATTATGGGCATGTCGGCACTGCTGACAACAACTATGCTGCATATGAAGGACACCATTGAACTGATGAAAGAAGAAGGTTTAGGGCATGTAAAAGCTATTGTTGGTGGCGCACCTATTTCCCAGGACTTTGCCGATGAAGTGGGTGCAGATGGGTATGCACCAGATGCAGCTTCAGCAGTAGATCTATGCAAATCGTTGTTAGGCAAATAATCTTACAGGGAAAGGAGTGTTGGAGTTGACTATCAGATCCAACCTAAAGGCTAACCAAACTTCCAGGATGAATGTTTTAACCCCTGATCAATGCCAGGAACTTGTATATGCTGCAGAAGAAGCTATGTGGCGTACAGGAACCAACTTCCACGACAAAGAATCCCTGGAGATAATGAAAAGGGCTGGTTGCTGGGTAGAGGGAACAAGGGTGCGTATACCTGCAGATATCACTGAACGGGCTTTAAAAACCTGCCAAAAGCATATTGTACTCTGCAACAGCCGCACCGGTGCCAGAGAGCTTTTTGTGGAAGGGTATAATTCCTACTTTGGCTCTGGACCCTGTACACCATTTACCATAAACCCCTTTACCGGAGAAAGGCATCGTGCCACCAGGCAGTCTGTGGCCTGGGCTACCAAGGTCTTAGATGCTCTGCCCAATATCGATTACGCCATGTCTTTGGGTATCGTTCAGGATGTGCCTCTGCTAATTTCAGACAGGCATGAGTTTGAACAGCAAGTTCTGAACACAGATAAACCGATCATCACAGTTTGTGTTGACAAGTGGGGTCAGGAAGACTGCATCAAGATGGCAGAGATCGTAGCGGGCGGCGAGGAAGAACTGCGCAAGAACCCATTTATCTGCCTCTATGCAGAGCCTATTTCCCCTGGTGTACACTGCAAGGAAGCAGCTCAGAAACTGGTGATGGGTGCCAAAAAAGGCCTGCCTACTATTTATACCCCATGTATTATGGCCGGTGGAACTGCTCCTGCTACCTTAGCCGGGGTTATGGTGCAGGGCTTGTGTGAAAGCTTGAGCGGTTTAGTACTCAGCCAGTGCACACGGGAAGGCGCCCCCTTTATTATGGGTGGAGTTTACACCATTTTGGATATGACAACTACCATCTTCTCTTACGGAGCACCTGAGCTGTCACTGATGCTTGCTGCTCTAGCAGATGTGGCACATTATTTGGGAATCCCCATGTTCGGTACCTGTGGATGTACAGACTCCTGTATTATCGACGAGCAGGCTGGAATTGAAGCTGCCATCTCTATCGCTATGACCAACATGTCAGGTGCCAACCTGAACCATGATATCGGATATGCAGAACAGGGAACCACCTCCAACCTGGACCTGGTCGTGATCTGTGACGAGATACTGGGAATGGCTAGAAGGCTGACCAATGGTATTCGTGTTGATGAGGACTCACTGGCTCTGGATGTTATCGAGCGTGTTGGCCCTGGCGGTAATTTCAAGGGTGAATTTGACGATTACCTTGATTTCGATGATGAAGAGGATGCGATGTATGACGCTTATGGGAACTTCAAACCAAAGCTGATCAGCCGTGCTGCCCGGGAAATCTGGGAAAAAGCAGGAGGGAAAACATTAAGAGAGGCAGCCAACGAAAAAGTGCGTGACATTATCAATTATCACGAACCAGAACCGCTGCCAAAAGATGTGGTAGCCAAGATAAGGCATATTGTTGAAAACGCTGTTGGCCATATGCCTGGTGAGGATGATTAATATTCTGTAGGTAATCAACGGGCTGCCTGTCTAACAACAGGCAGCCGTTGATTCTGATATATTAGGCTGGAGGCGAGAATAATGTCACTGGTGTTGGGGATTGACACCGGTGGTACATACACAGATGGGGTGGTTGTAGACCTTGAGAACAGGGACATACTGAGTAAAGCTAAGGCATTAACCACCCGTGAAGATCTGTCCATCGGTATTCGCAACTGCATCAACAACTTAAAATTTGAAAAAGTTAAGGACATCAGTGCTGTTTCTTTGTCAACCACATTGGCCACCAATGCTATTGTGGAAGGGCGTGGATGTGAAGTTGGCCTGTTGATGCTCGGACATGAGCCAGTTGGCACATTACCTGTGGAACATTTCTCAGTTCTTCCAGGAGGCCATGATATCAAAGGGCAGGCCCGGGAAGAACTGGATCTGGAGAAGACACGCCGGGCAATTGAAGAGTTAAAAGGCAAAGTGGATGCTGTTGCTATTTCCGGATATTTGAGCGTCAGAAACCCGGAACATGAACTGATCGTCATGAAAATGGTCCGTGACATTTTAGGTGTTCCTGTGGTGTGCGCCCACCAGCTTACCACTTCATTGGGCTTTAATGAGAGAACGGTCACTGCAGTGCTCAATGCCAAATTAATTCCCATCATAGATGAACTGCTTCAATCTGTGAGAACTGTGCTGCAGGAGAAAGGCATTGAGGCCCCTATTATGGTGGTCAAGGGTGACGGCTGTATGATGAGCGAAGCCCTGGCTCGGGAAAAACCCATTGAAACCATCCTTTCCGGGCCCGCCTCAAGCATCATCGGAGGGACATTTCTGACAGATACCCCTGATGCACTGGTCTTAGATATGGGAGGAACCACCACAGATATTGCAATTTTGGAAAACGGTGTTCCTTTCATCAACCAGGAAGGGGCATCTGTTGGCGGTTGGCTAACAAGGGTGCAAGCGGCACAGATCTATACCTATGGCTTGGGCGGTGACAGCTATATACAGTTAGACATGGAGTGGAAAATCCAAGTAGGCCCCCAGCGGGTCTGGCCCTTGTCAGTGGTGGCACAACAATATCCGCACCTGCTGGATGAACTCGGCATCAATTTTGAAAAAAGTTATGTCCTGTTGTTTGCCCAGGCTACCGACTGCTTTATGTTGCTCAAACAACCATCAGCTGCTGAGACCCTCACCGAAATGGAAGAACGAGTGATCGAAGTATTACAAGAAGGGCCTCACAGTCTTTACTATCTAACCCAGCGTCTGGATACAGAGGCTAATTTCTTGGACCTGCAGCGTCTGGTTAACTTGGGTGTGATAGCCAGGATATCTGTCACCCCTACTGATATTCTGCATGCCAAAGGCATCTATACCCAGTGGAACAGGGAAGCAGCGATCAAAGGTGTGGAGATCTTAGCACAGCGGATGGGTGTCAGCAGTGATGTTTTTATTGAGCTGGCCGTTGAAAAGATCGTCAATGAGCTCTGTTATACCTGCCTGCAGAGCTTGGTTAGCTATGAAGGACAGGATATACGGTTAAAAGATGACCCTGCTGTCATGTATCTGATCGATAAAGCACTATCACCTGCTGATGACCAAAAATTTGACAGTTCATATAAATTGAAGATGCCCATTATCGGTATCGGTGCTCCTGTTTCCTCTTGGCTGCCTGAAGTGGCTGCAAAACTAAATACCGAATTGCTTATCCCTAAGCACGCTGAAGTGGCCAATGCAGTGGGAGCAGCAACCGGAAAGATCATGGAGACGGTCAAAGTGTTGGTCAAACCGGGAGAAAAAGATGGAACTTATCTGGTGCATGCCCCCTGGGAGAGAAAATACTTTGAGGACCTGCAGGAAGCTATTGATTACGCTTTGGAGAATGGGAAAAAGCATGCATCAATGGCAGCACAAAAAGCAGGAGCGAAAGATTTTGAACTGGTCGTTAATCATGAAGATGTTTACGCCACAGGAGCATTAGATGATGAAGATAAGGTTTATATTGAATCAAGAATTGAAATTACTGCTGTTGGGCGTCCTGAATGGCATAGGGAAGAAAAGAAGGAAAAGTTCTTTGTAGATCTTGCTAATTGCTGATGATATCCCTTTTAAATTTAAAAGGAGGATTCGGATATGCTGATCGTCGGAGAATTGATTAATGCGAGCAGAAAAGCTATCGGTGAAGCCATCAAAGCACAGGATGCTGATGCGATTAAAAAGATAGCCCTGGACCAGTGGGAAGCTGGAGCAGACTATATTGATGTTAATGCAGGTATCTTTGTTGGTAAAGAGGCCGATTATTTGACATGGCTTGTGAAGCTTGTACAGGAAGCCACTGATAATGCGCCCTGCTGTATTGACAGCCCTGATCCGAAGGCTATTGAGCAGGCTCTGTCTGTACACAAGGGAACAGCCATGATCAACTCCATCTCTTTGGAAAAAGAACGCTATGAGGCTATGATACCTCTTCTTGCCGGAACTGATCTTAAAGTGGTGGCGCTCTGTATGAGTGATGAAGGCATGCCGGAAACAGCAGATCAGCGGTTGGCTATTGCTGATAAACTGATTAACGGTTTGGTGCAGAACAATATCCCTCTGGATAACATCTATGTTGATCCCCTGGTCCAACCGGTATCTACCAAAGACACCTACGGTTTGGAGTTTTTAGATGCTGTCCAAGGGATTATGACAAAATTTAAAGGGGTACACACCATCTGCGGGCTATCCAACATCTCCTATGGATTGCCGCTGCGCAAGAAAATAAATCAGAATTTTGCAGTATTGGCTATCAGCCGCGGTCTTGATGGCTTGATCATAAACCCGCTGGATAAAGAGATGATGGCAAACATTATCATAGCTGAGACCCTTATGGGACGGGACAATTACTGTTCTAATTATCTGACAGCATACAGGGAAGGCAAACTTGAGTAACCGCTAGCAGCAATGGGTGCCAGGAGATATGCTCCCTGCAAAAAAACTGCAAACAAAATTGACAGTGCCTATTTTGTTGGCATGCAAAATTGATGCTCTATTCAGAGTTCATACCACTAAATGATGCCCATATACATATTACCCCCCAATAATATATATAACAGTATTCCTCGTGAACATCGTAAACCCCGAATTTCCCCTGTATCTCCTGGCACTGTTTTTGCTCTTTATCTATTTATAACATGTGTTGCCATATTTTAATTTTATCGCTGTTGGGGGGTGATTTAACGCTCGATAAAAACCCCGGTATCATCATTTATTGTCTTCGGTAATGTTTTCGGGAGTTTATGCTGGAGCAGCAGGTTTATAAAACATTACGAAAGGGGAAAGGGCATTGGAATCTATACCTGAGAAAAAAGGCATTGATAAGCCAATGTTACTCGTTGTCACCATTATTATCGGCGCTCTGGTACTCTGGGGAGTAATATCTCCATCAGGGTTAGATGCTGCAATGAACGCAGCGCTTTCCTGGATCACTGCAAACTTGGGATGGTTATTTTTATTAGTAGTCTTCTTGTTTGTGATTGCTGCGCTTATTATCGCCTTTTCCAAATTTGGCAATATTAGATTGGGCGGCGCAGACGAAAAACCCGAATTTTCCACAATGGCCTGGTTTGCTATGCTCTTCGCAGCTGCAATGGGTATCGGACTGGTGTTCTGGGGAACCAGCGAACCTCTGTGCCATTATTTTGCACCTCCTGTAGGTGAGCCAGCATCAGATGAAGCAGTGGGGATCGCTCTGCGCTATTCCTTCTTCCACTGGGGAATGAGCGCTTGGGTGGTTTACGCTATTACGGGAATGGCTTTAGCGTATTTTGCGTATAACCTGAAACGCCCCTTCCTTGTCAGTGCAGTTATTGAACCGCTGGTGGGGAAACAGCGCTGGCTGCTGCCTGTGGCTGACTTTACAGCTATTTTTGCTACATTTTTAGGTGTAGCCACATCTCTGGGTTTGGGAGTTATGCAGGTTGCTGAAGGTTTAGATGCTGTATTCGGGTTTCCTGCAACAAATCTGATCTACAGTATCCTAGTGATTGTCTTTACTGCCTGTTTCATCATCTCAGCGGTAACAGGTATCAGACGAGGCATTCTCTTTCTTAGTAACACAAACCTGGTAATAGCCGGCTTTCTCCTGGTTGCAGTTTTCGTATTAGGCAATCCTCGCTTTATTCTGAATGCTTTAACAACAGGCCTGGGTGATATGATTCAGAACTTTATCCCCATGAGTACCTGGACCAATGCCTTGAATGACGGAGCATGGGTTAGCGGCTGGACGATATTCTACTGGGCCTGGTGGATCGCATGGGCACCGTTTGTGGGAGGTTTCATCGCCCGTATCTCTAGGGGCAGGACCGTCAAAGAATTTGTCTTGGGTTCCTTGATCGTTCCCACACTGATCTGTGCCACCTGGATGTGTGTCTGGGGCGGTAATGCCCTCTTCATGCAGCACACCGGTATTTTCGATTTCAAACCGATGTTAGATGCCAGTGTAGCGAGCCCCATCTTCGGACTGTTACAGAATTTGCCTGGAACCACATTATTGTCAATTCTTGTGATGTTGGTAATCGCCATCTTCTTCATCACATCAGCAGACTCGGCAACATTTACTGTCAGTATGTACTGTTCTTATGGTGATGAAAACCCGAGAACCTGGCTGCGCATTCTGCTTGGTTGCTTCGAAGGCGGTTTAGCTCTGATTCTGTTGCTTACGGGAGGCCTAGCTGCCCTGCAAACAGCGTCAATTGTCGGTGCACTACCCTTCATGATATTTATGGTTATGATGTTCTTCTCTATATGGCGCACTTTCAGCAAACACATCGCAGATGACGAACAACGCCGAAGGGCTGAACTGATAGAAGAAGCAAGAGCAAAGGCTGCAGTCGGCGAAACACCTTCTGCTTAATAATACAGCCTCCCTTAACAAAAAAGGGTTGTCCAACCGGACAACCCTTTTTATGTTTGCCCTTATTCGTATTCGGTGCCAGGCTTGCTTTTTTGCTTTATTCAACAACAGATTACCTGATCGAACGATCGGATTTAGTCGCCTATGTTTTGACCGAACAAGCTTTTTTCAGACTTTTGACTTCTTACAACTGTAACCTACTTTCTTTTTCCGACCTTCAGACCTCTGGCATCTGACTTCCATTTTAGCCAGGCTTGCGTTTTTGCTTTATTTAACAGCCTGTCCGTGGTTAACACCGGGGTGTATTGCCGGCTGTTTTCCAACGACCAAACACTAACCACCAACGACCAAATGGGCCGATCACCGGGACAGGTTAGGTGGTCGGTCCCGATCAGGGGGACAGGTTGGGTGCTCGCGAACCGATCGGAGGGACTGTCCCCCTGATCGCGCGGGGGGACAGGTTGACTGATCGGGCCGATCGTCCGGACTTTCCAACCGCCGATCAGCGGGACTGTTCCCCCTACCCGATCGGCCAATTGGTCACATATCAATACTCCTCTAACTCATCTAACTCATCGCCGATAACCACCAGCGGGCTCCAGTATTTATACTCTCCGTTTCCTATACACTCATCCCTTTTATTTATACAGCATTTAAGGCCTTCTTTAGTTCTGATACCGCTGTTGCAGTTCTCGCAGTTACGGACCTCCATATCGGGATTTTCAAATAATTTCGCAAAGAGATCGCCGAAGTCGTCCATCTTCAACCTCTCCTTTTGAAATCATCATAAATAATTATAGTCAAAGTGGACGACCCTAACAACTGAACAGACCGATCAGCACCCTCGAGCGCCCATCGGTGCCAGCACCCTCGGTGCCAGGCTTGCTTTTTTGCCTTATTCAACAACAGATTACCTGATCAGACGATCGAATTTTGTTGCCTATGTCTTGACCGAACAAACTTTTTCAGACTTCTGACTTCTGGCTTCCGACCTCTATTTCAGCCAGGCTTGCTTTTTTGCTTTATTAGAAGGTGTGGCACCGATTAACACTGAAGTTATTATCCGGTTAACCAGCTTGCTGGATACAGGTATCCACTGATTGTAAAGGAGTGTAACCTATCTCTTGAACCATTTTTGTTACCCATGTCCTGACTGAACACTGAACACGTCTAACCACCAACGACTAACCACCAACCACTAACTACCGACCACCAATGATGTGGCCCCCGTCCCCTTGCTAAAAGACCGTCCTATGCTTCATTTGTGACACTAACCCCGTCCCCTTGTCACAGCCCAGGTGAAGAACTCCCGAGTGAGTCAAAGTCACCGTCCCCCTGACTCATGACTCATGCAAGAGTGAGTCAAAGTCACCGTCCCCCTGACTCAAAGTCACCGTCCCCCTGACTCACTACCTCCTGTACACCATGTCCCTCCACAGCCCACAGCGGAAGTCTTTGCAGAGTGGCGGGCGCTTTTCCCAGGGGATAATACATCCTTTTTCACTTAAATATTCGCAGGCATGGGGGTGGATTTTTTCAGGCAGTGGATCAACACCATATTCCTCGCGGCGGCCACCGCCATAAATCCGGTCTTTGTCTTCATGCAGCTTTTGGGGAGACATGTTGTACGGGGGGCCGTAAACATAGCAGCATTTACCGCCGCAATCTGCGCAAAGTTCTTCATCACGATATTCATTCATCAATAAAGACATGCTATTCCTCCCTTCATGAGAGGTATTTTTAATAGGTGTAGTAGGGCTGCTGAGTTACACATTTTTGGTGAGTGTGCACTTCCAAAGGGCTTCCAAATAGGGGTGTTTTGTTGAGCTTGGTAATAAGATTTGGATCTTTTTCATTAAACGGTGAGATGTTGTTGCAGGATTTTGCAAAGCGGTCTATAAGTATAAAGTAGTGAAATTTAGGGGATTCATTTCCCTGACAGATTTCTTTTCTATAATGATACAAGATAATTTGTGCATATGCAAGTTATTTTCTTAAATATTCTTAAATGCAAGTTATATTTTAAATAATGGAGGGTTTTATGCCGAGGAAAACAAGGTTTAAGCTCTTAATCATTCTGGTGCTTGCTCTGATTATTCTGAGCGCTGTAGCTGGGATTTGGGCCAATTACATGTGGTTTGCTTCCCTTGGGTATAGCAATGTATTTTGGACGCTGAATCTGACCCGCTTTGTGGTGGGCGCCGCTGTCTTTATCGTGTTCTTTGCCTTTTTCCAGCTTAATTTCTGGTATTTGCGGCGATCAGTGCCACCTTATCAGGTCTATGATATAAGCAACTATCCTCATGCGGCGTTTTTCGAACGCTTCCGCCGTTTGGCTTTTTCAAAGGGTGGGAAGATTTTTTTCAGTATTTTAAGCATTCTGCTGGCTCTGATGATCGCCATAGGCCTTAGCTCACAATGGGAAGTTTTTCAGAAGTTTATCTATGCTCTTCCCTTCGGCAGCACAGACCCAATACTGGGTAAAGATGTGGGTTTCTATATATTTAAACTGCCCTTTTATGAATTGCTTCAGTCATCATTTACCTCTGCATTGGTTATCGCTCTCTTTATTTGTTGGTTGGGATATTTTTTGCTGGCCTCCAGCGAATTTTTAAGGGGGGGCTGGCGGGTTTTCTCCCCTGTGAAACTGCACCTGGCTGTGCTGATTGCAGGCCTGCTGGTTTTGAAGGCCTGGGATTATTATCTCACCATGTACAGCTTGCTGATCAGCAGCCAAGGTTCCTTCTATGGCGCAGGTTTTGCAGATGTCCATGCTCGTATACCTGCCCTGAAGATCCTGGCTGTGATCGCTCTGCTGACTGCTGTTGTGGTGTTTATCAGTGTTGTTCGTGGAAAGGTGATCCCGATTGCCGCCAGTATTGGTGTACTGGTGGGTGCATCACTGCTTTTGGGT
The DNA here is from genome assembly GCA_012516535.1 of Syntrophomonadaceae bacterium. Lineage (GTDB taxonomy): Bacteria > Bacillota > DSM-12270 > Thermacetogeniales > Thermacetogeniaceae > DTU068. The sequence continues at coordinate 12,094 of JAAYWP010000105.1, read as the reverse complement.
GGGGCTTATCCTTTTGTTGTGCAGAAGTTCCAGGTGGAACCCAATGAATTCGGCCGCGAAAAGACTTATATTGAGCATAATATAGCTGCTACACGCCAGGCATATGGCTTAGAAAATGTTAAAACTGTAAATGTGGTAACAGAAGAAGCAGCAGAGGGTGAGGGCCAAGATCTCATTGAGGAAAACCGTGCCACTCTCAACAATTTACGGCTCTGGGATTTTCGCCCCATCCAGCAGGTGTACAACCAGATGCAGCAACTGCGCCGTTATTACAGTTTCCATGATGTAGATGTTGATCGCTATCGCATTGGTGATGACTACCGCCAGCTGATGATCTCTGTAAGGGAACTGGATCAGGAGAAACTCTCTGAACGGGCACGCACCTGGGTGAACCGCCGCCTCCAGTATACCCATGGTTATGGAGTTGTGGCCAGCCCGGTCAATGAGGTGACAGCAGAAGGCAGGCCAGTCTATCTGCTGGAAAATATACCTACAGAGGCAGCGGCTCCGGAAATTGAGGTCAGCAGGCCGGAGATCTATTTTGGGGAACTGACGAAGGATGTTGTTGTGGTCAATACCAAAGCCGGTGAGTTCGACTATCCATCAGGTGAGAAGAACATCTACACCAACTATGAGGGCAATGGTGGGGTTAAACTCACTCCTTGGCGGCGTTTTATGTATGCTTTGCATTTCAAAGATATGCGCATTATGTTGAGCAATGAAATCACCTCTGACAGCCGCATCCTCTATAACCGCACAGTGCAGGATGCTGTCAGGCTTGCTCCCTACCTCAAATTTGACGATGATCCATATGCAGTGGTGGCAGAGGGCAAGATCTATTGGATTTTAGATGCCTATACTGTAGCCAGCCATTACCCCTATTCCGATATGAGGAACGGGATCAACTATGTGCGCAATTCGGTAAAAGTGGTAGTGGATGCCTATGAAGGTGAATACGTCTTTTATATAAGTGACCCTGAAGACCCGCTGGTCGGGGTTTACAGCAGAATATACCCAGATCTTTACCGGCCGCTCTCTGATATGCCTGCAGCGCTCAAGAATCACCTGCGCTATCCTGAGGATCTGTTTAAGCTGCAGGCTGAGGTTTATGCTGAATACCATGTCAAAGATGCACGGGTCTTTTATAACAGGGAGGATGAATGGACCATCCCCCATGAGAAGTTTTCAGATGACAGCCAGCAGATGGAGCCTTACTATACTATCATGAAGCTCCCTGGTGAGGAAAAAGAGGAATTTGTGCTGGTTCTTCCCTTTACACCTGTGAACCGTAATAATGCTGTGGCATGGCTGGCTGCCCGCTGTGATGGGGAACATTATGGTGAAATGGTTGTGGATGTTTTCCCCAAAGATATCCACGCCTACGGCCCGATGCAGGTTGAGGCCAGCATCGATCAGGATGCTGATATCTCCAGCCAGCTCACCCTTTGGAACCAGCACGGCTCACAGGTGATTCGCGGCAACCTGATCACTGTACCCTTGGGGGGAAAACTCCTCTATGTGGAGCCCCTTTTCCTGCAGGCAAAGGAGAGCGCCATGCCCGAACTGACCAGGGTGATCGTTTTCTATGACGGGCGGGTGGTCATGGAGCGGGATCTCTGGAGCGCCCTGAATAAGATGTTTGGCACTGATGAGGATGGTACCCCCGCACCTGAAACCGGTGATGAGCGAGGGGAACCTGAAGGAACCGGCGGCCTTGCCCAGAAGGCCAATGAGCTATATCAGCAAGCTCAACAGGCACTCAAAGCCGGTGACTGGGCCGGCTACGGTAAAGCCATCGAAGAACTGGGCCAGGTCTTAGAAGAAATGCTCCCCTAACGGTGCCAGGCTTGCTTTTTTGCTTTATTGAAATTAGTGAGTCAACCCTACAGACTTCTTACGTTCGGCTTCTAACTACTGATGGCCGTTTTTTTCCGACTTCAGACCTCTGGCATCTGACTTCCATTTTAGCCAGGCTTGCTTTTTTGCTTTATTTAGAAGGTACAGCCCCGACTGACTCACTGAGCCAGTGAGTCAGGGGGACGGTGACTTTGACTCACTCCGGCCGATCACCGGCGCGATCACGGGGACAAGAAGAAATGCTGGACAACGAGAGTGAGCCAGAGTGAGGGCCGATCACCGGCGCGAGCACGGGGACAGGTTGGGTGATCGGGCTGATTACCGGGACAGCCCCTTCGCGCGATCAGGGTACAGGTTGCTGCCAGCAGCAGATCGATCACCGGGAAAGTACCTTGCCCGGTGGTTTCGTTTTTCTGACTCACCCTTGACGCTTGCGATACGAGTCAAGGTGGCCGAGTCAAGGTGCCGGTTCCTTTGACTCACTGCCGTGACACATATGTGACGCGACCCCCGTCCCCGTGTCACACCCCCCTTGTCACACCCATGCACTGATACTTTTCTGAAAGGTGGGAATCATAAGCGTAAAAAAAGGGGTGCAGAAGTTGGAGCCGGAAAAAGCGCAGCAGATCGTTGAATCACTAGGTGTGGTTGAGGTGCTGTACAACGGTGCTCCCGTATGGATCGAGAATCTGGAAGGTGATGAGGCTGAGGTGCGCTATTTGGAAACAGGGGAAATTATCCAGGTGCCTGTGTCTGAGTTAGTAGCAGGGGACTCTGTTGAACCCGAATTGTGATTCAGTTTGACTTGGCAAAGGTTGCTTTCTGTGTTTCCGCAGGAAAGGTTGAACCCGAACAGCAATTCAATTTGACTGGCTAATGCCGACCGAGGGGTCAGTCTCTATGGCTGGCCCCTCTAATATTTCAATAAGCTAGATGTATAAGGTGTAGGCCCATCTCCACGATCTCCACCTCTGCCTCTAATAATTTGATAGGCTAGGTGTATTATTGCTGCTTGCCTTTAGTATCGGTTCCATTAATTGAAACAGACTTTAGAGAAGGGGAATTTTTGTATTGGGGGGTTACCCTGCAGATAAGGATGTCAAAGAGTACGCGAAAAAATTGATTGATGTTGTCGGTAATCGGCACTGTCTTAGATGAAGCCAAATTTCAGGTGAATCATATTTTTACACGAACGATTCTAGGTTCTAGCACTGTCTTAGATGAAGCCAAGCCGGAGTTAGTAAAGGTTTGGGCAGATTTTACTAGAAAATATGGAACCTATTGCTAAAGGTCGCAGTAGGTAAGCTGAACAGGGCGGGCTGTTATGGTGATTTCCGGCAGTCCGCTGAAATTTTTATCATTAAAACAATAAAGCAAGCTTGGCTGAAATAGAGGTCGGAAGCCAGAAGTCAGAAGTCTGAAAAAAGTTTGTTCGATGAAGACATAGGCAACAAAATCGGATCGTCTGATCAGGTAATCTGTTGTTGAATAAAGCAAAAACGCAAGCCTGGCGGTTGAGAAGTGGGGAGTGTGAGGTTGGAAGTGAGAGTAAAAGAATAACGCAAGCCGGGTACCTGGATAATAACAGTGCTAATCGGTACCGTACCTGCTGAATAAAGCAAAAACGCAAGCCTGGCACCGTGTTCCCGCGTTTTCTCCAGATTGTTTTATTGCGAGTAGTGTTGAGTTATGTTATCCTAATGTATAGACAAATCCTATAGGTGTGAGAAATGACAACAGATAAAGTAGTAGATAAAAAATCCATCATTCCAATTTACTATCAGCTCTTTAAGCATTTCGAAAAACAGATCCGTCAAGGTCAACTGCAACCGGGAGATGCTTTGCCGACAGAAATGGAGATAGCTGAACGATACGGCATCAGTCGTATGACTGTTAGGCGGGCGATCTCTGAACTGGTAGCTGCAGGTATGGTCTACACACAAAAGGGAAAAGGCACTTTTGTAGCTCGGCCGCGCCTGGACAAGGTTGTGTTCAACCTTAACAATTTCTATGATGAGATCAAGCAAAAGGGTATGATACCCCATGCCGAGCTGCTGGAGGCCAGAATAATCAAGGCTGACGAGGAACTGGCCAAAAGGCTGGGGATAGCCGTCAACACCAGGTGCCTTTATTTCAGGATTGTGATTACCGCTAATGGAGAACCGCTTGCTTATGAGACAAAGTACACGGTTTATACAAAACAAACTCCTATTTTGGAATCTCAGCTGAAAGACCCTCTTTTATCGAGGTTAGCGGCAGCCCACAGTGATAGTATCCCATCAAGTTCGAAAAAAGTATTAATGGCTTCGAAAGCCACTGAAGAAGAAGCCAAAGTGCTGGGTGTATCACCTGGGTTACCTGTCTTTTTTATGGTCCAAACCATCTATGATGCAGACAGTAAAATTATCGCCTGGGGAAAATCCATTTTCCGCGGTGATCGCTACAAACTGATTAGTTATGAAGGTTGGAATATCGATGATATCAAAGAATAGCTGAAGGGGGACAGTTATGAGTAATGATTTGATTGATGCCATGGCTAACCTGGAAGAGGATAGAGCGATAGATATTGTGAGAAAGAAGATTGAAGACGGAGAGACAGCTTTTGATATCGTAGAACAATGCAGAAAAGGGGTAGAGATCGTAGGGAAAAAATACAGTGAGGGGAAGTATTATCTCTCAGATCTGATTATGTCTGAGGCTATATTTAAAGAGGTTATGGATATCATTGAACCCCATTTCCCTAAAAACGGCACAGAATCCCATAACGGTATTAAAGTGATCATGGGCACCATTCAAGGTGATATCCATGATCTGGGTAAAAATATAGTCATCTATCTTCTTCGTTCCTCAGGATACAGCGTCTATGACTTAGGTGTCGATGTGCCCCCGGAAAGATTCGTCGAAGCCATCGAAGAGACAGGTGCTAGGATCGTGGGCGTTTGTGTGCTGCTCACCTTCTGCATCGGATATGTCAAAGAGCTAGTTGATCTGCTTGAAGAGACCGGCCTCAGAGAGAAAGTTACTGTTGTGGTGGGAGGCTATCCTGTAGATGAGCAGGTCAGGAAGTATACAGGAGTTGACTATGTGTCCAATGACGGTGTTATGGCATTGGATATTTTTGAGCGAATAGCAGATAGCCTGAAGAAATAGGTAATTGATTATTTGCCAACGAGGAAAAAAAATGATTGAGACCTATTGACAGGCATCTTAAATCATGATATATTTTATTCGAAACACTTGTATATACATATATACGATGTAATATATGTATATACTGTCACTATATTAATTTCCGTACTAATTCCTGCACTAATCCTGCACTAATCCCGTACTAATCCTGCCAAAAACTTATTATTTTCCGTAACATGTCTATACATATAGCCAATATCAATAAACATAAAATTCACAAACCTACAAACACGACACTATCCGCAAAAGAAAACTAAGTAACCTGCTAAACTTATATCGAAAGGTGGGGGTGCCTATAATCAAAGATTTATCAGTAAGTACCTGATTTTTGGTTTGGGGTAATGGCGGCCAGGCAAGAATATTAAGTTTTACCAAGCAATTGTTTATCTATCAAGGAAGGGGGACAAGAATTGAGCAGTGAAACTGTCGCTGTGCAAAAACCAGCTGTTGATCTCAAGATCATTTTCTTTCTGATTTTTTTTGTGGCAGGTCTATTAGTCGGTTTTCTTAACCCTTGGGCTCCCTCTCTAAGCCCGTTAGGACATAAGGTTTTAATGGGTTTAATCTTTGCTATAGGTTTATGGGTGTTCAAGCCATGGGGTATTCCATTTTCAGTTTCCGGATGTTTGTTATTAATGATTTGCCTTTTTTATGGAATTTCCCCTAATATTGTTTTCGCAGGCTTTACCAGCTCTGCTCTCTGGGTGCTAATACCTGCTCTGTTTTTTGGTTTTGTTTTAGTTAAGACAGGACTCGGTAAGCGTCTTTCTTATCTAGTGATTAAATCTTTTAAACCCTCTTATTTCACTCTGATTTTAGCTTGGGTAGTTATAGGTCTGCTTCTTTCCGCTGCAACCCCTTCAATCGCAGTCAGGGTTGCTATAGTCATGCCTCTAGCGCTGAGTTGTGTTGAGGTTTGTCAGTTAGAAAAAGGTTCTAAAGGAAGGGCACTGATTCTTTTGACAGCCTGGGCAATGGCTTTATTGCCGGGTACGGGATGGTTAACCGGCGCCCTATGGGGGCCCATTGTAATGGGTATGTACAATGCGGTTCCGGGCTTGGAGGGTGTCATCACATTTAGTACATGGAGCAAGGTTGCATTATTACCGATTGAAATAATGAGCGTGCTGCTGATCGTTGGCGGATATTTTGTCCTAAAACCGGAAAAAAGCATTTCTGTATCCAAAGAAGTGTTTGAAGAAGAATATGTTAAACTAGGGCCAATGAGTAGGGAAGAAAAAGCAACCGCCGTTATATTAGCACTTTGTTTTGTGCTTTTTGCAACCAGCCAAATTCACCAGATCCCTGATGCTGCTACCTGCCTTGGCGCATTATTTGCACTTACCGCAACAGGGGTAATAAAAACTCAGGATTTGAGTACCGGTATCAGCTGGGACCTGGTGATCTTTGTCGGTGTTGCTATGAGTTTGGGGACCATATTTGCAAGTGCAGGCGTTTCCGAGTGGTTAGCCAGTGTCTTGGTGCCACTGCTCAGTCCTATCACCGGAAACAGTTGGCTCTTTGTGTTCGCTATGATCTTCATCTTGTTTATTTGGAGATTCCTTGACATCGCAGTTTTAATACCCACAATGGCTATACTGATACCCATTCTGCCACAGATAGCAACAACTTATGGAATCGATCCGCTGGTTTGGATTACCCTATTTGTTATGGCTGGGAACTGTTTCTTTATGAGTTATCAAAACATGTTTGCTTTAGTCGGTGAAGCAATCATCGGTGATAAAGGATGGACACCGAAACAGATCTCCATGTATGGTTTAGTGTATTTAGTAGCATGTATAATCGCTCTTTTAGTTGCTGTTCCATACTGGAATGGGCTCGGTTTATTCAACTAAGGTCGCCCCTTGCGGTGAGGCAAGTTAAATAATTTACGGAGGTGTCTTGTGAATGTCGGATAGTGTTAAAGCTCTTTATGAGGAAAGGTTAAAGCGCTATCAAGCGGCAATAGCTTTAGCGCCTACAGACCGTATCCCTATAGCTCCTGGCTCCAATTATTTTGCCGAAGTATACAGCGGATTTAACCACCAGGAGTATATGTATGATGCCAGCAAATGGATTGAGGCGGACAGGAAATTTATTGAGGATTTTCCGGAGACCGATGTTTTGAGAACAACCAGGGTGTGGGGTCCAATCCAAGACATTTTAGGGTTTAATACCTACAAACTCCCTGGTCGGGACCTGCCGCCTAATGTACAGTTTCAGTTTATAGAAGGGGAGAGAATGAAGCCGGAGGAATATGACATTCTGATCAGGAACCCGGCGGAGTTTATTTTCGAATACTACCTCCCCCGTGTTTTCGATGTATTAAAAGACCGCACCTCTGCCCGTTCCTATGTGGCCTTTTTAAAGGCTGGAATGGCTCAGATGTATTGGAACAATATGCTGAAAGCCAGGGCGGAATTTTTGCAAAACGAAATGGGTATGCCGATGGCAACGATGGGTCTAGTATTATCTCCTTTTGATGCCCTTGCGGATGGATTGAGAGGGCTGAGAGGTATCATGATTGATGTGCACCGGAGGCCTGAGAAGATTCAGGAAGCATGTGAGGCACTGGTTCCTGAATTAGTGAATAGTGTGCTTGGTGCAGCTGATCCTCTGCGCAGGTATCCAATCTTTATGCCGCTGCATCGTGGATGCTACCCATTCTTGTCTCCCAAGCAGTTTGAAGAGCTCTATTGGCCGCCGCTGAAGAAGGTTGTTCAGATGCTGATCGATGCCGGTTATACAGTTAGAGCTTACCTGGAAGGGAACTGGGGTCCTAATTGGCATCACTGGAGAGAGCTTCCCAAGGGCAAGGTGCTCCTGGATATCGATGGTCCCGGGGATATTGTGAAGGCCAAAGAGGATCTCGGTGGATACCAGTGTATTGCCGGTGGATTAACTGATTCGGACTTGACCGTCGGCACACCAGAGCATGTCCGGGAGAAAGTTAAATTCTTATGTGAGACTGTCGGCAAAGACGGGGGCTATATAATCAGCGGTGGTTGCAATATTCCATATGATACGAAACCAGAAAACTATAGGGCAATGATCGATGCGATTATGGAATACGGCAGATACGGGGACAAAACAGAATATGAGGTACAAATTAATCCTAATCCCCCTGAAGGCTGGCAACCGCCTAAAGGACATGTATTGACACCGTGGGAAGTCAAAAAAGAAGAGATTGGCGAGATTATGGGTGATGAAGATTTGATCAAGGCCGCGTGGGAAATGTTTGAGCGCATGGCTTTCAACTGGACATTCGGTTGGATCTTATAAAAATAAAAAATGAGAGAGGAGGCCATTAAGATGGCAGAACTTACTGCACTAGCAAAGGCACTTGTAGAACTTGATGAGGAACAGGTTATGGAATTGGTAAAACAGAAATTGGATGCCGGTGAACCGGCGATGAACATTATCAAGGAATGCAATGAAGGGATGGCAGGTATCGGCAAGCGTTTTGAAGATGGAGTTTATTTCCTGAGTGAGCTGATTTTCTCTGCGGAAATATTACAAAATGTTATGGCCGAATTAGAGCCCCATCTGAAAGAGTCGGACCAAAAAGCAGAGTCCCGTGGTATTGTAGTGCTGGGAACAGTCAAGGGAGATATTCATGATATCGGAAAAAATATTGTGGCAACACTATTAACGGGAGCGGGCTTTGAAGTTGTTGATCTAGGTGTTGATGTTCCAACAGAAGCATTTGTAGAAAAGGTTAAGGAAACCGGTGCTAAAGTATTGGGGATGAGTGCTCTGCTGAGCTTTACCTACCCAGAAATGAAGACTGTTATTGATGCTTTGAAAGATGCCGGTATAAGGGACAAGGTTACAGTAATCATCGGTGGTGCCCCATGTAATGAACAGGTAAGAGAATTTGTCGGCGCTGACTATTATGCAATTGATGCAGTGACCGGTGTAAACATTAGCAAACAGGTTTACGGTTAATAATTTTCTAATAATTTTCGGCAGGCTGCCGTTTTGAAAAATGGCAGCCTGCTGATAAACATACTCTCTGGTAAGCGAGAAAAATAGAATGGAGGGCCATCATGATGGAAGACAAAAAGAAGCTTTTTGAAGAAAGACTCAAGCGTTACCAAGGAGCTATTGCACTTGCTCCTGTTGATCGTGTGCCTATAGCAGCAGGTGCCAATTATTTTGCAGAAACATACAGTGGTCTGACAAAGCAGCAGTTTGTATATGACAGCAGTAAATGGATGGAAGCCGATAAAAAGTTTGTTGAGGATTTTCCAGAGGTAGATGCCTTACGCAGCGGCCGGATTTGGGGTCCTCTCCACGATATTGTCGGTTATAATATGTACAAGCTTCCAGGGAGGGATTTGCCGCCTGATGTTCAATTCCAATTTATTGAAGGGGAAAGAATGAAGGCAGATGAGTATGATCTGCTCATTTCCAACCCTGGGCAGTTTTTGTTAGAAAGAGTACTGCCCCGTGTCTTTAATGAACTGAAAGAGCCGGGCTCTATGCGTGCCCATGTTGCTTTCTTGAAAGCTGGAATGGCACAAATGTATTTGGCAGGGGCAATGAAACAACGGGCGCTCCATCTGCAGAATGAGTTGGGAATGCCGCAGCCTATGGTTGGAGTAATGTTGGCTCCGTTTGATATGCTGGCAGATGGGCTGCGCGGCCTTAAAGGGATCATGACCGATATTCACCGCAGACCGGATAAGGTACTGGAGGCTTGTGATGCTATTATTCCCGATATGGTTAATGCGGCTCTTGCAACAGCAGATCCCTTAAGACGTTATCCAATCTTTATGCCGCTGCACAGAGGTTGTCACCCCTTCCTGTCACCGAAACAATTCGACACTTTTTACTGGCCATCATTGAAAAAGGCAATGCTGATGTTAATAGATGCAGGCTACACAATAAGGGCCTTTTTAGAAGGGGATTGGAGTCCCAATTGGCACCACATGCGGGAACTCCCTAAAGGCAAGGTGCTATGTGATATAGATGGCCCTGGGGATATTTTTAAAGCAAAAGCTGACTTCGGCGACTGTCAGTGTATAGCTGGCGGGCTTTCTGACTCTCTTTTGATTTTAGGCACTCCGGATGAAATTCGGGAACGGGTGAGAAAACTATGTGAGGTCGTAGGCAGAGATGGTGGCTTTATTATGAACGGAGGTTGTTGTATTCCTTATGATGCAAAGCCGGAAAACTACAGAGCGATGATCGATGCTACTTTGGAATATGGAAGGTACAGCGACCGCACAGATTTCGAAATTCAGTGCGACCCTAACCCGCCTGCCGGCTGGAAACCCCCCAAGGCTGGGGTAATTACTCCTTGGGAAGTTAAAAAAGCAGAGCTTGGCCATATCTATGGTGATGAAGAACTGATCAAAGGCCCCTGGGAGATGTTTGAGCGCATGGCTTATAATTGGTTATGGGCTTGGACATGGTAACGTCCGGTAGCATCGACATTTATGGAGGTTTGAGATGGAGACCAAAATATCGATCAGAGATAAAACCCTCATTATCAGCGATAAAAAAACTACGTTTATCGGTGAACGGATAAACCCGACCGGGAAAAAAAGTATGGCGAGGGCTCTGGCTAACGGTGATCTCGATTTTGTTTTAGCTGAGGCTAAGTCGCAGGTGGAAGCAGGGGCAGATGTGCTGGATGTCAATGTGGGAACTCCTGAGGTGGATGAAGTAAAATTACTGCCTGAAGTTGTAAAACTGGTGATGAATGAGGTGGATGTTCCCTTATGTATTGACAGCGGAAATCCGGCAGCTTTAGAAGCAGCACTTAAAGTATATGAAGGAAAGCCTCTGATCAATTCAGTAAATGGGGAAGAAAAGTCCCTGGAAAAGGTACTGCCGCTGGTAAGGGATTTTGGTGCCGCTGTAATAGCACTGCCGATGGATGAAAAAGGGATACCTCAGGATGTGTCAACACGCATGCGCATTGCTGATACAATTGTTGATAGATGTGATAAATTCGATATACCCCTTGAAGATATAGTCTTTGATGGTTTAGCCCTATCACTGGGGGTAGATAGTAATGCGGGAGTTACTACGATAGAAACAATAAGACAGCTCAAGGAAAAGTACGGAGTGAATATCACCCTTGGAGCAAGCAATGTGTCTTTCAGCTTGCCTGGGAGAGATGTCATCAATACGGTTTACTTGGGTATCGCTATTGCTGCCGGGGCTACCTGTCCGATTGTGGATGTGGCAAAGGTTAAGGAGGGAGTGCTTGCAGCGGACCTGATTCTGGGAAGGGACAGACATGCACTCCGGTATATTAGGTATTGGCGCCAGCGGCAAAGGATGCAGGCTAATTAACAGAATAGATGCACCAAATGTTGTGATCTAAATACGCAGCTACGCTGCTACACTGCGGCATTGCGGCAGAATATAAATCCAGGCACAAACACCAGTGTTTCTAATATGTAATCCAGCAGTATTCATCTCCGCCTGGATCTATGATATGATGCGTGGGAGAGCAAATTCTCTCACGCATTTTTGTTCGCCTGGCATGTTTGCTGAGCCGGTGGGATGGGAGTCAAGGGGACTGAGTCAAGTGAGTCAAGTGAGTCAAGGGGACGGTGACTTTGACTCACTGCTTGAGTCGCGCGGCGGGATAGGTTGGGTGATCGCGCGGGGGGACAGTCCCGCCGATTGGGCCCGATCAGTCAACCTGTCCCAGTGGTCGGTCGTCGCGCAGGGGGACAGTCCCGGTGAACGGTCAATTTGGTCGTTGGTCATTGGAAAAAGGTTTCTGTTGCTGAAGAAGGAACCACAAAAACGGTATTCCCCTTATAATCCTACAATAAAGCAAGCCTGGCTGAAATAGAGGTCGGAGAAAAGATTTCTCCGCGCGGGGTAAAAGTCTCCCTAATAGGTCTGATCACCCAACCTGTCCCCCGATCACGCAGCTTAAAAAAAGGGATTTAACCATTCCCAAAGTGTCCACCGCATGGGGGTCACCCCAATCTCCCTGCTCGGTCGTGATTTCCTAATTTAAATAAAGCAAAAACGCAAGCCTGGCGGTTGAGAAGTGGGAAGTGTGAGGTTGGAGGTG